>NZ_JBITVD010000007.1:0-313117 GCF_044542805.1 Acidovorax sp. NPDC077693 | reverse complement strand
AGCGTGGACGCCCTTGGCGCTTAAATCGACCTCGGCGAAGACTTGTTGGGCTACCTGCGGGCTTCGGAAATCTCCCGCGACCGCGTGGAAGATGCCCGCAACGTGCTCAAGGAAGGCGACGAAGTCACGGCCGTGGTGGTCAATGTGGATCGCAAGACCCGCAACATCCAGCTGTCGATCAAGCAAAAGGACATGGCCGACGAGCAAGGCGCCATGGCCAGCCTGAGCCAGCAATCGAGCCGCGAAAGCGCCGGCACGACCAGCCTGGGCGCCCTGCTGCGCGCCAAGCTGGACAACTCGGAAAAGTAAGACACTGACCCGACGACAGGCCCGCGCACGATGTGATCCATTCGTGCAGGGGCCTGGCCGTCAACGGTCAGACAGCGGGCGCCTCGGCGCCCGCTCTTTTTTCACGAAGAGAGATACCACCTGCCCACGGGCAGCCTGCCTATGTCCCAAGACTCCATGACCCGCTCAGACCTGGTTGAAGAACTGGCCGCACGATTCGGCCAGCTCACCCACCGCGATGCCGAATTCGCCGTCAAGACGATTCTGGACGCCGTGGGCGACGCGCTGGTGCGCGGACACCGCATCGAGATCCGGGGCTTTGGCAGCTTCTCGGTCAACCACCGCCCGCCCCGCATGGGCCGCAACCCCCGCAGCGGCGAAGCCGTGGCCATCCCGGAAAAACGCGTGCCGCATTTCAAGCCCGGAAAGGCCCTGCGCGAAGCCGTGGACAAGCGCACCGCAGAGATGGAAGAAGGCACGACGCCTGCCACCCATCAAATTTGATAGCAGCTTGCGCCGTACAGGCAAGCGGTAGCGGCTTTTTCGAGCATTACCAAATAGCCTGCCCTGCTCGGCAGGGCGGCGCATCGGCCCATCCACAATACCCAGCCGCCCCGCACCGCACGCATCCCGGCCACAGCGGGCTGGCTCTTAGAATCGCCCCACCACTGGGGAGACCGATGAAATACCTCCTGTGGCTGCTCAAGGCAGCCATTTTTTTTACGCTATTCGCGTTCGCGCTGAACAACCAGCAGGATGCGACCGTGCATTTCTTTTTTGGCACCCAATGGCGCGCTCCGCTCGTGCTGGTGGTGCTGACCGCTTTCTCCGCCGGGCTCGCGGTGGGGGTGCTGGGCATGGTGCCCCGCTGGTGGCGCCACCGTGCTGCGGCGCGGCGTGCACAGGCCGGTGCCGGCAGCGCCACAACACCCGCCGCCGCCGCCCCTGCGGCCACCAACACGCCGCCCGCGCCACCTCCACCGCCCGACCTGCCCTCCGTCCATGGAATTTGACCTGACCTGGATCCTGCTGGGCCTGCCCGTCGCCTTCGTGCTGGGCTGGCTGGCATCGCGCTTCGACCTGCGCCAGCTGCGTGCCGAAAACCGCCGCGCGCCCAAGGCCTACTTCAAGGGGCTGAACTTCCTGCTCAACGAGCAGCAGGACCAGGCCATCGACGCCTTCATCGAGGCTGTGCAGAACGACCCCGACACCTCGGAGCTGCACTTCGCCCTGGGCAACCTGTTTCGCCGCCGCGGCGAGTACGACCGCGCGGTGCGCGTGCACGAGCACCTGCTCTCGCGCGGCGACCTCTCGCGCACCGACCGCGAGCGCGCCCAGCACGCCCTGGCGCTCGACTTCCTCAAGGCCGGCCTGCTGGACCGCGCCGAAGACGCCCTGCACCGCCTGGAAGGCACGCCCTTCGAGGCCCAGGCCCGGCTGGCGCTGCTGGCGATCTACGAACGCTCGCGCGACTGGCCGCATGCCACCGCCATCGCGCTCAAGATGCACGATGCCGACCAGGGCGACTTCAGCACGCGGCAGGCGCACTACCTGTGCGAGCAGGGACTGGCACTCAGTGCCCAGGGCGACCTCTCGGGCGCGCAGGCCTTGCTGGAGCAGGCCGTGGCCGCGGCGCCCGAGGCCGCGCGCGCGCGCATCGAGCTGGCCCGGCTGCAACGCCTGATGGGCCGGCCGGCCGAGGTCCTGACCACGCTGCGCACGCTGGGCGAGCGTAACCCTGCCGCCGTGCCCCTGGCGGCGCCGATGATGGTCGAGGCGGCCAACGCCACGCAGCGCGTGCCCGAGGTACAGGCACTGCTGCAGGCGCACTATGCACAGACGCCGTCGCTCGATGTACTCGAAGCCCTCGTGGCCATGGAAGCCGCCGACGACGCCACCCGCGACACGGCCCGCCAGCGCTACGTGCAGCACCTGGACAAGGAGCGCTCGCTGGTCGCTGCGGCCAAATGGCTGGCTGGCGAGAAGCTGGAGCACGAAGAATTCCACCCGCAGGTCCAGCGGGCGCTGGAGCATGCGGTCAAGCCCCTCACCCGCTACCGCTGCGCGGCCTGCGGCTTCGAGGCGCGCCAGCATTTCTGGCAGTGCCCTGGCTGCCAGACCTGGGACAGCTACCCCGCCCGCCGCGTCGAAGAACTCTGACTGCGCAGCGCCGGTATCTGCGCCCCAGCCCTCCCTCCCCAACCCCACACAACCCAGCGGCCCCATCCCGCATCCACCATGCTGAAGAAACTGCTCACCCTCCTCGCCTCCCTGTGTGCCGCCGCCGCCTTTGCGGCCGTGGATGTGAACACCGCCACCGAAGCCGAGCTCGACGGCATCAAGGGCATCGGGCCGGGTCTGTCCAGCCGCATCCTCGACGAGCGCCGCAGCGCGCCCTTCAAGGACTGGAGCGACTTCATCGGCCGCGTGGGCGGCGTGGGCAACAAGAGCGCCGTGAACTTCTCCAAGGAAGGCCTCACCGTCAACGGCAAGAAGTACAGCGCCGCAGCCGCCGCCAAGGCCGAGGCCAAGAGCCACGGCGCCCACAGCAAGAAACAGGCAGGCGCCGCGCAAGATGCCAAGCCCCGCGGCAGCGCAGCGCAGGCCGACTCCGCCACGCCAGCAGCGGCAGCCCCGGCGCCCGCGCCGACAGCCAGCGCTAGCAAAAACTAAGCACGCTCCCCAAGCTGCAAGCCCGCCGCCGCGGGCTTGTTTTTTTGCGCCAACGTTCGCGCAACGGCCGGCTTCAGGCAGGGTCTTTGAAAGCTGCCCCTAAAATCGTTGGGGCATGCCCCTGATCACCCTCATCCTCCTCCCCTTCATCGGCAGCCTGCTGGCGGCAGTGCTGCCTGCCAATGCCCGCAATACTGAGTCCACGCTGGCGGGTTTGATCGCCGTGTTCTGCACCGTGCAGGTGGCGCTGTGTTTTCCGCAGATCGCGGACGGCGGCGTGCTCCGGCAAGACATCGAGTGGCTGCCTGCCCTGGGCCTGAACCTCGTCATCCGCATGGATGGCTTTGCCTGGATGTTCTGCATGCTGGTGCTGGGCGTGGGCAGCCTGGTGGTGCTGTACGCGCGCTACTACATGTCGGCGGCCGACCCGGTGCCGCGCTTCTTCTCGTTCTTTCTGGCGTTCATGGGCGCCATGGTCGGCGTGGTGCTGTCGGGCAACATCATCCAGATCGCATTCTTCTGGGAGCTGACCAGCCTGTTCTCGTTCCTGCTGATCGGCTACTGGCACCACCGCAAGGATGCGCGGCGCGGCGCGCGCATGGCGCTCACCGTGACCGGCACGGGCGGCCTGGCCATGCTGGCCGGCATGCTGGTGCTGGGCCACATCGTGGGCAGCTATGACCTGGACAACGTGCTCGAGGCCGGCCAGCTCATCCAGAGCCACCCGCTGTACACCACCGCGCTGGTGCTGATCCTGCTGGGCGCGCTGACCAAGAGCGCGCAGTTCCCCTTCCACTTCTGGCTGCCCAATGCCATGGCCGCGCCCACGCCGGTGTCGGCCTACCTGCACTCGGCCACCATGGTCAAGGCGGGTGTGTTTCTGCTGGCGCGCCTGTGGCCGGCGCTGGCGGGCACGGAGCAGTGGTTCTGGCTGGTGGGCGGCGCAGGCCTGTGCACGCTGCTGGTGGGCGGCTACGCGGCCATGTTCCAGAACGACCTCAAGGGGCTGCTGGCCTACTCCACGATTTCGCACCTGGGCCTCATCACCCTGCTGCTGGGCCTGAACAGCCCGCTGGCCGCCGTGGCCGCCGTGTTCCACATCATGAACCACGCGACCTTCAAGGCCTCGCTCTTCATGGCCGTGGGCATCGTGGACCATGAAAGCGGCACGCGCGACATCCGGCGCCTGTCGGGCCTGCGCCGGATGATGCCCATCACCTCCACGCTGGCCATGGTGGCCAGTGCGGCCATGGCGGGCGTTCCGCTGCTCAACGGCTTCTTGTCCAAGGAAATGTTCTTTGCCGAAACCGTGTACGTGAACACGACACCCCTGCTCGAATGGCTGCTGCCCGTGGCGGCCACCATCGCAGGCGTGTTCAGCGTGGCGTACTCGCTGCGCTTCACGGTGGATGTGTTCTGGGGCCCCGCAGCCACCGACCTGCCGCGCGAGCCGCACGAGCCCCCGCATTGGATGCGCGTGCCGGTGGAGCTGCTGGTGCTGGCCTGCCTGGTGGTGGGGGTGCTCCCGGCCTGGTCCGTGGGCGCGTACCTGGCCGCCGCAGCCCGGCCGGTGGTGGGGGGCGAGCTGCCCGTCTACAGCCTGGCTGTCTGGCACGGGTTCAACACGCCCTTCGTGATGAGCCTGATCGCCCTGGGCGGCGGCATTGCGCTGTATGCGCTGCTGCGCCGCCAGCGCGAGAAGGGCACGGTCGACGCACCGCCGCTCATGTACCGCATCAGCGGGCAGCGCGTGTTCGAGCACACGCTGGCCCTGGTCAGCCAGGCGGGGCGCCATGGCCGCCGCCTGCTGGGCACCGGGCGCCTGCAGTGGCAGATGCTATGGCTGGTGAGCGCCGCGCTGCTGGCCTGCGTACTGCCCCTGTGGTCGCGCGGCCTGCCGATCGGCGACCGCACGCAGCTGCCGCTGTCGCCCGCGTTCGCGCTGCTGTGGCTGCTGGGTGCGCTGTGCGCCATGGCGGCGGCCTGGCAGGCCAAGTACCACCGCCTGGCGGCCCTCACGCTGCTCGGTGGCGCGGGGTTGTGCGTGTGCCTGACCTTCCTGTGGTTCTCTGCGCCCGACCTGGCGCTCACGCAGATCGTGGTGGAGATCGTGACCACCATCCTCATCCTGCTGGGCCTGCGCTGGCTGCCCCGGCGCGATGAGACACTGCGCAAGCCCACGCTGGCCGAGGAGCGCCGCACCCAGCTGCGCCGCTACCGCGACATGGCCCTGGCACTGACCGCGGGCGCGGGCATGGCCCTGCTGTCGTTCGCGATGATGAGCCGGCCCTTCCCCGACAGCACCTCCACCTTCTTTCTCGAAAACGCGCTCAGCCGTGGCGGCGGCACCAACGTGGTCAACGTGATGCTGGTGGACTTTCGGGGCTTCGACACCTTTGGCGAGATCGTCGTGCTGGGCATCGTGGCGCTCACGGTGTATGCGCTGCTGCGGCGCTTTCGCCCTGCGCGCGAGGTGATGGACCTGCCCGCACAGCAGCGCGCGCTGCCGGCCGACGTGGACACAGACCTGTCCAACCCGCGCCAGACGGCCGACACCGCCGTGGGCTACCTCATGGTGCCCGCCGTGCTGGTGCGCCTGATGCTGCCGTTCGCCACCCTGGTGTCCATGTACCTCTTCATGCGCGGGCACAACGAGCCCGGTGGCGGCTTCGTGGCGGGGCTGGTGTTCTCGGTGGCGCTGCTGCTGCAGTACATCGTCTCGGGCACCTCGTGGGTGGAGGCGCACCTGCCCCTGTACCCGCGCCGCTGGATCGGCGTGGGCCTGCTGGCCGCGCTGGCCACGGGCCTGGGCGCCTGGGTGTGGGGCTACCCCTTCCTGACCAGCCACACCGCCCACCTGCACCTGCCCTTCGTGGGCGAAGTGCATGTGGCCAGCGCGCTGTTCTTCGACATCGGCGTGTTCACCCTGGTGGTGGGCTCGACCATGCTCATCCTCACCGGCATCGCCCACCAGTCGGTGCGCAGCCACCGCTACAACAACGCGCGCCCTGCCGAAGAGGCACAGGCCGCTGAACCATCCGCCGTCGCAACGCAGGGAGAAGGCCCATGGAACTGATACTGGCCCTCGCCATCGGCGTGCTCACCGGATCGGGCGTGTGGCTGCTGCTGCGGCCCCGCACCTTCCAGATCATCATGGGGCTGTCGCTGCTGTCGTACGCCGTCAATTTGTTCATCTTCAGCATGGGCCGCCTGGGCCTGGCCATCGACAAGGAGCCCGTGCTGCAACCCGGCCTGCCCAAGGACCTGGCCCACTACGCCGACCCCATGCCACAGGCGCTGACGCTCACCGCCATCGTGATCGGCTTTGCCATGACCGCGCTGTTCCTGGTGGTGCTGCTCGCATCGCGCGGCATGGCCGGCACCGACCATGTGGATGGGACCAAGGGCAAAGACGTGCAGGAAATGCCATGATGAAGAACACCCCCCTGAGCGGCTTCGCCGCTTCCCCCCGCTCTCGCAGCGCTGCGCGCTGCGGGCAGGGGGACGCAGCCCTCGCTGCGGGGCGGCCCTTGCCAGGCTGCCCTGGCGCGGTGCGTGCCAGTTTCGTGCGCAGCGGCCTGGACAAATGACATGACATTCACAGGATTTTTACTTGACAGGGTCATGCCGCACCTGATCCTCGCGCCCATCGCGCTGCCCATGCTCACGGCCGGGCTGATGCTGCTGTTGCGCGAAGAGCGCCAGCGCACCAAGGTCACGCTGAACATCGTCTCGACGCTGATGGGCCTGGTGATCGCGGTGCTGCTGCTGATACAGGCCAAGGACCCCGGGCTGCCGGGCAGCCTGGGTGTGTACCTGCCGGGCAACTGGCCTGCGCCCTTCGGCATCGTGCTCGCCGTGGATCGTCTGTCGGCCATGATGCTGGTGCTGTGCAGCACCGTGGCGCTGGCCACCGTACTGTTTTCGGCGGCGCGCTGGCACCGGGCGGGGGTGCACTTCCACCCGCTGTTCCAGTTCCAGCTCATGGGGCTGGCGGGCGCGTTCCTCACGGCCGACCTGTTCAACCTGTTCGTGTTCTTCGAGATCATGCTGGCCGCTTCCTACGGTCTGCTGCTGCACGGCTCGGGGCGCCCGCGTGTGTCGGCGGGGCTGCACTACATCGCCATCAACCTCGCGGCGTCGTCGCTGTTCCTGATCGGCGTGTCCATGCTGTACGGCATCACCGGCACGCTGAACATGGCCGACCTGGCACGCAGCATCGCCGGGGTGGCAGCCTCGGACCGCGGCCTGCTGCATGCAGCGGCAGCCATCCTGGCCGTGGCGTTTCTCATCAAGGCCGCGGTGTGGCCGCTCAACTTCTGGCTGGTGCCAGCGTACAGCGCGGCCACCGCGCCCGTGGGCGCGCTGTTCGCATTGATGACCAAGGTGGGCGTGTACAGCGTGCTGCGCCTGTGGACGCTGCTGTTCGGTGCCGAGGCAGGCGACTCGGCCCAGTTCGGCAGCCAGTGGCTCATCGGGGGCGGCATGCTGACCATGGCGTTCGGCGCCATCGGCATGCTGGGCTCGCAGCGGCTGGGGCATCTGGCCGGGTTCTCGGCCATCCTGTCGTCGGGCACGCTGCTGGCGGCCGTGGGCTTCGGGCAGAACCTGCTCACGGCCGGGCTGCTGTACTACCTGCTCAGCTCCACGCTGGCCGTGAGCGCGCTGTTCTTGCTGACCGACCTGATCGACCGCTGGCGCAACGATGGCTCCAACCTCGCCGCGTACGAGCAGACGGACGATGCGCCTTTTCTGTCGGCCGACCTGGTGCCCACCGACGGCATCAACCTGGACGACCGCGAAGAAGAACTCATCGGCCAGGTGATCCCGGCCGCCGTGGCCTTTCTGGGCCTGGCCTTCATGGCCTGCACGCTCGTCATCGCGGGCCTGCCGCCGCTGCCGGGATTCGTGGGCAAGTTCGCCATGATCCATGCGCTACTCAACCCCCTGGGGCTGGCCTCGTCGCAAGGGTTCCACCTGGGCGCGGAAGGCTGGGCGCTGGTGGCGCTGCTCATCGGATCGGGCCTGCTGGCGCTGCTGGCGCTGACCCGGGCGGGCATCCGCCATTTCTGGGCGGCACATGACCGCACGGTGCCCAAGCTGCTGGTGCTCGAAGGCTTGCCGATTGCCCTGCTGCTCACGGCCTGCGCTGTGCTGGTGTGGCAGGCCGGTGCCGTGATGCGCTACACCCAGGCCACTGCCGACGCGCTGCACGCACCCGCGGGCTATGTGCGCGCCGTGATGACGGCCCAGCCGGTGCCCAACCCGCCCCCACCGGCGGCAGTGCCAGGAGGTAGCACGCCATGAAGCCATCGCGCACATACCAACGCCCTCTCAAGCGCCTGGTGCCCGCGCCGCTGCTGTCGCTGGCGCTGCTGGGCCTGTGGCTGCTGCTCAACCGCAGCCTGAGCGCAGGGCACTTCGTGCTGGGCGGCGTGCTCGCGCTCGCCATACCGCTGCTCACGGCGGGGCTGCGACCGCTGCCGGTGCGCATCCGCAAGCCCGGTGCGGTGCTGCGCCTGGCGTTCACGGTGGTGGCCGACACCACGCGCTCCAACCTGGCGGTGGCGCGCCTGCTGCTCGCACCGGGCCGCCGTCGGCATCCATCGGGCTTCGTGCACATCCCGCTCGACGTGCGGGACCCCAACGCGCTGGCCGTGCTGGCCATGATCGTCTGCATCACGCCCGGCACTGCCTGGGGCGAGCTGTCGCTGGACCGCAGCGTGCTGCTGCTGCATGTGCTGGAGCTGGACGACCCCGCCCAGGTCATCGCCGACGTGAAGCAGCGCTACGAAGCCCCCCTCATGGAGATCTTTGAATGACGCCTATCCTCGACTGGGCCTTGCCGATCGCCCTGTTCATGCTGGCCCTGGCCATGGGCTGCGCACTGATCCGTTTGCTCAAGGGCCCCTCGGCGCAGGACCGCGTGCTGGCGCTCGACTGCATGTACCTGAGCGGCATGCTGGTGATGCTGGTACTGGGCCTGCTGTACGGCAGCAAGAACTACTTCGAGGCCGCGCTGCTGCTGGCGCTGTTCAGCTTCGTGGGCTCCATGGCCATGGCCAAGTTTCTGCTGCGCGGCGAGGTGATCGAATGACGGACGCCGCCACCACCCTGCCCCTGTGGCTGGAGATCATCGTCGCCGCGCTGGTGCTGTCGGGCGCGGGCCTGGCATTGCTGGGCTCGTCGGGCCTGCTGCGCCTGCCCACGTTCTTCGAGCGGGTGCACGCGCCGTCCATCATCGCCACGCTGGGCTGCTGGCTGATCATGCACGGCACGGTGCTGTACTTCTCGGTGGCCGACCGCAGCCTGGCGCTGCATGCGCTGCTGATCGCCGTGTTCGTGGCGATCTCGGTGCCGATCATGTCGATCTTTCTGATGCGCGCAGCCCTGTTCCGGGCGCGCCAGATGGGGCATCCGCCGGTGCCACCCACGCTGAGCCAGCCCAAGCCCGAGGCCGAACCGGTATCGACAGCGCCCGAGGACGTGCGCGTCTGACGCTCCTGATTTGATAGCTGCTACCGCTTGCAGATCAAGCGGTAGCAGCCCATAGGACCCTTACTCCGAGCCCACGGCACCGAAGCCGCCGCCGCCTGGCGTGTGGATCTCGAACACATCGCCCGGCTGCATCTCGGCCTGGCCGATGTGGTCCAGCAGCTCGGTCTTGCCGTTGCTGCGCACCACCTTGTTGATGCCCACCGCGCCCGCGCTGCCGCCGGCCATGCCGAAAGCGCCGTGGTGGCGGCCGTTGGACAGGATGCTGGCCGTCATGGGCTCGAGAAAGCGCACGCGGCGCACGCCGCCGTCGCCGCCTTTCCACTGCCCGTTGCCGCCCGAGCCCTTGCGGATCTCGTAGCCCTCCAGCCGCACCGGAAACCGAAACTCCAGGATCTCCGGGTCCGTCAGGCGCGAGTTGGTCATGTGGCACTGCACCACGCTCGTGCCCGCAAAGCCACCGGTGAGCTGGCCCGCAGCATCCCACACGCCGCCCGCACCGCTGCCGCCCGAGATGGTCTCGTAGTACTGGTACTTCGCGCTGCCGAAGGTGAAGTTGTTCATGGTGCATTGCCCCGCCGCCATCAGCCCCAGCGCGCCGTACAGCGCGTTGGTGATGCAGGTGGAGGTCTCCACATTGCCCGCCACCACCGAGGCCGGCGGGTTGGGGTTGAGCATAGAGCCCGGCGGGATGATGACCTTGAGCGGTTTGAGGCACCCGGCGTTGAGCGGAATGTCGTCCTGCACCAGCGTGCGGAACACGTACAGCACCGCCGCCATGCACACCGCCGTGGGCGCGTTGAAGTTGTGCGTCTGCTGCGGGCTGGTGCCGGTGAAGTCGATCTCGGCGCTGCGGCTGGCCGCATCCACACGCACTGCCACGCTGATCTGCGCGCCGTTGTCCAGCGGCAGCGTGAACTGCCCGTCCTTCAAGCGTGTGATCACGCGGCGCACCGACTCCTCGGCGTTGTCCTGCACGTGGTTCATGTACGCCAGCACGACGGGCAGGCCGAACTCGCCCACCATGCGGCGCAGCTCCTGCTGGCCCTTTTCATTCGCGGCGATCTGCGCGCGCAGGTCGGCCATGTTCTGCTGCGGGTTGCGTGACGGGTATTCGCCGCTTTCCAGCAGGGCGATCATCTCTGCCTCGCGCAGCACGCCGCGCTCGACCAGCTTCACGTTGTTGATCTGCACGCCCTCTTCCTCGATGCGCGTCGAGAACGGCGGCATGGAACCCGGCGTGATGCCGCCCACATCCGCATGGTGGCCGCGGCTGCCGACGTAGAACGTGGGCTCGGCGTCGTCCTCCAGGTAGACCGGCGTGATGACCGTGATGTCGGGCAGGTGCGTGCCGCCGTGGTACGGGTCGTTCAGCACGAACACGTCGCCCGGCTGCATGCGGCCGGCGTTGTCACGGATGACGGTCTTGATGCTCTCGCCCATGGACCCCAGGTGCACCGGCATGTGCGGCGCGTTGGCGATCAGGTTGCCAGCCGTGTCGAACAGCGCGCAGCTGAAGTCCAGGCGCTCCTTGATGTTCACCGAGTACGCCGTGTTCTGCAGCTGCAGGCCCATCTGCTCGGCGATGTTCATGAACAGGTTGTTGAAGACTTCCAGCAGCACCGGGTCCACCGTGGTGCCCACGGCGTGCTGCACCGCGCGCGCCACGGTGCGGTCCAGCAGCAGGTGGTCCAGGTCGGTCAACTGCGCCTGCCAGCCGGGCTCGACGATGGTGGTGGCGTTCTTCTCGGCAATGATGGCCGGGCCGGGGATCACATCGCCCGGGCGCAGGTCCTCGCGCACCACCAGCAGGGCGCTGTGCCACGCGGGCACGCCATCGACCCCGCCGGTGTACATGCGCACCATGCCGCGGTGCGGCGTCTCGCGCGCAGGCTGCAGCGCGTGGCGCGGCTCCACGGGCGCATCGCCGGGCACCACGGCCTCGACCGACACGGCCTCCACGACCAGGCCCTTGCCCTGCATCAGGAAAGCAAAGCGCTGGCGGTAGGCACTTTCAAACGCCGCGGTGATTTCGGCCTGCGTGCCGAAAGGCACGATGAGCGCCGAGTCGCTGCCCTCGTAGCGCACATGCACGCGCCGGTGCACCACGGCCGTGCTGCTGCCGGCCTGCTGGCGCTCCAGTTCGGTGCGCGCGGTGGCGGCCAGGGCACCCAGCGTGGCTTCGATGCCGGGCAATGCGTCCGGCGCCAGCTTGATTTCCACCGCCTGTTCGCGGATCACGTTCTGGTCCGCCAGGCCCATGCCGTAGGCACTCAGCACGCCGGCCAGCGGGTGCACGAACACCCGCGTCATGCCCAGGGCATCGGCCACTAGGCACGCGTGCTGGCCGCCCGCGCCGCCAAAGCACTGCAGCGTGTAGCGGGTGACGTCGTAGCCGCGCGCCACGCTGATCTTCTTGATCGCGTTGGCCATCTGCTGCACGGCGATCTGGATGAAGCCGTGGGCCACATCCTCTTGCGAGCGGCCGCTTTGCACCGCCAGTTGCGCGAACTTCTGCGCCACCACGTCGCCGTCGAGCGCCTCGTTGGCCGCATGGCCGAAGACGTGCGGGAAGTGTGCGGGCTGGATCTTGCCCACCATCACGTTCGCGTCCGTCACGGCCAGTGGGCCGCCGCGGCGGTAGCTGGCCGGGCCGGGGTTGGCGCCCGCGCTCTCGGGGCCCACGCGAAAGCGCGCACCGTCGAATCCCAATATGGAGCCGCCGCCGGCGGCCACGGTGTGGATGCTCATCATGGGTGCGCGCATGCGCACGCCCGCCACCTGGGTTTCGAACTCGCGCTCGAAAGAGCCCGCGTAGTGGCTCACATCGGTGGACGTGCCGCCCATGTCGAAGCCGATGACCTTCGCGTGGCCCGCCAGCTCCGCCGTGCGCGCCATGCCCACGATGCCGCCGGCCGGGCCGGACAGGATGGCGTCCTTGCCCTGGAAGGTGCCCGCATCGGTGAGGCCACCGGACGATTGCATGAAGAACAGCTTGACCCCCGGCATCTCGCTGGCCACCTGGTCCACGTAGCGGCGCAGGATGGGCGAGAGGTACGCGTCCACCACCGTGGTGTCGCCCCGGCTCACGAACTTCATCATGGGGCTGGTCTCGTGCGAGCTGCTCACCTGCGTGAAGCCCACCTCGCGCGCCAGCCGCGCTGCGGCCTGTTCGTGCGCCGTGTAGCGGTAGCCGTGCATGAACACGATGGCCACGCTGCGCAGGCCCGCGTCGTAGGCGGCCCACAGGCGCTCCTTGAGGTGCGCTTCATCCAGCGGCTCGATCACCTCGCCCTGCGCGCCCACGCGCTCCTGCGCCTCGATCACGCGGCTGTAGAGCAGCTCGGGCAGCACGATGTGGCGGTCGAACAGGCGCGGGCGGTTCTGGTACGCAATGCGCAGCGCGTCCTTGAAGCCCCGCGTGGTGATGAGCAGCGTGGGCTCGCCCTTGCGCTCCAGCAGTGCATTGGTGGCCACGGTGGTGCCCATCTTCACGCACTCGACCTGTGCAGGCGTCACCGGCTCGCCGGGCTTCAAACCCAGCAGGTGGCGAATGCCGGCCACCGCGGCGTCCTTGTACTGCTCGGGGTTCTCGGACAGCAGCTTGTGGGTGACCAGCGTGAACGTGCCGTCCGATTCGGGCCGGCGGCCCACCACGTCGGTGAAGGTGCCTCCACGGTCGATCCAGAACTGCCAGCGGGACATGGGGGAAGGTTGATGGGACATTTGCTACTATTTTGATAGCTGCTGGCGCTTGTTCATCAAGCGGTAGGGCAGTTTTTTATTCAAACCACGGCGTGGCGGCAGTCACAGCGACGCCGCCGAGCGCGCCGCCTGGTCGTACATGCCCGACAGCACACGCAGCAACCGGGCCAGCTCGCCGATGTCGCGGTTCAGGGAGTCGTCGGCGTGCAACGCATCGATGAGGCAGCGCTCGCGGATTTCGCGGTAGCGCTGCACGTAGGCGCGGCCCACGTCAGTGGCGGCGTAGGTCACTTCCTTGCCGTTTTTCTGCGAAGCCACCACGCCCAGGTTCTGCAGCTTCTTGAGCGCGTAGTTCACCAGGTGCGTGTCCTCCACATTCATGATGAAGCAGATGTCGGCGAGGCGCTTGTCCCGTGCGCGGTGCGTCACGTGGTGCAGCACCAGCACATCCAGTGGCGTGAGGTCTTTCAGGCCCGCCGCCGACATGCAGTGCGCCACCCAGCGGTGAAACGCGTTGCCCGCGACGATGAGTCCGAACTCGAACTCGCTCAGCTCCGCGCTCTGCGCGGACACCAGGTGCGCCGACGACACGATGGGGCCGGAATCGCCCTTGGCCTTGGAGCCGGATTTCATGATGGACAGCGAACCTTGTGGTGGAAGGGAAAAACTGGCACGGGTTATGCAAGCCATTGTAGGCACCATGGCAATGATTTGTTGGCAATTTGTCAGCGTTTAGGCAAAACACCTATGTCGCCATGGGTTGATTTCTATACAGTCGCCGACAGTCCTTTCACCCCACGTCCTTACTTGCGGAGCTCTCCATGAAGCGTCGAATCCTCCCCGCCACAGCGCTTGGCCTGGCCCTGGCCTTCGGTTTCACCGCGTCCTCCGTGATGGCACAGACCAAGTGGGACCTGGCCGCCGCCTACCCCGTGAGCAACTTCCACACCGAGAACCTGATGCAGTTCGCCAAGGATGTGGATGCCGCATCGGCCGGCAAGCTCAAGATCACGGTGCACGCCAACGCCTCGCTGTTCAAGGCCAACGAAATCAAGCGCGCCGTGCAGGGCGGGCAGGCCCCGGCCGGTGAAGTGCTGCTGGGCAATTTCGAGAACGAGAACGCGCTGTACGGCGTGGACGGCATCCCCTTCCTGGCCACCTCGTATGCGGACTCCAGGCGCCTGTACGAAGCGCAAAAGCCCTACCTCGACAAGCTGCTGGGCACGCAGGGCATGAAGCTCCTGTACGCCGTGGCCTGGCCGCCGCAGGGCATCTATTCGAAGAAGGAACTGGCCTCGGTGGCCGACCTGCGCGGCATCAAGTGGCGCGCCTACAGTCCCGCCACCGCCAAGATCGCGGAGCTGATCGGCGCGCAGCCGGTGACCATCCAGGCGGCCGAGCTGTCGCAGGCGCTGGCAACGGGCGTGGTCGAGGCCACCATGACGTCGGGCTCCACCGGCTACGACAGCAAGATCTACGAAAGCATCAAGCTCTTTCACGACACGCAGGCCTGGCTGCCCAAGAACGCGGTCATCGTGAACAAGAAGGCTTTCGATGCGCTGGACAAGCCCAGCCAGGACGCCCTGCTCAAGGCCTCGGCCGAGGCCGAGTCGCGCGGCTGGAAGCTCAGCGAGGAAAAGACAGAGTGGTACAAGAAGGCACTGACCGAAAAGGGCATGAAGATCGTGACGCCCGCGCCCAAGCTCATGGCCGACATGCGCCAGGTCGGCGAGATCATGCTGGCCGACTGGCTCAAGAAGGCCGGCGCGGACGGCGAAGCCATCGTCGCGAGCTACCGCAAGAGCAGTCCGGTCCCTGGCGTGCAGGCCAAGAAGTAGGCCCGCATCCATATGCTGCGCCGCTGGCTCGACCGCCTCTACCTTGCCGCAGGCGCCCTGGGCGCTGCGTTCATCGCCCTCATCTGCATCCTCATGATCGCGCAGAGCATCATGCGCGAGGTGGGCCTGCGCACCGGCGCCATCAACGACATCGTGGCCTGGTTCTGCGCGGCCGCGGCTTTCTTTGCGATGGCCCATGCATTCAAGCACGGCGACTTCGTGCGCGTGACACTGCTGCTGGAAAAGCTGTCCCCGCGCCGCTGCCGCCAGCTGGAGGTCGTGTCGCTCGCCATCGCATCGGTGGCAGTGGGCTACCTGATGTGGGCGGCCTGCAGCTACACGTACGAGAGCTGGGAGTTCAACGACATCTCCCAGGGCCTGCTGCCCATGCCGCTGTGGATTCCGCAACTGAGCTTTGCGATCGGCTCGGTGCTGCTGTGGGTGGCGGTGGTGGATGAATTCATCATCGTGCTGCGCGGTGGCGTGCCGACCTTCGTGCGGGCTGTGGAAGAACGCCATGCCAAGGGTGACTTTTCGTCTGATATCTAGGACGCCCCCCTGAGGCGCTGCGCGCCTTCCCCCTTGAGGGGGGACGCCTCCGGTGGCCCGGCGGAGCCGGTTCCACGGTGGCACTCGCGTTTGCCGCGCCAGTTTTTTCGGTGGGTGGGAAGCGCGGCGCAATGACCGCGCGGTGTGAATACCGATAACAACAGGCTGCATCGCGCATCGCGCCCTGCAGTCCAGAAAGTTCGATATGGATATCTTGATGGTGGGTGGCGTGTTGCTGCTGCTCATGCTGGTGCTGCTGTCCGGCGGCGTGTGGATTGCGATGACGCTGGCGATCTGCGGGTGGGTGGGGCAGGCGTTCTTCACGTCTACGCAGCCGGCCAAGAATTTGTTCTCGGCGTTCTGGGAGAGCAATGCGAGCTGGGAGCTGGCCGCCCTGCCGCTGTTCATCTGGATGGGCGAAATCCTGTTTCGCACCAAGCTGTCCGAAGAGATGTTCGAAGGCCTGCGCCCCTGGCTCAACCGCGTTCCGGGGCGGCTGATGCACACCACCATCCTGGGCTGTGGCATCTTCGGGTCGGTATCGGGCTCGTCGGCCGCCACCTGCGCCACCATCAGCAAGGTGGCCCTGCCCGAGCTGATGAAGCGCGGCTACGATGAGAAGCTGGCCCTCGGTTCGCTGGCCACGGCGGGCACGCTGGGCATTCTGATCCCGCCGTCGATCACCATGGTGGTGTATGCGGTGGCGGCCGATGCGTCCATCATCCGCATCTTCCTTGCGGGCTTTCTGCCGGGCATTTTGCTGATGCTGCTGTTCTCGGGCTACATCGGCTGGTGGAGCCTGCGCAACCCCGACAAGGTGCCTGCGGCCGACCCGCCCTCCACGCTGCGCGAGAAGATCCGCAAGTCCGGCAACCTGATCCCCGTGGGCGTGCTCATCGTCTTCATCGTGGCCGTGCTCATCACCGGCTACGCCACTGCCACCGAATGCGCGGCCTACGGCGTGGTGGGCTCGCTGGGGCTGGCGCTCTGGAGCCGCTCGCTCACCTGGCAGAACTTCAAGGAAGGGCTGATGGGCACCACGCGCACCAGCTGCATGATCATGTTCATCCTGGCCGGTGCCGCGTTCCTCACCAAGACCATGGCCTTCACCGGCATCCCGCGCGAACTGGCCGAGTGGGTCAACGCCATGCACCTGTCGCCGTTCGCGCTCATCAGCGTGCTGGTCATCGTGTACCTGGTGCTGGGCACGGCGCTCGACGGCATCAGCATGATCGTGCTGACCAGCGCGGTGGTGCTGCCCATGATCCAGCAGGCCGGGTTCGATTTGATCTGGTTCGGCATCTTCATCGTGCTGCTGGTCGAGATCGCCGAGGTCACGCCGCCGGTGGGTTTCAACCTCTTCGTGCTGCAGAACATGACGGGCAAGGACAGCAACACGATTGCGCGCGCTGCGATTCCGTTCTTCCTGTGCCTGGTGGTGTGCATCGCGATCATCACGGTGTTCCCGCAGGTCGTGACGATCCTGCCGGACCTGGTGATGGGCAAGGAAAAGTAGCCCCCCTGAGTCGCTTCGCCCCTCCCCCCAAGGGGGACGCCTCCAGTGGCCCGGCGAAGCCGGTTCCACGGTGGCGCTGGCCGGGGTTGCGTCCCAGGCTGACGGTGGATGGCGGTTCGCGCAGCCGTGGCCACGGCGCAGACCGGCTGAACACAGCATCGCCGACAATACGGCCCTTCGTTTCTCCGGAGTCATCGCACCATGCTTGCAGTCGTGGCCATCTGTATCGGTGCCAGCGTGGGTGCGCTGGCGCGCTGGCGGCTCGGTATCTGGCTCAACACGGCGGGAGCCCTGCTGCCGTGGGGCACGCTGGCGGCCAACCTGATCGGGGGGTACCTGGTGGGGGTCTGCGTGGCGGTGTTCCAGTCGCTGCCGCAGCTCGACCCGGTGTGGCGCCTGGCGCTCGTCACCGGGTTTCTGGGCGGGCTCACCACGTTCTCCAGCTTCTCGGCCGAGGTGGTGGGCATGCTGCAGCAGCAGCGTTATCTGCTGGCGCTGGGCACGACCGCAGTGCATTTGCTCGGCTCGCTCACACTCACGGTGCTGGGCATCCACAGCGCTACCCTTTTGATAGCTGCACGCGCTTGATCCTGCGTAATAATCAAGCGCAACGCTCATCACCACCCCACGTTCAACCCACTGCCGACCTGCGCCTGTGCGAGGGCCTGCAGCGCTTTTTTCTGACTTGCCATGGACGCCAATACCCAACTCAACGAACGCCGCCTGGCCGATGCCTGGGCGGAGCTGCAAAGCCACGCCGCCAGCGGCAACCCGCTGCACGCCGATGCCTACCGCCTCGCGTTCGCCGACCCTGAATTCCTGTTCCGCCGCGAGACCCGCGGCATCCGCTTCCAGCTGGAGATGCTCAAGCCCGACCTGGGCCAGATCGAGCAAGGCATCGAGAACACCGTGGTCGTGTACGGCAGCGCCCGCTTCATCGCCCCCGACGAAGCCGACGCCCAGTTGCTCGAGGCCGAGGCCAGCGGCGACGACGTGCGCCTGCAGCGCGCGCGCCTGGCGGTGCGCAACGCCAAGTACTACGACCTGGCCCGCCAGTTCGCCCGCGTGGTGGCCGAGCACAGCGAGCGCCAGCCGCCCGCAGACCGCATCTACATCTGCACCGGCGGCGGCCCCGGCATCATGGAGGCCGCCAACCGCGGCGCGCACGATGTGGGCGCCCTCAACGTGGGCCTGAACATCGCCCTGCCCCACGAGCAAAGCGGCAACCGCTTCATCTCGCCCACGCTGAGCTTCAAGTTCCACTACTTCGCGCTGCGCAAGATGCATTTCATGATGCGTGCCAAGGCGCTGGTGGCCTTCCCCGGCGGCTTCGGCACGCTGGACGAGCTGTTCGAAGTGCTCACGCTGGTGCAGACGAAAAAGGCCAAGCCCGTGCCCATCGTGCTGTTCGGCGCGGACTACTGGAAGCGCCTCATCAACTTCGAGGTGCTGGTCGAAGAAGGCACCATCTCGGCCCAGGACCTGGGCCTCTTTCACTACACCGACGACCCGCAGGAAGCGTGGGAGCTGATCAAGTCGTTCTACCAGCTGTGAACGGCTGAGCCCCTGGGCCTGCGGGCCCCTGCCCTTGCCATGCGCCCCCTGTCCGCACCACCCGCTGCTGCGTGCAGGGACCGCATCGTCAGCGGATCACCGGCGGCGGAGGCGGCACTGCGATCGGTGGCAGCACGATGATGGGCCGCACGATGGGCGGCAGCACGAAGATGGGTGGACGCGTGGCCGGCGGCGCGGGCGTGGTGGGCGCCGTCGTGGGCGGTGTCGTCGGTGGCGCACCGGTCACCGGCGGCCGCGTTGTCGGCGGCTGCGTGGGCGTGCCCGTGGTGGGGGGCGGCGGCGGGGTCGGGATGGACGGGTCCGGCGGCGGTGCCGTCGTCGTGGGCGGTGGTGGCGGCGGGGGCAGCGGCACTCCGGGCGCAGGCGGTGTGGGTGTGGTGGTGACGGGCGGCGGCACGGGGGCGACCGGCGTGGGCGCCAGGCGGCCGCTGCTGTTGAGCTCCTCGCCCACCGCAAACGGCACCGGTGGCGGCGGCAGCGGCAGCACGGCGCGCGTGTGGGTGTACAGCGGCAGCTGGTTGCTGGCCACCACACGCACCGATTCACCCGCCTTCACGCCCACGCAACCGGCCTCGGTGCACACCTCGATCTCGTCCTGCTCGCCCGACACCACCAGCTCGCCATCGGCATTGAAGGCGATGAGGAAGGCCGAGCCCCGGATGCCCACCACCGCCGTGGGCGTGGTCACCCGGTAGTTGCGCGGGTCGCGCTTGCCGATCAGGCCGGTGATGGCGCGCATGCCGCCGCGCAGCAGGTCCACGGCGAAATGGTCTTCGGCCGCGTTGCCGGCGTCGGCATAGCGCGTGACCGTGAATTGCGAGTCCGGGTAGAGCGCCACCAGCCCGCCGTCCGAAAAACGGATCTGCGCACGGCCCGCGGCACCGGTCACGACGACATCGCCGCTCTCGACCTCGGCGCCTTTGGCCACCGGCGCCTGCGCGGAGCCTCGGCGCAACTGCACGTCGCCCGCCACGAACTGGACCAGGCCGGCGGCGGCCAGGCCCTGCAGGGGCCACGCGGCCGCCACGGCCAGCCACAGCGCCAGCCGGGAAGAAGGAAATTGGGACGGCATCAGGAACTCCCTCAGAACTCGCGCCGCACGGTGACGGAAAACACCCGGCGGTCGTAATCGGTGATGGGCAGCGTGGACGCATTGCGCGTGACGGCCCACTGCGGCGTGATGCGCCAGCCCGGCGCGGGCAGCCAGGACACGCCCAGCACGCCATAGGTCTGGCGGTCGCGGCGCGTCACGCCGAAGAAGGGGTCTGTGGCCCCGTAGCGGCGGCGCTCGTGATTGAGGTGCACGAAGGCCGCCCAGTCGGCCGTGATGGCCCACTGCACGCCGGCCCGCAGCCCCGCCAGGTGATGCCCCAGGTTGTCCACATCGCTGGCCCGGGGGTTCTCCTGCCCGGCGTAGAGGCCCGCGTAGTAAAGGCTGCCGTTGCGCAGCACATGGACATACGAGGTGCCGCCCACGGTGCGCCGGGCGTTGCGCAGCGACTGCGTGGGATAGCGCAGGTCCTGCACCTGCAGGAAGGTGTCCCACTGGCGAAAGCCGTCGAGCCGGTAGATCCACTCGCCCACCACGCCGCCGATGTTGCGCAGCGTGTCGCCATCGAGCCGGTAGGTCGCGCCCTGCGCGCTCAGCATCCACTCGTGGCGCTCCACGCGGTAGGCCACGCCCGCGCTGGCGTCGAGCTGCGCGCTGTCGTAGGGCTTGCCGGCATCGGAATACCCCCGCGCCTCGGCGGTGGCCGCGCCGATCAGCGACCAGCGCGCATCCAGCACATGCCGCCCGCGGATATTGCCCAGCACGGCGGCATACGACGCACGCTGCGCCTCGGCGCCCGGTGCCAGCGACCAGGCCGGCGTACCGGGCGGCGACAGCGCAGGCGCATTCAGGTCGGGCCCGGCATTGGCATTGGAGTCGCGGCCCACGGTCAGCTCGACATGGCCCTTCCAGGTGGAGCGGCCTTGGTGGCCCAGGCGGTCGTAGGACACCAGAAACTGGTCGATGCTGAGCGCAGCGTCTACCGGAATGCCGGCGGCACGAACGCGCTCGGAGACGGCGTTGGCACCTTGCTTGTCGCCCACCGCGTGCAGTGCGCGCCCCAGCTCCCACTGGGCTTCGGTGTCGCCGGGCTGCGCCGCCACCACCCGCTCCCACGCCAGCACGGCACGGCTGTACTGGCCTGCTGCATGGGCGGCTCGGCCCATGGCCGCGTCGAATGCCGGGTCGCCGGCGCGCGTGGCCTCCTGGGCATCCAGCGCCTCGAAGGCGCGCCGGGCGTCGCCCTGCTGCAGCCAGGCCTGCGCCTGGCCCAGCATGTCGTCCGCATGCACGAAAGACCCGGGGGCCGCCACCAGAAACGGCAGCACGGCCAGGCGGCGCACGTGCCAGGACCAGGTTGGAACGTTCATCTCAGCCCCCTCTGTCGAATGGGGCGAATCTACTACGTTTCACGCCGCTTGCTCAGCCCCTCAAGCCCTGATTGCCACGCGGCGCGCAATACCGCACGAAAACCCATTCCGGTGGCCGTTCAGCTGCCGTTTCCCGAGTCCTTGTGCGCCTGCGCGGGCTCGGACGGCGCCACCGTCAGCAGCCACGCCAGGCGCGTGCCGCCCGCCACGATCGCCCCGACGCCCCAAAACAGCCCGCCGACCCCGATCAGCGCCCCGGCCGACCCGAAGATGAGCGGCATGAGCACGCTTGACGCATTGATCGCCATCAGCCGCAGGCCCAGGGCCTCGCCGTGGCGGTGCGACGGCGTGATCTGGTGCAGCAGGCTCATCACCATGGGCTGGGCCGAGCCCAGCGCAAAGCCCAGCAGCACCGAGCACAGGCCCATGCCCAGCGCGCTGCCCAGCAGCGGGTAGATGCAAAACAGCACCGTGGTGGACACCATGGCGCCCGCCAGCACCACCCGTTCGCTCAGGCTCGACGCCACCATGGGCATGAGCATGCGGATCACCGTGGCGGCAATGGCGAACGCGCCCAGGATGGTGCCGATGACCGACGCCGACAGGCCGCGCTCGTGCCCCAGCAGCGGCACCACGAAGGCGTGCACATCCCAGCACGAGGACAGCAGCCAGTTGACGATGAGCAGGCGCCTGAAGGGCACGTCGCCCAGCAGGTCCCAGGCGCGGCGTGGAACGCCGTCGTTGGCCGCGACCACGGGCGGAAATTCCACCGTGGTGCGCACGCACACCCAGGACAGCAGCGGCAGCACGGCCAGCAGCGCGAACGCGCCCCGGTAGCCCTCGATGCTGCCCGGCACCCGGCCCACGTGGTCGATCATGAGGCCCGCCAGAAAGGGGCCGATGAAGTTGGACACCGCCGGCCCGATGGCCAGCCAGCTGAACACCTGCCGCAGCTGCGTGGTGTCGTGCACCGCGCGGCCCACATGGCGCTGCACCGCAATGGTGGCCGCACCGGCCGCCCCGCCCGTCATCAACGCGGTGATGCACAGCACCGGAAACACCGGGAACAGCATGGCCAGCGCCGCGCCCGTGGCGGCCAGGGCCACGGAATAGCCCACCGGCCGCTTGAGCCCGTGGCGGTCCGCATAGCGCCCGGCCGGCAGCGCCAGGAACACCTGCGTGAGCGCGAACAGCGCCACCAGCAAGCCCACCGCCGCGGCGCCGTAGCCTTCGCGCAGGGCCAGCAACGGGGCCGCCAGCCGCATGCCGGCCATGCAGGCGTGCACGCAGACCTGCCCGGCAATCAGGCGTGCCAGGTTGCGGTTCATGGCAGGTCGTCCTCCAGGTCCAGGCCCGGCAGCGCGGCCGTGCCGGTGCCCGCTGCCGGCACGGCGGGTGCTCCGAGACCGGTGGGTGCGTTGGGTGCGGGCAGTTCCTGCACGTCGCGCAGCTTGCGCTGCAGGGCGCGGGTGCGCACGCCCACGTCGTCGAACTTCTTGGCCGCCGCGTCGATGGACTTGCGGGCCGACTCGACGATCTCGCCGAACTTGGAGAACTCGGTCTTCACCGAGCCGAGCACGCCCCACACTTCGGAAGAGCGCTTTTCGATGGCCAACGTCTTGAAGCCCATCTGCAGGCTGCTGAGCATGGCGGCCAGGTTGGCGGGGCCGGTGATCATCACGCGGCAGTCGTTCTGCACCGCTTCGACCAGGCCGGGGCGGCGGATGACTTCGGCGAACAGGCCTTCGGTGGGCAGGTACAGCACCGCGAAGTCGGTGGTGTGCGGCGGCGACACGTACTTGCTGAAGATCTTCTTCGCCTCGAGCTTGATCGAGGTCTCGAACGCGTTGCCGGCCGATGCGATGGCGGGCTTGTCGGCCGCGTCCTGCGCGTCGAGCAGGCGCTGGTACTGCTCCACCGGGTACTTGGAGTCGATGGGCAGCCACACGGGCTGCTCGTCGCCGCGGCCCGGCAGGCGGATGGCGAATTCGACCAGGTCGTCGCTGCCGGGCACGGCCTTGACGTTGCGCGCGAACTGGTCGGGCGTGAGCACGTTCTCGATGATGGCCCCAAGCTGCATTTCGCCCCACGTGCCGCGCGTCTTCACGTTGGTCATCACGCGCTTGAGGTCCCCCACGCTGCCGGCCAGGGTCTGCATCTCGCCCAGGCCCTTGTGCACCTGCTCCAGGCGGTCGCTCACGAGCTTGAAGGATTCGCCCAGGCGCTGCTCCAGCGTGGCGTGCAGCTTCTCGTCCACCGTGCGGCGCATCTCTTCGAGCTTGGCGGAGTTGTCGGTCTGGATGGCCGCCAGCCGTTCGTTGAGCGCCGTGCGCAGCTGCTCGGCGTTCTGCTGGCTGCCCTGCACCAGGCCCGCCAGTTGCTGCGACACCGCGTCCTGCAGCACGCCGAACTGGTGGCGGATCTGCTGGCCGTTGGCTTCGAGCTGGTCCTTGAGTGCGGTGGACACTGCGCCCAGCTGGGTGTGGATGTCGCTCTTGAGCGAATCGAGCGTGCCGCGCGTGGCGCCGGACAGGGCCTCGAAGCGCTCCTGGATGCGCTGCTCGAACAGCTGCGTGCTCTCGGCCAGCGCCTCGCGCGAGCGCTGGCTGTCGGACGCCAGGGACTGCGCGGTCTGCGTGAGCTCGGCACGGAACGCCGCCAGCGCGTCCGACAGCTCCTTGCGCGCCAGCGCCGCCTCGGCCTGGCCCTGGGCCAGGCGCTGCTCCAGGCGCCCCTCGAAGGCACCGAAGGCCGCGAGCAGCTCGGCACGCCCCGTGCGCGATTCGCCCACCGCCTGCGACAGCCGCTCATCCACCGCGCCGCGCAACGCCTCCAGCTGGCGCTGCGTGGCCTGCGTGAAACCCGACAGTTGCTGGGCCAGCGACTCCACCGCGCCATCGTTGCGCGCCACGGCCAGCCGGGTGGCCTGGGCCAGGCTTTCCATCGCCTGCAGCCGGGCGATCCATTCGGCAGGCAGATTCACACTCGGGCGGCGCAGCAGGACCACGGCCAGCAGCACGACCACAACAGCCAGTGCGGCCAGCAGGACAAGGGTGTCGGTAGTCAAAATTTGATTACTATACTTTTGATAGCTGCCAGCGCTCATCCATCCAGCGGTAGCAGGTGTTTTTATTGAAAATTCAGCCGCGGTTCGGTGCGGCGGGCGCGTTCACCGGCGTGAGCGCACCGCGCCCGTCGAAGAAGGCGATCAGGTTGTCGGCCGCCAGGTTGGCCATGGCGCGGCGCGTGGGCACGGTGGCGCTGGCGATGTGGGGCGTGAGCACCACGTTCGGCACGGTCAGCAGATCAGGGTGCACGCTGGGCTCGCCTTCGAACACATCCAGGCCCGCCGCCGCAATGCGCCCGTCACGCAGGGCCACGGCCAGCGCCGCGTCGTCCACGATGCCGCCGCGGGCGATGTTGACCAGCGTGGCGGTGGGCTTCATCAGCGCCAGTTCGGCCGCGCCGATGGTGTGGTGCGACGCGGCTGTGTAGGGCACCACCAGCACCACGTGGTCGGCGGTGGCGACCAGCTCTTGCTTGCCGACATACGTGGCCTTGCACTCGGCTTCGAGCTCGGCCGACAGGCGCGAGCGGTTGTGATAGACCACCTTCATGCCAAAGCCGTGCGCGCCGCGCCGCGCAATGCCCTGGCCGATGCGCCCCATGCCGATGATGCCCAGCGTGCTGCCGTGGATGTCGCTGCCGGAGAACATGTCGTAGCTCCACTTGGTCCACTTCCCGGCGCGCAGGTAGTGCTCCGACTCCGTCATGCGGCGCGCGGTGGCCATCAGCAGCGCAAAGCCGAAGTCGGCCGTGGTCTCGGTCAGCACATCGGGCGTGTTGGTGCCCCACACGCCAGCGGCCGTCATCGCGTCCACGTCGAAGTTGTTGTAGCCCACCGCCATGTTGGACACGATCTTCAACCGTGGCGCGGCCGCCAGCAGCGCCGCGTCGATGCGCTGGCTGCCGGTGGTGAAGGCGCCGTCCTTGTCGGCCAGGCGCTCGGCCAGCTCGGCCGGGGACCAGATGGTGTCATCGGGGTTGTCCAGCACGTCGAAGTGCTGGCGCAGGCGGTCCACGATGTCCGGGAAGATCGCACGCGCGACCAGGATGCGGGGCTTGCTCATAGTCTCATCTCCAAGGTGTTCGCGAGGTCAGTCGCCCTATAAAACCGGCGCTGCCCAGGCCAGTGGCCGCCGTGCAAAGGCCGCCCTGCAGCGAGGGCGGCGTCCCCCTTCCCGCAACGCGCAGCGGTGCGAGAGAAGGGAGAAGCGGCGCAGCCGCTCAGGGGGATGTACATCATCTGAACCAGATGAATGTCATGACAAGAAACAGCGGCACCAGGATGCCGCCCGACCACAGCATGTAGCCGAAGAAGCTGGGCATCTTTACGCCCCGGTCTTCGGCAATGGCCTTGACCATCATGTTGGGCGCGTTGCCGATGTAGGTGTTGGCGCCCATGAACACGGCGCCCGCCGAGATGGCAGCGAGCGTGGGGGCCAGCGCGGTCATCAGCACGGCCGGGTCGCCCCCTGCCGTGTTGAAGAACACCAGGTAGGTCGGCGCGTTGTCGAGGAACGAGCTGAGCACGCCCGTGGCCCAGAAGTACATCGCCGGGTCGGCCGTGCCATCCGGCCGGGTGACGGCCCGCACCACGGCGCCGAACGGGCCGTCCGTGCCGGCCTTGAGCATCGCGATGACCGGGATGATGGTGAGGAAGATGCCTGCGAAGAGCTTGGCCACCTCCTGCATCGGGGCCCAGCCGAACTGGTTGTCGTCGTGCACTTGGCGGGGTGTGAGCCACAGCGACGCCAGCGTGACGGCCACAAGGCCTGCGTCCCGCACGATGCCGGGCAGGCCCACCGGGGTGCCCATCACGTCGAACACGACGGGCGACTTCCAGAACCCGCTGAGCAGTACCAGCGCCACCACCGCGCCCAAGAGGGCGAAGTTGAGCTTGCCGTCAAAGCCGAAGGAGCGCGCACCGCCGGTGTCGGGCGTGGGGTCGCGCGGCAGCACTTCGGCCCCTTGCCGGTAGAACCAGGTATCGAGCGCAAAGAACAGCACCAGCAGGGTGCCGATGAGGAACAAGGTCTCCGGCAGGATGTGGCCCACGGTCCAGAAGAAGTCCACGCCCTTGAGGAAGCCCAGGAAAAGCGGCGGGTCGCCCAGCGGCGTGAGCGAGCCGCCGGCGTTGGACACGATGAAGATGAAGAACACGACCACATGCACCACGTGCTTGCGGTTGTCGTTGGCACGGATCAGCGGGCGGATCAGCAGCATGGACGCGCCGGTGGTACCCATGAAGCTGGCCAGCACCGCGCCCAGGGCCAGCAGCCCCGTGTTCAGCCCCGGGCTGCCGTGCAGGTTGCCGCGGATGTAGATGCCGCCCGCCACGGTGTACAGCGCGGTGAGCAGGATCACGAAGGGGATGTACTCCGCCAGCAGCGCATGCACCAGGTTCGCGCCTGCCACCGCCGGCCCGAAGGCCACGGCGAAGGGCAGCAAGAACGCCAGGCCCCAGGCAGCGGCTACCTTGCCGAAGTGGTGGTGCCAGAAGATGGGCGCGAGCAGCGGCATGAGCGCGATGGACAGCAGGATGCCCGCAAACGGCACGCCCCACAGCACCGACAGCGTGCTCCCGTCCAGATCGGCGGCCATCGCACCACCGGGCCATGCCGCGAACCAAAGCGCCACGGCCGACAGCCTGCGCGCCGACTTCAATATATGCGTTGTCTCCATCTCGCTCCAATAATCATTTGTGGCGCCCCATCGCGAGGTGCCGACGGGTGCCGATGAATGCCGCCGATGCGACGGAATGCGGCCCAATGCCGCCGGGCACCGGCAAAGCGCACGCCCTGCTGGCCCCGCCCCGCTGGATCAGGCGGTCTGGGGAATATCGAACACCTGGCGCAGGTACGCCAGGTACTTTTCATCGTCGCACATGCCCTTGCCAGGCGTGTCCGACAGCTTGGCCACGGGCTGGTCGTTGCAGCGGGTCATCTTGATGACGACCTGCAGCGGCTCGTGCGCGGGCGGGCTGCCCAGGTCGTTGGTCAGGTTGGTGCCGATGCCGAACGCCAGCTGGCAGCGCCCGCGGAACTGCTGGTACAGCTCGACGGTGCGCGGCACCGTGAGCGCGTCGCTGAAGATCAGCGTCTTGGTCAGCGGGTCCACGCGGTTCTTGCGGTAGTGCTCCAGGAGGCGCTCGCCCCAGGCGAAAGGGTCGCCGCTGTCGTGGCGCGCGCCGTCGAACAGCTTGCAGAAGTACAGGTCGAAGTCGCGCAGGAAGGCGCTCATGCCGTACACGTCCGACAGGGCGATGCCCAGGTCGCCGCGGTATTCCTTGGCCCACACTTCGAAGCCGAAGACCTGGCTGTCGCGCAGGCGCGGGCCCAGGGCCTGGCAGGCCTGCAGGTATTCGTGCGCCATGGTGCCGAGCGGGGTCACGCCCAGCTTCATCGCGTACAGCACGTTGCTGGTGCCGGCGAACTGGCCAGGCCCTGCCGGCGCGCCGGGGCGGCGGTCGCCCGTGCCCAGGCGGGCCACCAGCACGCGCAGCACTTCCTCGTGCCAGGCGCGGCTGAAACGGCGGCGCGTGCCGTAGTCGGCGATCTTGAGGTCCGACAGGCCCTCGGCCTGCAGCTGCGCGATCTTGGTATCCAGGCGCCGGCGGCCTTCGGGAAAATCGGGCACCTTCTGCGTGTTGCGGAAGTACACCTCGTTGATGATCGCCAGCACCGGGATCTCGAACAGGATGGTGTGCAGCCAGGGCCCGCGGATGGCGATGTCGATCTCCCCATTGTGCAGCGGCGTGACGGTGATGTATTTCTCGTTGAGCCTGAACAGCCCCAGGAAGTCCACGAAATCGCTCTTGATGAAGCGCATGGACCGCAGGTAGGCCAGCTCCGCGTCCTGGAAATGCAGGCTGCACAGCGAACGGATCTCGTCCCGGATCTCGTTGGCGAACGGCGCCAGCTGCACGCCCGGGTTGCGGCACTTGAACTTGTATTCGACCTGCGCTCCCGGAAACTGGTGCAGCACGACCTGCATCATGGTGAACTTGTACAGGTCGGTGTCGAGCAGGCTGGTGATGATCATGGACGGTGCGGGCGCAGAGAAGGCCGGGGACGCAGGGGGCCGTACAGCAAAGCCGCAAAGTGTAGGCCATGCCGCCGTGCGGCGCTGGGAAGCCCCTTGGGACCCGACGCACCCCGCGCACCCGGCGTTTTCAAGCCAAAAACCGCCCTGCCGCTTGATGGTCGGGCGCGAGGAGCTATTAAATCAATAGCACCCGCAATGCAGGCGCTCAGCCCGTGACCACCAGCGCCTGCAGCACCTGGCGCAGTGCGTCGGG
The DNA here is from genome assembly GCF_044542805.1 of Acidovorax sp. NPDC077693. Classification (NCBI taxonomy): domain Bacteria; kingdom Pseudomonadati; phylum Pseudomonadota; class Betaproteobacteria; order Burkholderiales; family Comamonadaceae; genus Acidovorax; species Acidovorax sp. NPDC077693. Next base: position 284,697 of record NZ_JBITVD010000007.1, on the reverse strand, counting down.
CACCGGCACGGGGCGGCGGGTTTCACGGTCCACGTACACATGGATGAAGTGCCCGGCGGCGGCGGTCATGGGCTCGCCCTGCGCGAACAGGCCCACTTCGTAGCGCACGCTGGAGCTGCCCAGCTTCGCCACCCGGATGCCTGCCTCCACCGTCTGCGGGAAGGCCAGCGGCGCGAAGTAGTTGCACTGGGTCTCGATCACGAGGCCGATGGTGCCGCCCGCGTGGATGTCGAGCACGCCCTGCTCGATGAGGTGCGCGTTCACCGCCGTGTCGAACCAGCTGTAGTAGACGACGTTGTTCACATGGCCGTACACGTCGTTGTCGGCCCAGCGCGTGGTGATGGGGCGAAACGCGCGGTAGGCGCTGCGCGGCTGCGGCGCCGGGCGTGCTGCCGCGGGGGCGGCTGCTGTCGCGGTGTCTGAACGGGTGGCGTGGGGGGTGCTGGCGGCGGACGTCATGGCCGCACATTCTGCCAGCGCTGGTGGTACTCCCAGGCCACGCGCCAGGTGTTGAGCTGCGCCGTCAGGGTGTCTTCCATGTCGCGCCCGTAGCCGCCCGCCATCGCGAAGACCAGCGGAAGCCGCCGCTGCCAGGCCCAGTCGAAGACGTGGCGGTCCCGCGCTTCCAGGCCGTCGTGCGTGAGGCCCAGGCGGCCCAGGCGGTCGCCTTCGTGCGGGTCGGCGCCGGCCAGGTAGAACACCAGCTGCGGGGTGAAGCGTTGCTCCAGGGCGTCCAGCGCGTGCGACAACGCCTCCAGGTAGGCGTTGTCGGTGCAGCCGTCGGGCAGCTCCACATCCAGGTCGCTCGCCTCCTTGCGAAACGGGAAGTTGCGCGCGCCGTGCAGCGACAGCGTGAACACGCTGTGGTCGCCCTGAAAGATGTGCGCCGTGCCGTTGCCCTGGTGCACGTCCAGGTCGATGACCGCCACCCTGAGCGGCTGGGTGTGGCGGCCCCGCGCCCTGGCGCGCTCCACCTGCATCAGCCGCGCGGCCACCGCCACGTCGTTGAACACGCAAAAGCCGCTGCCCTTGTGGGCGTACGAATGGTGCGTGCCCCCGGCCAGGTTGCCGGCCACGCCTTCCTGCAGCGCCACGCGGCTCGCAGCCACCGTGGCGCCCACCGAGCGGCGGGCCCGCTCGGCCATGGCGGGGCTCCAGGGGAAGCCGATCTCGCGCTGCGCCGGGGCGGGCAGCGTGCCGTCGGCAATGGCGTCGATGTAGCTGCTGTCGTGCGCCAGGGCCAGTTCGCTGTCGGCGGCGGGCTGCGCCACCTGCAGCGACACGCCCGGCAGGTGCTGGGCGATGCGGTCGCGCAGCAGGCGGTACTTGGCCATGGGAAAGCGGTGGCCTTCGGGCAGGGGCAGCACAAACTGGTCGGCGTAATAGGCGTGCATGACGCGATTGTGGCAAGCCGCGGATTCCTGAGGGCGCGCCTCTAATTTGCTGCATCGCAACAAAAACCTCTTGCAAACCCGCACCAAGTCCCTAAAATTCGATCCATGCTGCACTGCAACATGACTTGATGAGTCAGGGCCAGCGCAGATGTCTTGTGAACCACCATGGCCCGCCGGGCCCCATTCTTAGGAGATATGACATGACGCTGACCGCTGAACAAATCCTCGCTTCCCACAAAGCCAACCTCGAAACCCTGTTCGGTCTGACGACCAAGGCTTTCGAAGGCGTGGAAAAGCTCGTCGAGCTGAACGTGACCGCCTCGCGCGCCGCACTGACCGAAGCCGCCAACCACAGCCAGGCTGTGCTGGGCGTGAAGGACGCGCAAGAGCTGCTGGCCCTGCAAGCCGGCCTGTTCCAGCCCCTGGCTGAAAAGACCGCTGCCTACAGCCGTCACCTGTACGACATCGCCTCCGGCACCGGCGCCGAATTCGGCAAGGCTTTCGAAAGCCAGGCTGCTGACGCCCAACGCGCCTTCACCGGCCTGGTCGACAGCGCCGCGAAGAACGCTCCCGCCGGTTCCGAAACCGCCGTCGCCGTGATGAAGAGCGCCGTCTCTGCCGCCAACAACGCTTTTGAATCGGTCCAGAAGGCTGTCAAGCAAGCGTCCGACGTGGCCGAAGCCAACTTCAACGCCGTGGCCAGCACCGCTGCCAACGCCGCCAAGACGGCCGCTCCCCGCAAGCGCTGAGCCCAGGGCACGCGGTCTGGAGAGCAACCTCTAGGCCGTTTTCAGGGCTTACCCTGATAATCCCATCACGCGCTGCAGCCCCGGTTGCAGCGCACGAGTTGTCTCCTTGGATCCTCGCGAAACCCCCGTTTCCAGGATCCCTTCAAAGCCCGGTTCTGCCGGGCTTTTTTTTGCCTGCGCGCCGGATGGCCCGGGCCGCAGCGCAGGTGTGGCGCCTGGCACACCCGCCACCCATCTCCACGTTGACCCAGGTCAGCCCTGCCCTCGCATACCCATAGAAACCCAGACGTTTATTAAGAATAATTCGCGTTTGGTTTTATCATCGCGGGTGTTACAAACCCCGAAAGACGCATCCATGTCGAAGACCGTGAAAGCCCTGCTCTGCACCTGCGCACTGGCCGCCGCCGCTGGCGCCGTTTCTGCCCAGGAGCAGGTCGTGAACCTCTACTCGGCCCGCCACTACTCCACCGACGAAGCGCTGTACACCGGCTTCACCAAGGCCACCGGCATCAAGATCAACCGCGTGGATGCGGACGACGCAGGCATCCTGGCCCGCCTGAAGGCCGAAGGCGCGGCGTCCCCCGCCGACGTGATCCTGCTGGTCGATGCCGCCCGCCTGTACAAGGGCGAGGTGGACGGCCTGTTCCAGCCCGTCAAGTCCCAGGTACTGAACGACGCCATCCCTGCCAACCTGCGCAGCACGCCCACCGCGGACGGCAGCATCGCCTGGTACGGCCTGTCCACCCGGGCCCGCGTCATCGTCTACAACAAGATCAAGGTCGAAAAGGCCGATGTCGACACCTATGAAGAGCTGGGCGACCCCAAGAACAAGGGCAAGCTGTGCATCCGCTCCGGCTCGCACCCGTACAACCTGAGCCTCTTCGGCGCCGTGACCGAGCACCTGGGCGAGCAAAAGGCCGAGGCCTGGCTCAAGGGCATGGTGGCCAACCTGGCCCGTCCTCCCAAGGGCGGCGACACCGACCAGATCAAGGCCGTGGCCTCGGGCGAATGCGATATCGCCGTCACCAACAGCTACTACCTGGCGCGCATGATGCGCTCCAACAAGCCCGAAGACGTGGCCGTGGTCAACAAGGTGGGCGTGGTGTTCCCCAACCAGGAGTCCTGGGGCACCCACCTGAACATCGCCGGCGGCGCCGTGGCCAAGTACTCCAAGAACCAGGCCAACGCCGTCAAGTTCCTGGAATACCTGGCCAGCCCCGAAGCGCAGAACTACTTTGCCAACGGCAACAACGAATGGCCCGCCGCCAAGGGCGTGGCGCTGGATAACCCCGCACTCAAGGCCATGACCAACAACAAGCCTTTCAAGAGCGAAACCATCCCGATCAGCGCCGTCGGCGCCAACGTGACCAAGGTGCAGCAGATGCTGGACCGCGTGGGCTTCCAGTAAGTCGAAACATAAGCAGCCCCTGCCCGCAGCCGCCCTGGCTGCGCGCGGCAGCCCCCAGCAGCCCGGTAACGCCGGGCTGCTTTTTTTGCGCCGGCAAAGCTGCAAGGCACAGCGGCACATCGGCCATAATTGACGTTTACGTTAACGTCACTTACAGGAGACACCTCATGGAGATCAAGGGCAAGGTATTCATCGTCACCGGCGGCGCATCGGGCCTGGGCGAAGGCACGGCGCGCATGCTGGCCGCGCAGGGCGGCACGGTGGTCATCGCCGACATGCAGGCCGACAAGGGCGAAGCCGTGGCCCGCGACATCGGTGGCGCCTTCGTGAAGTGCGACGTGAGCAACGAGGCCGACGGCCAGGCCGTGGTGGCCAAGGCCGTGTCCCTGGGCAAGCTGATGGGCCTGGTCAACTGCGCCGGCATCGCACCGGCCGAGAAGACCGTGGGCAAGAACGGCGCGCACGCGCTGGCCGTGTTCAGCAAGACCGTCACGGTCAACCTGATCGGCAGCTTCAACATGATCCGCCTGGCCGCCGAAGCCATGAGCAAGAACGAGCCCGAGGCCACCGGCGAGCGCGGCGCCCTGATCTCCACCGCCAGCGTGGCCGCCTACGACGGCCAGATCGGCCAGGCGGCGTATGCAGCCTCCAAGGGCGGCGTGGTGGGCATGACCCTGCCCATCGCCCGCGACCTGGCCCGCAACGGCATCCGCAACATGACCATCGCCCCCGGCATCTTCGGCACGCCCATGCTGTTCGGCATGCCGCAAGAGGTGCAGGACGCACTGGCCGCTGGCGTGCCATTCCCCAGCCGACTGGGCACACCGCAGGACTACGCCAAGCTCGTGCAGCACATTTTTGAGAACGACATGCTCAACGGCGAGGTGATCCGCCTGGACGGCGCGATCCGCCTGGCGCCGAAGTAATTCACCCCGTGAGTCGCTTCGCGCCTCGGTGCCCCCGCCAGAAGCGCTGGCTCTTCGGGCACATCCAACGCTGCGCAGCAGGCTTGGAGCCGCGGCCCTCGGCCCCCTCTCGTCTCGCTGCGCGAGTGGAGAGGGGGCGCTCCCAGAGCACGTAAGCAAAGCGCCGCCTGCGCGGCTTGGCGGCCCTCGCGCGGGAACACTGGCTTTGGTCGCGCCAGTGTCAAGAGTCGGCTACCGCGCTTCTTGCCCGAGCCCCAAAGCGCAGCAGCAGCGCCATCGATGCCGCACACACCAGTGCCGCCACCGCAACCGACATCCATAGCGCTGCCGCCGCACCATACCCATCCATGACCGCCGCATAGACCACCGGCGCACAGGCCGACAGCACAAAGCCGGGTGCGACCAGACGCCCGACGAACGCGCCGTAGGTGCGGTGGTCGAACAGCACCAGCGGCAGCGTGCCGCGCGCAATGGTGAGCAGGCCATTGCACGCGCCGTACAGCAGCACGAACACCCAGGCCGCAGCCAACACCTGCCCCGACGCTGCGCCTGCCAGGAAGGCCAGCGGCAGCAGCGCGCAGGCCAATGCCCCCAGTGCGAGCGGATGCAGCCTGGCGCCGAACAGCACCTCGGCCACCCGTGCCGCCGACTGGCCCACGCCGCGCAGCGATGCGACGCCCACCGCCAACGGCAGCGCCAGGCCCAGGCCTGCCAGCAGCCCCACCAGGTGCGCCGACATGCCTGCATTCAGAAAATTCACGAGCGTCGTCATCGCGGCAAAGAGCGCGGCCGCGAGCGCGCGCTCGGCCCCTGCCCCGGCGAGGGGTTCAGGGTGCGCGGGCAAGGCCGCTTCGGCAGCTGGGTCGCCGTCGCTGAATGCGGCCGCCGGGCCCGGCAGCGCCAGGTGCAGCGGCACCGTCAGCAGTGCCAGCCCTGCATACACCAGCAAGGCCACGCGCCAGCCGGCCCCGTCCGCCAAGGCATGCCCCAGCGGCCAGAAAGCCGTCGCCGCCAGGCCGCCCAGCAGCGTGATCTGCGCCATGGGACGGCGCGCGTGCGGCCCCGCCCAATGGGCCAGCGCCGCAAAGGCTGCGTCGTACAGCGTCAGGCGCATCGCCAGTCCCATCACCGCCCACGCGGCGTAATACAGCACCACCCCATGGGCGGCGGCAAGGCCCAGGCAGCCAGCGGCCAGCCCCAGCGATCCCCACACCATCACCCGGCGCCCACCCCACCGGTCCACCCAGCGCCCGGCGGCGGCAGAGACGCACCCCATCACCAGCAATGCCACGGCGAAGCCGCCATGCACGGTGGTGCGCGCCCAGCCCAGGTCCTGCACCATGGCCTCGCCCAGTGCGCCGATCAGGTAGTACGAAATGCCCCAGCAGATGAACTGCGAAACTCCCAGGCACAAGACCATGCGACCGCTCAGGTGCGGAGCGCGCGCCGCGGTGGCCGCGCCGCCGGCAAGGCCTGGCACTACGCCACCCCGCGCGTTCCGGGTGCTGCACCACCCGGTGCGCGGGACGGCAGCGCGCCATCGCCGACGCCCAGCGGGCGCTGCATCAGCACGGTGTCCAGCCACCGGCCTTTCTTGAAGCCCACCGAACGCAGCGTACCGATGCGCTCAAAACCCATGCGCGCATGCAGCGCCAGGGAGCCGGTGTTCTCGTCGCCCTGCCCGACCACGGCGAGCATCTGGCGCCACGGCCCGGTCTCGCACTGGCGGATGACCGCGCCCAGCAGCGCCGCGCCGATGCCACGCCCCGCAAGGCCCGGCGCGACATACACGGAATCTTCCACCGTGTGCCGGTACGCCGAACGGGCGCGGTACGGCGTGGCGTAGGCAAACCCGGCCACCTGGCCCTCCAGCTCTGCCACGAGATAGGGGAGCCCCGCTGCCAGCACCGCCGCGTGGCGCGCGCGCAGGTCGTCGACACCGGGGGGCACCTCTTCGAACGAGGCCAGCCCATGCAGCACATGGTGTGCGTACAGCGCCTGGATGGCCGGCAGGTCGCCGTCGTGTGCGGGGCGCACGGCGCATGCCTTGGAGGGCGCTCCGCCCGCAGCGCCGGGCGCCGAAAGCCCGGCCGGGGTGCCTGCGGAGAGAGAAGACAAGGAAGATGGGGTGGGCGTCAAGGTGTGCATGGCTGTCAGTGTGGCCAGATCCTTGCCATAAAAGAAGCTTTCTCAATTTATGCAAAGTATGAGAAATTCTTTGGCATGGAACGCATCAATCTAGACCAATTGCACGGCTTTGCCACCGCCATCGAACTGGGCAGCTTTTCTGCCGCGGCGCAGCGCCTGGACCTGACCCAGCCGGCCGTCAGCCTGCAGGTGCGCCAACTGGAAAAGCGCCTGGGCACCGTGCTGATCGAACGGGTCGGCCGGGTGCTGCGGCCCACCGCGGCAGGCGCCGAGTTGCTGACGCATGTGGGGCGCATCGATGCCGCCGTGAGCGAGGCGATCGACGCCGTGTCGCGCCATGCCGACGGCAGCACCGGCCGCGTGCGCCTGGGCACGGGCGCCACGGCCTGCATCTTTCTGCTGCCGCCGGTGCTGCGGTCACTGCGGAAGCGGTTTCCAGGCCTCGACATCACGGTGAGCACGGGCAACACCGCAGACATCGTGCAGGCGGTGGAAGGCAACCTGCTGGACCTGGGCCTGGTCACGCTGCCCGCCAGCGGGCGGATGCTGGAGGTGATACCCGTGCTCAAGGACCCCTTCGTCGCCATTGCGCCCCAGGGCACGGGGCTGCCCGCACGCGTTACCGCGAGGGAACTGGCGCGCCACCCGGTGCTGCTCTATGAGCCCGGCGGCCAGACCCGGCGCCTCGCGGACGCCTGGTTTGCGCGGGCCGGCGTGGCGCTGCAGCCAGCCATGTCGCTGGGCAGCGTGGAGGCGATCAAGGAGCTGGTCGCTGCAGGGCTGGGCTGCGCCGTGCTGCCGGGCATGGCGGTGCAAGGCGCGCACCGTGGATATGGCGGACATGGCGGCACGCTGGAAGTGCGGCCCTTGTCGCCACCCCTGCGCCGCACGCTGGCCGTGGTGATGCGCCGGGACAAAAAGCTGCACTGGGGGTTGCGCGAGACGGTGGCAGCGCTGCGTGCGGTGGAATGAGGAGGTGATGGCAGGTATGGGTCGCGTGCCATTGGCTTGGAGCGCATGCTGAAGCGCCACGGCGAGCACACACCCCTGGACCCACACCGGAAAACCCAAGGCCGAACGCGGCCACATCCAACAACGGATTACCCAGCGGCAGAAAATCGCCACCGGCATGTCACGCGGTCCGCCTTTTCGGTCTGCCATTTGTCGGTGCCGAGGTTTTACCACTGCGCATGCGGTAGAAAAACAGGCAGGCAAAGAAAAACGGACTGCAGTCATGAAAACTGCAGTCCGTTTATTTTTGATCACCCCACAACAAAATCTGCTGCGTGGCGAAAATCTGGCGGAGTGGACGGGACTCGAACCCGCGACCCCCGGCGTGACAGGCCGGTATTCTAACCAACTGAACTACCACTCCTGGCAGGCAGCTTTCGCTTGCATTTCATCAACACAAGCCAAGCGCTACAACTTGGCGACCCTACGGGGATTCGAACCCCGGTACTCACCGTGAAAGGGTGATGTCCTAGGCCTCTAGACGATAGGGTCAAAACCTTGGAACTAACCGAACTCAAATTGTGGTGGAGGTAAACGGGATCGAACCGATGACCTCTTGCATGCCATGCAAGCGCTCTCCCAGCTGAGCTATACCCCCACTGAATGACTCTCAACACACTGTGTTTGTTGTCATCATCTGAGCTTTGAATTATAGACAGATTTTTAGCGGTTTCGCAAACGCGCTACAACTTTTTCACGTCCGACCAATTCCAGCACCGCATCGACCGATGGCGTGTGGGCCGTCCCCACCGTCAGCACGCGCGCGGGCATGGCCAGTTGCGGCATCTTCAGGCCCTGGCTCGCCAGCACCTGCTTGAACGCAGCGCTGATGGAGGCCTTGTCCCATTCGCAGGCAGACAGGGCATCTGCCAGTGCGTCCAGTGCGGGGGCGATGGCTTCGGTGACATGCTGGGCGCGCTCGGCGTCCACCGGGGTCACGTCGCCGTAGAACACCTGCGCCCAGTTGGCGAGGGCCACGGTGGTGTCGCAGCGGTCCTTGAACAGTGCGCAGATGCGCACCAGCCGGCCGTCGGCCAGCGCCTGCGCAGAGATGCCCCGCTGCTGCAGCTGCGGCGCCACCACGGCGGCCAGTGCATCGTCGGCCAGGGCCTTGATGTGCTGCGCATTCACCCAGCGCAGCTTGGCTTCGTCGAACTGCGCGGCGCTGCGGCCCAGGTGGTCCAGGTTGAACCAGGCCAGAAACTGCTCGCGGCTGAAAATCTCGTCGTCACCGTGGCTCCAGCCCAGGCGCGCCAGATAGTTGACCATGGCATCGGGCAGATAGCCTTCGTCACGGTACTGCGTGACGGGTTTGGCGCCGTTGCGCTTGCTCATCTTCTCGCCCTGCTCATTGAGCACGGTGGGCAGGTGGGCGTACACCGGTGGCTCCTTGCCCAGCGCACGGAAGATGTTGATCTGGCGCGGCGTGTTGTTCACATGGTCGTCGCCGCGGATCACGTGGGTGATGTCCATGTCGATGTCGTCCACCACCACGCAGAAGTTATAGGTGGGTGTGCCATCGGGGCGCGCGATCACCAGGTCATCGAGTTCGTCGTTGCTGATCTCGATGCGGCCCTTGACCTTGTCGTCCCAGGCGACCACGCCGCCCTGCGGGTTCTTGAAGCGCAGCACGGGCAGCACGCCTTCGGGGATGGCGGGCAGGGTCTTGCCGGGCTCGGGGCGCCACGTGCCGTCGTAGCGCGGCTTTTCCTTGGCGGCCATCTGCTTCTCGCGCAGGGCGTCCAGTTCGGCAATGCTCATGTAGCAGGGGTACACCAGGCCCGTGGCCTTGAGGTCTTCGAGGACGGCGAGGTAGCGGTCCATGCGCTGCATCTGGTAGAACGGGCCCTCGTCGGGCTGCATGTTCAGCCATTCCATGCTCTCCAGGATCACGTCCACCGCCACCTGGCTCGAGCGCTCGACATCGGTGTCTTCGATGCGCAGGATGAAGTCGCCGCCCATGGCGCGCGCAAAGGCCCAGGGGTACAGCGCCGAGCGGATGTTGCCCAGGTGGATGAAGCCGGTGGGCGACGGTGCGAACCGGGTGCGCACGCGGCCGGTGGCGGGGGTGGAGGTGTTGTTCTGGTCGGTCATAGTCTTGCTGGGTGGGCCGCCCTGCCCTGGCCAATGCCGGGAGTGCGCGGGCGGCGGTCAATGCCAAATGATAAATGCCGTGCCGCGGGCGGATGTCCGCAGGCCTGAAACGGCACGGGCGCCCCGACTGGTCGGCGCGCCCATGGGCGGATATTCAGTGAGCAAAGCGCGCGGTGCACAAAGCGCCGCACCAAAAACTATCCTGCGGATTTGGATTCAGCCGGATAACTAGGCGGGGAGCCGCAGACAGTGCTGTAGCACGGCAAGGCTCCCCAACGACGTTAGCCGGTTGAAGGTAAAGCCGCGTCACGCGTCCTGGGCGTTGGGCAGGGCCAGGCGGGAGGTGTCTTCCTCGTTTTCTTCCACACCCACGCGGCCTTCGTTCAGGCGCACGATGTCTTCGGCGGTGATGTCGCCCGTGACGTAGGTGCCGTCAAAGCACGATGCGTCGAAGCCGACGATCGCCTTGTTGAGCGAGCCCACGGCCTTCTTCATGCCGTCCACGTCCTGGTAGATCAGCGCGTCGCAGCCGATGACCTGGCGGATCTCCTCGACGGTGCGGCCATGCGCCACCAGTTCGCTGCTGGTGGGCATGTCGATGCCGTACACATTGGGGTAGCGCACCGGTGGCGCGGCGCTGGCCAGGTAGACGTTGCGCGCACCGGCATCGCGCGCCATCTGCACGATCTCGCGGCTGGTGGTGCCGCGCACGATGGAGTCGTCCACCAGCAGCACGTTGCGGCCCTTGAACTCGCTGGCGATCACGTTGAGCTTCTGGCGAACGGATTTCTTGCGCACGCCCTGCCCGGGCATGATGAAGGTGCGGCCCACGTAGCGGTTCTTGACGAAGCCTTCGCGGTACGGCACGCCCAGCAGGTGCGCCAGCTGCGTGGCGCTGGGGCGGCTCGACTCGGGGATGGGGATGATCACGTCGATCTCGCTGGGCGGCACGGTGGAGACCACGCGCTTGGCCAGGGCCTCGCCCAGGTTCAGGCGGGCCTGGTACACCGAGATGCCGTCCAGGACCGAATCGGGGCGCGCCAGGTAGACGAACTCGAAGATGCAGGGGTTGAGCTGCGGGTTCTCGGCGCACTGGGCCGAATGCACGGTGCCATCGAGCGTGATGAACACGGCTTCGCCGGGCTCGACGTTGCGTTCGAACACGTGCGAGGTGCCTTCCAGGGCCACCGATTCGCTGCCCACCATGACGTTGCCGTCCGCACTGCGGCCGATCGCCAGCGGGCGGATGCCGTGCGGGTCGCGGAAGGCCAGCAGGCCGTGGCCGGCGATCATGGCGATCACGGCATACGAGCCCTTGATGCGCTTGTGCACGGCGCGCACGGCGGTGAAGACATCTTCGGGGCGCAGCGGCACGCCGGCCGTGGCGCGCTCGAGCTCGTGCGCGAACACGTTGAGCAGCACTTCCGAGTCGCTCTCGGTGTTGGTGTGGCGGTGGTCGGTCTGGAACAGCTCCGTGCGCAGGGTCTGGGCGTTGGTCAGGTTGCCGTTGTGCACCAGCACCAGGCCGAAAGGCGCATTCACGTAGAAGGGCTGGGCCTCTTCCTCGCTGTAGGCATTGCCGGCGGTGGGGTAGCGCACCTGGCCCAGGCCCACGTTGCCGGGCAGGGCCCGCATGTTGCGCGTGCGGAACACGTCGCGGACCATGCCCTTGGCCTTGTGCATGAAGAACTTGCGGCCCTGCTGGGTCACGATGCCTGCTGCGTCCTGGCCGCGGTGCTGCAGGAGCAGCAGTGCGTCATAGATCAGCTGGTTGACGGGCGTTGTGCTGACGACGCCGACGATTCCACACATAAGTTTTTTCCATCCGTTTGCGGGAACAGCCCCGCGGTAATGACACAACGGCAGCTTCTGGCCGCCGCCACGTCGATATCCACCTCAGGAAGGCAGATGCCTTCCAAATTCTTCCGGTAACGCCGGTTTCAACCCCTTGAGCAACTCGGCCAATACCGGCGCACCCCACGACTCCTGCCACCAGGGCGCCTCATGCAAGGGCGTGAGGCCCGCCACCACGGCCACGGCCAGCAGCAGCACCAGGCCCCGGAGCACCCCGAACACCGCACCCAGCGTGCGGTCTGCAGGGCGCAGCCCGATGGCCTCGACCAGCTTCTTGGCCAGCCAGGTCAGAAAGCCACACGCAAACACCGACGCCACAAACACCACTGCAAATCCGGCGGCATAGCGCAGCGACCCGGCCGACTCGCCCATCGGCAGCAGGGCCGCCATGTCTTCGGCGAACCATTGCGCCACAAAAAATGACACCACCCACCCGAGCAGCGACAGCACCTCGAACACCAGGCCGCGCCACGCGCCGATCAGCATCGACGCCAGCAGCACCGCCACAAAAATCCAGTCCAGGGCCGCCACGGACACGTTCGGTCAGCTGCTGCGGGGCCTAGAGCGTCAGCACGGAAGCCGACAGGTCCAGCGCCTTGATGCGGGCGGCGGCCTTGTCGGCCTCGGCACGGTCGGCGAAGGGCCCGACGCGAACCCGCGTGCGCTTGCCGTCCTTGGTGTCCACTACCTGGGTATAGGTTTTCATGCCGGATCGCTCGACCTTGGTGCGTGCCTCGCGGGCCTTTTCGGCGTCGGCAAAGGCACCCACCTGCACGATGAACCGGCTTTCGTCGGTCTTGGCCGCAGTGGCTGGCGCTGCGGGCTCGGCCTGGCGGCCTTCGAGCAGTGCACGCGCGCGCGCCGCATCGTCGGGCCGGGTGACCGGCTTGTGCTCTGGCGCAGGTTTGGGTTCGGGCTTGGGCTCCGGCTTCGCTTCAGGCTTGGCAGGCGTGGCTGCAGCCACTGCAGGCCTGGATGCTGCGGGGCGCGACGAGCCTTGCACCAGTTCTTCGCCATCCGTCAGTCCATTGCCGGGCGAGGCGCTGCGGGAAGGCGTCGATGCCGGTGCCGGCGCGGGTGTCGGGCGCTGGGCAGGCGCGGCAGTCTCTGCAGCCGGAGGCGTTGCGGGCCGGGGCGCGGCAGCTGCGGGGGCCTGCGCCACCGGGCCGGGCACCACCAGCGGTGCGACCTTGTTGCGGTCGGGGATCTCGATGGGAATGTCGACCGGGATCGGCCGGGGCTGCGTGTCGAACAGCATGGGAAAGCCGATGACGCCCACCAGCACCAGCACAGCCGCACCGATGAGCCGGTGGCGGGCACGCCGCCGCATCACTTCGATGCTGTCCGCCTGCGGGGCACGCGGACGCTTGGCGGGCTTTTCGGCCGGCGCCTGCTCACTCTGACCGGGCCAGCGAAACTTGAAAAATGCCATGGAGTAACGACTCGTTCAGACCTCGGATGCGTCCCTATTGGCCCAGATGTTTGGCGTGCAGGCGGGGTGTGCCGTTGACCAACACACCGCCCACCGTGAAAAACGAGCCAAAGACCACGATTCTATCAGCGGGGTCTGCCGCATCGACGGCTGCCTGCAGGGCTGCCACGGGGTCTGCGTGCAAGCTCGACTCCACATCGCGGCGCCCGCCCGCCACCATGTGCACGGCGTTCCATTTCTGCTGCAGCACGGCTGCCGTCTCGGCCCGGGGCGTGGGCAGGTTGGTGAAGTACCAGCGGTCGATCAGCGGCCCCACCTTGGCCAGCATGGGCGCCAAGTCCTTGTCGGCCATGGCGCCAAAGACGGCGTGGGTGGTCGGAAAGAACCCCATCGCATCCAGATTGGCCGTGAGCGCCGCCACCGAATGCGGGTTGTGCGCCACGTCCAGCACCAGCGTCGGCTGGCCCGGCACGATCTGGAAGCGGCCGGGCAGCTCGACCATGGCCAGGCCGTTGCGCACCGCCTGGGCGGTGACGGGAATGCGTTCGCGCAGGGCTTCGAACGCCGCCAGCACGCCCGACGCGTTGATCAGCTGGTTGGCGCCGCGCAGCGACGGATAGGCCATGCCGGCGTAGCGGCGGCCCCGCCCGGCCCAGCTCCACTGCTGCTTGTCGCCCGAAAAGTTGAAGTCCTTGCCAAAGCGCCACAGGTCCGCCCCGATCTCCAGGGCGTGGTCGACCACGCTCTGCGGGGCCATCGGGTCGCTGACCACCACGGGTCGGCCGGTGCGCATGATGCCGGCCTTTTCGCGGCCGATGCTCTCCCGGTCAGGGCCCAGGAACTCGGTATGGTCGATGTCGATGCTGGTGATGATGGCGCAGTCGGCATCGATCACGTTGGTGGCGTCGAGCCGCCCGCCCAGGCCCACCTCCAGGATGGCCAGGTCCAGGCGCGACTGGCTCATCAGGCGCAGGATCGCGAGCGTGGTGAATTCAAAATACGTGAGCGAAATTTCATCGCCGTTTTGCACCCTGGCGCTTTCCACGGCAGCGAAGTGCGCTATCAAATCAGAAGCACCCACGATCTCGCCATGGATGCGGCAGCGTTCTTCAAAGTGCACCAGGTGGGGCGAGGTGTACACCCCCGTGCGATAGCCCGACTGCAGGGCCACGGCCTCCAGCATGGCGCAGGTGGAGCCTTTGCCGTTGGTGCCTGCCACGGTGATCACGGGGCAGTCGAAGCGCAGCGCCATGCGCTGGGCCACCTCGCGCACACGGTCGAGGCCCATGTCGATGTTGCGGGGGTGCAGCTGCTCGCAGTGGCGCAGCCAGTCTTCCAGAGTGTGATGGGTGGTGTGCATACAGGGCGGGATTGTCGCCCACCGCGCAATTGCCGGATGATGTGCGCCATGACAACCTCACACATCACTCTCTACGGCATTCCCAACTGCGACACGGTCAAGAAATCCCGCGCCTGGTTCACGGACCAGGGGCTGGAGCACGTGTTCCACGACTTCAAGAAACAGGGTGTGCCCGCCGACCGGTTGCCCGGCTGGATGAACGCCGTGGGCTGGGAAAAGCTGGTCAACCGCCAGGGAACCACCTGGCGCAAGCTCGACTCTGACACCCAGTCGGCCGTGAAGGACGAAAGCAGTGCCAGCACCCTCCTCCAGGCCCAGCCCAGTGTCATAAAGCGCCCGGTGGTGGAGTGGCGCCAAGGCGGCAAGACCCATGTTTCAGTGGGTTTTGTGCCTGATCAATGGCTGGCTTGGTGCGGAGAGGACGAAAAAGCCTGAATCAATGCGTGAAGACGGGAGATATCGCACAAATCTTTACGCAGATTTACGGCTCCACGGCCCGGAATTGACCTCGCAGGCCTAAACTTTTCCACAGTCTGGTGCGTTATGTACCGACCCGAAAGGAGTTTCTCCATGAAAAAGATCGTCATTTTTTCCGCCATCGCAGCCGTTGCCACGGTGGCCAGCGCTCAGGAACAGGGCCGCGTGCTGTCGGCCACGCCTGTCGTGCAGCAAATCGCCACGCCCCAGCAGGTCTGCGGCAATGAAACCGTCTACAACGGCAACCGCACCACCGGCGCAGGCGCCGTGGTGGGCGCGATTGCCGGCGGCGCCGCCGGCAATGCCATCGGCAAGGGCAGCGGCCGGGCCGCCGCCACAGCCATCGGCCTCATCGGTGGCGCCGTGATCGGCAACCAGATCGAGGGCGGCCAGCCGCAGTACCAGAACGTGCAGCGCTGCCAGACCGAAACCTACTACCAGAACCGCACCGTGGGCTACGACGTGGTCTATGAATATGCCGGCCGCCAGTACACCACCCGCACCCAGCACGACCCAGGCCGCTGGATTCCGGTGAGCGTGCAGCCCGGCCAGACCTATTCCACGCAGCCCGACCCGTATGCGTCCCAGGGCGTGTACAGCCAGCCTGGCGTGGTCACGTCGACCTATCCGGTGCAGCCTGTGTACCAGCAGCCCACGTACGTGACGCCGCCCGTGACAGTGATCGAGTACGGGTACGACCGCCCCTACCACCACCGCAATCCGTACTGGCGCTAAGCCCCTCGCAGGGCCCGCTCGGTAGCCTAAAAGAGCCCTTTGAGGGCTCTTTTTTCATGGCCTTTGCAAACCCGCAGCGCCGCACCGCACAAACACTGCGAGCGCGCTGTCGGGCAGGCCACGCCCCCTGCCCTAAAATCGCGGGTTTCCTCCAACCCAAACCAGCGCATCCATGACCACCGAAAAAATCGACGGCGTGTCCGTCACCACCCAGGCCAACGTGTACTTTGACGGCAAGTGCGTGAGCCACGGCATCACCTTCCCTGATGGCACGAAGAAGTCGGTGGGCGTGGTGCTGCCCGCAACGCTCACGTTCAACACCGGCGCGCCGGAAATCATGGAATGCGTGGCGGGCTCGTGCGAGTACAAGCTCGACGGCACCGACAGCTGGGTGAAGTCCGCGGCGGGCGAGAAGTTCAGCGTGCCGGGCAACTCCAAGTTCGACATCCGCGTGACCGAGGCGTACCACTACATCTGCCATTTCGGCTGATCCGGCCCCTCCCCTTCGACGACGACGACAACGGACACCGCAATGGCCACCATCCTCCAAAACCTGCCCACCGGCCAGAAGGTCGGCATCGCCTTCTCCGGCGGCCTCGACACCAGCGCAGCCCTGCACTGGATGAAGCTCAAGGGCGCCGTGCCCTACGCCTACACCGCCAACCTGGGCCAGCCCGACGAGCCCGACTACGACGCCATCCCCCGCAAGGCGATGGAGTACGGCGCCGAGAAGGCCCGCCTGATCGACTGCCGCGTGCAGCTGGCCCACGAAGGCATCGCCGCGCTGCAGGCCGGCGCCTTTCACATCAGCACCGGCGGCCTGACCTACTTCAACACCACGCCCCTGGGCCGTGCCGTGACCGGCACCATGCTGGTGGCGGCCATGAAGGAAGACGACGTC
This sequence comes from Acidovorax sp. NPDC077693, assembly GCF_044542805.1. Classification (NCBI taxonomy): domain Bacteria; kingdom Pseudomonadati; phylum Pseudomonadota; class Betaproteobacteria; order Burkholderiales; family Comamonadaceae; genus Acidovorax; species Acidovorax sp. NPDC077693. Next base: position 268,208 of record NZ_JBITVD010000007.1, on the reverse strand, counting down.
AACATCTGGGGCGACGGCTCGACCTTCAAGGGCAACGACATCGAGCGCTTTTACCGCTACGGCCTGCTGACCAACCCGTCGCTCAAGATCTACAAGCCCTGGCTGGACCAGCTGTTCATCGACGAGCTGGGCGGCCGTGCCGAGATGTCGGCGTTCATGACGCAAGCGGGCTTCGGCTACAAGATGAGCGCCGAGAAGGCCTACAGCACCGACAGCAACATGCTGGGCGCCACGCACGAGGCCAAGGACCTGGAGTTCCTGTCCAGCGGCATCCGCATCGTGAACCCCATCATGGGCGTCGCGTTCTGGAAGGACGATGTGGCGGTCAAGGCCGAAGAAGTCTCGGTGACCTTCCATGAAGGCCAGCCTGTCGCCCTGAACGGCAAGGAGTTCAACGACCCGGTGGAGCTGATCCTGGAAGCCAACCGCATCGGCGGACGCCACGGCCTGGGCATGAGCGACCAGATCGAGAACCGCATCATCGAAGCCAAGAGCCGCGGCATCTACGAGGCCCCCGGCCTGGCGCTGCTGCACATTGCCTACGAGCGCCTGGTGACCGGCATCCACAACGAAGACACCATCGAGCAGTACCGCATGAACGGCCTGAAACTGGGCCGCCTGCTGTACCAGGGCCGCTGGTTCGACCCCCAGGCCATCATGCTGCGCGAAACCGCCCAGCGCTGGGTGGCGCGCGCCATCACCGGCACTGTGACGCTGGAACTGCGCCGCGGCAACGACTACTCGCTGCTGAACACCGAATCGCCCAACCTGACCTACGCGCCCGAGCGCCTGTCGATGGAAAAGGTCGAAGACGCGCCGTTCAGCCCGCTGGACCGCATCGGCCAGCTGACCATGCGCAACCTGGACATCTCGGACACGCGCAACAAGCTGGGCGTGTACGCCAAGTCCGGCCTGCTGTCACTGGGCGGCAACGCGGCCCTGGCGCAGCTCGATAACGACCGCAAGTGAGGCCCAGGTGGGTGCGGCACCGGAGAGCAATGCCGGCCGCCCCCGCCCCACCCCGCGCCACCTCACCTGCAACGGCGGCACGGAGCACGGCTCCCCAGGCCGCACCAGCGTTGAATAGGCATAAAAATAGCCCCTACCGCTTGATAGACAAGCGCTAGAAGCTATCAAATAAATAGCAAAGCCACCGATCATCAGATCCGGTGGCTTTTTTCATGGTGAGGGGCTCCGTGCACCCCCACCCCTCTGGGGCACCGCCAGGCCGAACGCGCTACACCACCACAGGCTCAGGCTCCAGCCGGATGCCGAAGCGCTCGTAGACGCTGGTCTGGATCGCCTTGGCCAGGGTCATCACCTCGCCGCCGGTCACGCTGTCGGCGCCCCGCCCCCGATTCACCAGGACCAGCGCCTGCTTTTCGTACACGCCCGCCTTGCCGATGGACTTGCCCTTCCAGCCGCAGGCGTCGATGAGCCAGCCGGCGGCCAGCTTGATGCTGCCGTCCGGCATGGGGTAGTGCACGATGCGCGGCTCGCGGGCGATGATGTCGGCGCACTGGTCGGGCGAGACGGTGGGGTTCTTGAAGAAGCTGCCGGCGTTGCCCACCACCGCGGGGTCGGGCAGCTTGGCGCGGCGGATCTCGCAGATCCAGTCGAAGATCTGCTGGGCAGTGGGCTGCTGCACGCCCTCGTCGGCCATGCGCCGCTCCAGGTCCACGTAGCCCAGCACCGGCTTCCAGGGCTTGGGCAGATGAAACCGCACATGGGTGATGACGGCCCGCCCTTCCAGGCCCATGCCGCGCGGCAGGCCGTCCGCGCCCACGGCGTCCGAGGGCGCGGCGTGCTTGAACACCGAGTCCCGGTAGCCGAAGCCGCACTGCGCCGCATCGAGCGTGAAGGTGCGGCCTGTCGCCAGGTCGATGGCGTCCAGCGACTCGAAGCGGTCCTGCAGCTCCACGCCGTAGGCGCCGATGTTCTGCACGGGCGATGCCCCCACCGTGCCCGGGATGAGCGCCAGGTTCTCCAGCCCCGGAAAGCCGCTCGCCAGCGTCCAGGCCACGCAGTCGTGCCAGGCCTCGCCGGCGCCGGCCTCCACGATCCAGGCCTTGGGGGTTTCTTCCACCAGGCGCAGGCCCTTGATCTCCATCTTGAGCACCACGGGCTTCACGTCGCCTGTCAGGATGATGTTGCTGCCGCCGCCCAGCACGAACTTGGGGGCTGGCGCGAGCGCAGGATCGGCCAGCACGGCCAGCACGTCTTGCGCGGAGTGCACACGCACCAGCGTCTGGGCGCGCGCGGCGATGCCAAAGGTGTTGCAGGGCTGCAAAGGGGCGTTTTTCTCGACTACCATTGGCCCGATTGTCGCATCGGGCCTTGCGTGCCCTCTGCCCACACCCCCCGTTTCCCCGAGATTGATTGAGAGTAGTCACCATGCCATCTTTTGACACCGTCTGCGAAGCCAACCTGGTCGAAGTGAAGAACGCGGTCGAGAACACCGCCAAGGAAATCGCCACCCGTTTCGACTTCAAGGGCACATCGGCCAGCATCGAGATCAAGGACAAGGACATCACCCTGATCGGCGATGCCGACTTCCAGCTCACCCAGATCGAAGACGTGCTGCGCAACAAGCTCACCAAGCGCAATGTGGATGTGCGCTTTCTGGACATGGGCGACGTGCAGAAGATCGGCGGCGACAAGGTCAAGCAGGTCATCAAGGTGAAGAACGGCATCGAGAGCGAGCTGGCCAAGAAGATCCAGAAGCTGCTCAAGGAGAGCAAGCTCAAGGTCCAGGGTGCCATCCAGGAAGACAAGGTGCGCGTGACCGGCGCCAAGCGCGACGACCTGCAGGCCGCCATGGCACTGATCCGCAAGGATGTGACGGACGTGCCGCTGTCGTTCGACAACTTCAGGGACTAGGCCTGTGTGGCAACCCCCTGAGGCGCTGCGCGCCTTCCCCCTTCTCTCGCGCTTTGCGCGGGAAGGGGGACGACGCCAGCGCGGCGGGGCGGCCCTTACGCGGCGTCTGCTGGCTTTGGCAGCGCCGGTATCCACGGGCGCGCGTTGTACGACGCACACTGGCAGCACATCCATGAAAACCAGACTCCTCCTGCCACTCGCTCCCGTCATCGCCGCCTTGTGCCTGGCACCTGCCTGGGCGCACGCCCAGTCGGTGGGCATTGCGGGCATGCTGGGCAGCAAGGCGCTGCTGGTGGTGGATGCGCATCCGCCGCGGGCATTGGGCGCGGGGGATGAGTTCCAGGGGGTGAAGGTGCTCTCCGTGGGCAAGGAGGAGGCCACGGTCGAGGTCAAGGGCGCGCAGCGCGTGCTGCGCCTGGGCGAGGCGCCGGTGAGCGTGGGCAGAAAAGGCGGAAGCGGCCGCCGCGTGGTGCTGATGGCCGACAGCCGCGGGCATTTTTTGAACAGCGGCATGATCAACGGCCGGGTGATGCAGTACATGGTGGACACCGGAGCGTCGTCCGTGGCGATCGGACGTGCGGATGCCGACCGCATGGGCTTGAACTACCTGAACGGCCAGCCGGTGCGCATGAACACCGCCAACGGCGTCACGCAGGGCTGGCGCATCAAGCTCGATTCCGTACGGCTGGGCGACGTGGAAGTTTTCGGTGTCGAGGCGGTCATCACGCCCCAACCCATGCCTTATGTGCTGCTGGGCAACAGCCTGCTGAATGAATTTCAGATGACCCGCATCAACAACGAGATGGTGCTGGAAAAGCGCAACTGACCGCGCAGCCAGCCCACCAGCACGCCAGCGCGCCCCTCCCCCGACACCCGGCCATGTCCGCCCACTACTCCCACGGAAACCACCACGCCGAAGGCGAATACGAGGACCTGCTGAGCCTCTGGTCGGACCTGGAAGCGGCCCTGTCGGTGTTGCTCTCGCGCCCCCTGCAGGTGCAGGACTTTCCCGCCAAGGTGCGCCAGTTCGACGGCTGGCTGCAGGACCTGGTGGCGCATGACATCGATGCCGCGCTGTACCTGATGTTCCAGCTGGCGTCCACGTCCACCGTGGGTTACAGCGCATCGCACGCGCTGGTGTGCGGCACGCTGTGCCACATCATGGCGCAGGAGCTGCAACTGCCCCAGCGCGAGCGCGACAGCCTGGTGCGCGCAGCCCTGACGATGAACATCGGCATGACCGCCCTGCAGGACGAGCTGGCCGAGCAGCGCGAACGCCCCACCAGCGCGCAGCAGGAGGCCATCAAGAGCCACCCGGAAGAAAGCATGCTGGTGCTGGAGCGCCTGTTCATCAACGACACCCTGTGGCTGGATGTGGTGGGGCAGCACCACGCGAGCATTGCCGACCGGGTGCCGCTGGCGCAGCAGGACCCCGAAGACCGCCTGACCCGCATCCTGGGCACCATCGACCGCTACGCGGCCATGATCAGCCCGCGCAAGTCCCGCGCCGGCCGCAGCGCGACCGACTCGGTGCGGGCCATCGTGGGGCAGGAGATCGACCAGCGCGACGAGGTGAGCTACACGCTGGTGCGCTCCATCGGCCTGTGCCCGCCCGGCACCTTCGTGAAACTGGACAACGGTGAAACCGCCATCGTGCTGCGCCGCAGCGAGAAGGCCAACCACCCGCTGGTCGCGAGCCTGCTGGACCGCAGCGGCCATCACCACGCCCAGCCGAGCCTGTACCAGACCGCCAGCGGCAAGCCCCGCATCCAGTCGGCCCTGGCCCGCTCTGCCGTGAGCCTGGAGCTCAACCACCGCACGATGATGCGCCTGGGCCTGTATGCCGCGCAGCACAGCGCGGGGCTGCGCAGCTTCACCACGGGGCCGAGCGCGCTCTAGAACACGTTCGGCACGGCAGGCACCAACGCACTGCGCAAACCTGGCCGGCAGCGATCGCCCGTCGGCGCCGCCACCATCAGACCTACTTGGCGGCCTTGTTGCCCGCAGCCTCTGCGGCCTGCGCGGTCTTCTTGCTGCCCAGGCGGGATTCCTTGCCCGCAATCAGCCGCTGGATGTTTTCCTTGTGCCGCCAGGCCAGCAGCAGCGCCATCACCACGATGGACACCGCGATCGTGCCTTCGGCATACCAGACCACGCCGTCCACCAGCAGGTAGTACACCGGCGCAAACGCCGCAGCCACCAGCGAGGCCAGCGACGAGTACCGAAAGAAGAACGCGATGATGACCCAGGTGAGCGCCGTGGCCAGGCCCAGCCACGGGCTGATGCCCATCAGCACGCCCAGTGCGGTGGCCACGCCCTTGCCGCCCTCGAAGCGGAAGAACACGGGCCACAGATGCCCCAGGAACGCTGCCAGGCCCACCATGGCCACCGTGCCGTCTTCCAGGCCATAGGGGTGGCCGAACCACATCACCAGCGCCACGGGCAGCCAGCCCTTCAGCGCGTCGAGCAGCAGCGTGATGATGGCCGCGGCCTTGGAGCCCGAGCGCAGCACGTTGGTAGCGCCAGGGTTCTTGCTGCCGTAGGTGCGCGGGTCGCTCAGGCCCATGACGCGCGTCACGATGACGGCGAACGACAGCGAGCCCAGCAGGTAGGCGGCCACGGTGGCAAGCAGGGGGTAGACGGCGGTCAAAGCAATTCCTCGTTGGTCGGTGGATCAGCCTTCTGGCGGGCTGTGGTCGGGGCGGCCTATTCTGCCAGCGCGCAGTGCACGGGCTTGGCACCCAGCAACTGCACGCACACCTGCGGGTCCAGCTGCACCAGAAAGCCCCGCCGCCCGCCGTTGATGGCGATGCGGGGCAGTTCCAGAATGGTCTCTTCGATGTACACCGGCATGGTGCGCCGCGTGCCGAACGGCGAGGTGCCGCCCACCAGGTAGCCACTGTGCCGGTTGGCCACCTCGGGCGCGCACGGCTCCACCGATTTGGCGCCGATCTGGCGCGCCAGATTCTTGGTGGAGACCTTGCGGTTGCCGTGCATCAGCACCAGGAGCGGCTTGGCGTCCTGGTCCTGCATCACCAGCGTCTTGACGACGGTGAAAGGATCGAGCCCCAGCACCTCGGCACTGTGCAGCGCGCCGCCGTGCTCCAGGTACTCGTACGGATGCTCGGTGAAGGCCACCTTGTTCGCCTTGAGCAACTGGGTGGCTTGGGTTTCGGAGACGTGTTCTTTCTTGGCCATGGTGCGGTCTGGGTAGGAAGCGAATGGTAGCCACTTGCAGAGGCGCCCGCCCGCTGCGTCACGGCCACGCGGCCTGCGCGGCGTCCCGTGCCTTGCGCCGCCCGACCTTGCGTTTGCCGTACTGCTCGATGGCCGCCACCAGCGCGTCGGTGAACTGCTGCACCAGCGCCGACGGCACCCGCCCGTCGCCCGCCAGCACCTGCAGGCGCCGCTGCTGCAGCTGCGCCTCGTCGAAAGGCCGGGCCGCCAGCAAGCCGGCCTCCACCCAGCGCGCCGCGGTCAGGTAGCTGGCCAGCGCTACGTCCTGGCCGCTGAGCAGCGGCAGCAGCGCCGACGAGAAGTTGCTCTCCACCGCCGGCACATAGCGCAGCCCCTGCACCGCGCAGCTCAGGTCGAACAGCTGCCGTCCGGTGGTGCTGCTGGCGCCCATCAGCAGCGGGTAGCGCACCACGTCGGCCACGCACACGCTGCGCTGGCGCGCCAGCGGGTGCTGCGCCGGCATGATCGCGTAGATGGGTGCGATGGCCGAGTGCAGCACCTGCAGCCCCTTCTCGGGCGCCACGCTGTATTTGAGCGCCAGGTCGACCTCCCCGCGCAGCACCAGGGCCGACACCTCCTGCGGCACGGCCACCTGCAGTTGCAGCTGCACCTGCGGGTGGGCCTGCCGAAAGCTGGACATCACCAGCGGCATGAAGGTGGCGGCAAATCCCTCGGTACAGGCCACGCGCACGCGCACGGCGCCCTGGGCCGACAAGCCCTGCAGTTGATCCACGAGTTCGGTCGCTTGCGCGTCGTGCGCATTGGCGTGGGCCAAGAGGTGGGTGCCCGCCTCGGTCAGCGCCATGCCGCGTGCCTGGCGCTCGAACAGCACCACGCCCAGGCTGTCCTCCAGCTTGCCCAGCTGGCGGCTCACGGCCGAGGCCGCCACATGCAGGCGCTGCGCCGCCTGGTTGACGGAGCCCGTGCGCGCCACCTCCAGAAAGTAGCGCACCGGCAGGCTGAGCAATGAAATCGGCATGGCGGCGTCCAGTCACAAAAAGGCAATGGTCAGTTGCCAAATCTCTATTCAAAGCAATGGTAAACCGGCTTCCATCTTGCATGGCTTAGGGCTCCAATTCACCCATGCCTGTGTGCACACGCCATTCCGCCCCGTTGTGGCTGCGGGCTGCGCCCAGGCCTCACCACCGGAGTCCGCATGAAAAAACGCCTTGTTCGAGCCTCGCTGTTGTCCGTTGCCCTCGCAGCCCTTGCCGGTGTCGGCACCCCCTCCTTCGCCCAGACGGCTGCGCAGCCGGATGCCTGGCCCCAGCGGTCCGTGCGCCTGGTGGTGCCGTTTCCGCCCGGCGGCGGCACCGACGCCGTGGCCCGCGCGCTGGGCCAGAAGCTGGCCACCCGCCTGGGCCAGCCGGTCGTCGTCGACAACAAGCCCGGCGCCTCCACCATCATCGGCACCGACAGCGTGGTCAAAGCCGAGCCCGATGGCTACACCCTGCTGGTGTCGGGCTCCACCAGCTACACCGTCAACGCCGCGCTGCGCCCCAAGCTGCCGTACGACCCGCTCAAGGACCTGGCCCCCGTGGCCATCATTGCGCGCGCACCGCTGGTGGTGGTGGTCAGTGCCACCTCGCCGTACAAGGACCTGGCGGGGCTGCTGGCAGCGGCCAAGGCCGCGCCCAAGACCATCAACTACGCCACCTTCGGCTCGGGCTCCGCACCGCACCTGGTGGGCGCGCTGATCGAGCAGGCGGCCGATGTGCGCCTGCAGGACGTGCCCTACCGCGGCAGCGCCCAGGCCATGATGGGCCTGATTGGCGGTGAGATCCAGATGGCCGTCGACACCGTGGCCAGTGCCGCGCCGCACGTGCGGTCCGGCAAGCTGCGCGCCCTGGCGATTGCCGGCAACGAACGCGCCCGCGCCCTGCCCACGGTGCCCACCGTGCAGGAGCTCAAGCTGCCCGACGCGGCCTTCGATGGGTGGTACGCCGTGGCAGCGCCCGCGCGCACGCCGGCGCCCATCGTGGACAAGCTGCTCAAGGAAGTGGAAGCCGCCCTGCGCGACCCGCAGTTGCAGGAGCAAATCCGCGCCCAGGGCATGGAGCCGGTATTCATCGGCCCCAAAGCCATGCACACCGCCATGGACAACGAGATCGGCCGCTACCGCGCACTGGCCCACCGCGCCAAGATCGTGGTGGACTGATGAATGCAGAGACGACAACCTCCGGAAGGACCCGCACGATGACCCGCGAACAACTGATAGACAGCGTCCAGCGCTACTTCGACGACGGCCGCTTCGAGGGCGACCTGCGCCGCCGCGTGGCTTGGCGCACCGAGAGCGACACCGGCAAGGTGCCGCCCGAACTGCGCATGTACCTCACCGATGAAATGGTGCCGTGGCTCGCGCCCCTGGGCTTCGACTGCCAGGTGCTGGACAACCCCTCGCCGCAGGGCGGCCCCTTCCTCGTCGCGCGGCGCGTGGAAGACCCGGCCCTGCCCACCGTGCTCACCTACGGCCACGGCGACGTGGTCAACGGGCAGGAGAGCAACTGGCGCGAGGGCCTCTCTCCCTGGGAGATGACCATCGAAGGCAACCGCTGGTACGGCCGCGGCACGGCCGACAACAAGGGCCAGCACACGGTGAGCCTGGCAGCTCTGGCCCACGCCATCGAAGCGCGCAGCGGCCGCCTGGGCTACAACGTGACTCTGATCATGGAGATGGGCGAGGAAGCGGGCTCGCCCGGCCTGGCGGCGTTCTGCGAGCAGCACAGCGATGCGCTGAAGGCCGACCTGTTCGTCGCCAGCGACGGCCCCCGCGTGAATGCGGGCCACCCCACCCTCTTTCTCGGGTCGCGCGGCGCGATCAACTTCTCGCTCACCGTGCGCAGCCGCGACAAGGCCTACCACTCGGGCAACTGGGGCGGCGTGCTGGCCAACCCGGCCACGGTGGTCACGCATGCGCTGGCAACGCTGGTGGATGCCCAGGGCCGCATCCTCGTCAAAGGCCTGCTGCCGCCCTCGGTGCCCGACAAGCTGCGCACCGCGCTGAAAGACGTGGTGATCGGCGCCGGTGCGGACGACCCCGCGCTCACGCCCGGTTGGGGCGAGCCGGGCCTCACGCCCGCCGAGCAGTTGGTGGGCTGGAATACGCTGGAGGTGCTGGCGCTGGGCTCCGGCAATGCGCAACGTCCGATCAATGCCATTCCGTCCAGCGCGGTGGCGCACTGCCAGCTGCGCTTCGTGGTGGGCACCGACTGGCGCAACGTGGAACGCACGCTGCGCGAGCACCTGGACGCCCATGGTTTCGCTGACGTGGAGATCACCATGGGCATGGTGTGCGGCGCCACGCGGCTGGACCTGCACAACCCCTGGGTGGACTGGACGCTGGCGTCGCTACAGTCCAGCGCCGGCCAGCCCGCCACGCTGCTGCCCAACCTGGCGGGCTCGCTGCCCAACGACATCTTCGCCGACCAGTTGGGCCTGCCCACGCTGTGGGTGCCGCATTCGTACCCGGCCTGCGCGCAGCACGCACCCAACGAGCATCTGCTGGCGTCGGTGGCGCGCGAAGGGCTGGCGGTGATGGCCGGCTTGTTCTGGGATTTGGGCGAGGCCCACGGCGTGCCGTGGAAGGATGGCGCGCTGACGGCAGAGGCCGCATCAGCCTGATGAAGGCACGCTCGCCAGTGCAAAGGTGCACTGGCGGTGCACGAAGAGGTCAGCGATCCTCAAGCCCCTTCACGGGGCGCACTCCACCGCCGACGCAACAGCGGTGTGGAGCCTGCTGAACGCCAACACCACCGCAGAAATTCGAAACGCTGCGCGGCGCTTCGACAGGCTCAGCGTGAACGGTGGTGGTGGTGCCTAGCTGCTTCGAGGCGACGGGGAACGCCGCAAATCACAAAGCAGGGTCGCGGATTTCCCAGCGGATCGCGTCGATCGCCTGCAGCACCTCGGGCGAGAGCTTCGTGTCCCAGGCGTTCAGGTCCTCATCCAGTTGCGCCACCGATGTCACGCCGATGATGGTGCTGGCGACCTGCCACTTGGTGTAGCAGAACGCCAGGGCCAGTTGCGTGGGCGTGAGGCCGTTGTCGCGGGCCAGCTGGTTGTAGCGGCGCGATGCGGTCAGCGCCTCGGGGCGGCCCCAGCGCTGCTTGCGCACCGACTCGTAGGTGGCGATGCGCGCGCCCTGCGGCGCGCCCGGGCCGGTGAGGCCGCTGTCGTCGTACTTGCCGGTCAACAAACCGAAGCCCAGCGGGGAGTACGCCAGCAGCGACACGTTCAGGCGGTGGCAGGTTTCGTCCAGGCCGTTTTCCCAGGTGCGGTTGATCAGGCAATACGGGTTTTGCACCGTGGCCACGCGCGGCAGGCCGTGCTGCTCCGCCAGCCGCACGAATTCGTGCACGCCGTAAGGGCTCTCGTTGGACAGGCCGATGTGGCGCACCTTGCCGGCCTGGACCAGGCCGGCCAGGGCCTGGAGCTGTTCGTGGATGGGGGTCTGCGACGTTTCCTTGGCGGGGTCGTAGTACAGGTTGCCGAAGGCGGGCACGTGGCGCTCGGGCCAATGGATCTGGTAGAGGTCGATCACGTCGGTCTGCAGGCGGCGCAGGCTGGCGTCGCACGAGGCCACGATGTCGGCCGGTGTCATGCCCTTGCCTTCACGCACCCAGGGCATGCCGCGCGAGGGGCCTGCGACCTTGGTGGCCACCACCAGCTTCTGGCGCGCGCCGGGGTTCTTGGCGAACCAGTTGCCGATGATGGTCTCGGTGGCGCCAAAGGTCTCGGCCTTGGCCGGCACCGAGTACATCTCGGCCGTGTCGATGAAGTTCACACCCCGGTCGAGCGAGCGCGTGAGGATGGCGTGCGAATCGGCCTCTGCCACCTGCTCGCCAAAAGTCATGGTGCCCAGGCAGATGGGAGTGACCTGCAGATCGCTGGTGCCGAGTTGGATTTTTTGCATGGAAAGAAGGAGTACGGGCAAACGAAGGACTGCGCAGAATAATGGATTTCGCTGCGCTCTGCAGGCCGCCGCAGGGCGGCCCGAAGAGCCTGCCTCGCCCCCGCGCCACCCGCCGCCCCACCAGCCGCGCAGGCGACACCGCTGGCGGCGGTGCAGCGGGCGGCCCCATTACCATCCAGGGACACCCGCAGGCCCTGCGCTTTGCGGGACCTTCCTGCTGCCCCACTTCGCGCCGCCGCCCATGTACACCCCGCTCAAGCCCTCCCGCAGCAGCACGCTGCCTCTGCGCCATCTCGACTACCACGTCCGCCACTGGGGCCCGGAACACAGCCCGCTGCCCACGCTGGTGCTGCTGCACGGCTGGATGGACGTGGGTGCGTCCTACCAGTTCACCGTGGATGCGCTGCAGCAGGAGCGCCGCATCATCGCGCCCGACTGGCGCGGCTTCGGCCTTACCTCCACCGCGCAGGCCGACCACTACTTCTTTGCCGACTACCTGGCCGACCTGGACATGCTGCTGGACCACTACGCCCCCGGCGAAGCCATCGACCTGGTGGGCCACAGCATGGGCGGCAACATCGCCATGATGTATGCGGGCGTGCGGCCCGAGCGCATCCGCCGCCTGGTCAACCTGGAGGGCTTCGGCATGCCCGCCTCCAAGCCCGAGCAGGCGCCCAAGCGCTATGCGCAGTGGATCGACGAGCTCAAGCAGCTGCGCAGCGGCGAGCTGGCCCTCAAGACCTACGACAGCCAGGACGGCGTGGCCCGCCGGCTGATGAAGACCAACCCGCGCCTGTCCGAGGACAAGGCCCGCTGGCTGGCCGGCCACTGGGCCCGGCCCAACGCCCAGGGCCAGTGGGAGATCCTGGGCGACCCGGCCCACAAGATCACCAGCGCGCAGCTCTACCGGCTGGACGAGGCGCTGGCGCTGTACGACCGCATCGCCGCCCCCGTGCTGGCGGTGGAAGCCAGCGACGACAGCCTGGGCCAGTGGTGGAAGGGCAGGTACAGCCTGGAGGAATACCACCAGCGCCTGACCCATGTGCGCGACGTGCGGACCGCCGTCGTGCAGGACGCCGGGCACATGCTGCACCACGACCAGCCCGGGCAGGTGGCGCAGCTGATCGAAACGTTCCTGGCCGCCGCCTGAAGCGCGTAGCACCATCAAAATGGTCGCTACCGCTTGACCAGCAAGCGCCAGCAGCTATCATTTTTGACATTTTCATTCACTGACAGCGGTGCCGCTGCCCCTCTGCGGCCCGGCGGGCAGCGCTCCTGAGGGCTTTGCCGGGGCAAGAGGCCGTCCCATGAGAAAATCGCGGGTTATTCCACAGAACACCCAGGACAAGAATCATGGACGCAGAACGCATCAACCTCATCGGCACCACCCTCGGCGACCTGGCTCTGCGAACGCAAGAGTTACGGAGGTATCTTTGACTTCGATGCCAAATTCGAACGCCTGCGCACGGTAAACGCATCGCTGGAAGACCCTTCGGTCTGGAACGACCCGAAGAAGGCCCAGGAGCTGGGCAAGGAACAAAAGTCGCTCTCGGGCGTGGTCGTCACGCTCGACAAGCTCACGCGCGAGCTGGCCGACAACACCGAGCTCTATGACATGAGCAAGGAAGAAGGCGACGAGCCCGGCCTGCTCACCATCGAGGCCGAGACCGCCAAGCTGCGCCCGCTCATCGAAGAGCTGGAGTTCCGCCGCATGTTCCGCAACGAGGCCGACCCGCTCAACTGCTTCGTCGACATCCAGGCCGGCGCGGGCGGCACCGAGGCGTGCGACTGGGCCAGCATGCTGCTGCGCCAGTACCTGAAGTACGCCGAGCGCAAGGGCTTCAAGACCACGGTCGAAGAAGAAACCCCGGGCGACGTGGCCGGCATAAAAAGCGCGACGATCAAGGTCGAGGGCGAGTACGCCTACGGCCTGCTGCGCACCGAAACCGGCGTGCACCGCCTGGTGCGCAAGAGCCCGTTCGACAGCTCGGGCGGCCGCCACACCTCGTTCGCGTCGCTGTTCGTCTACCCGGAGATCGACGACTCCATCGAGATCAACATCAACCCGGCCGACGTGCGCACCGACACCTACCGCGCATCCGGCGCGGGCGGGCAGCACATCAACAAGACCGACTCGGCCGTGCGCCTGACCCACATCCCCACCGGCATCGTGGTGCAGTGCCAGGACGGCCGCAGCCAGCACGGCAACCGCGACATCGCGTGGCAGCGCCTGCGCTCCAAGCTGTACGACTTCGAGATGCGCAAGCGCCAGGAAGAAGCCCAGAAGCTGGAAGACACCAAGACCGACGTGGGCTGGGGCCACCAGATCCGCTCGTACGTGCTGGACAACAGCCGCATCAAGGACCTGCGCACCAACGTCGAAATCTCGGCCACGCAAAAGGTGCTGGACGGCGACCTGGACGCGTTCATCGAAGCCTCGCTCAAGCAGGGCGTGTAATCCATGTCCGCCACCCCTTTGCTGCGCACTGCAGGTGCGCCCGCGCACACCGAAGCCATCATCTTCGACATGGACGGCACCATGATCCACTCCATGCCCTGGCACGCCCAGGCCTGGGTCGAGTTCACGCGCCGCCGCGGCATGCACATCGACGTGCCCGACCTCATGGCCCGCACCACGGGCCGTAATGGCACCGAGTGCATCGTGGAGCTGCTGGGCCGCGCGGTGTCGCAGGAAGAAGCCGACGCGCTCACGCACGAGAAGGAAACCATCTACCGCGAGCTGTTCGCGCCACGCTTTGCCGAAGTGGCCGGCTTTCGCGCGTTCGCGGCGCAGGTGCATGCGCGCGGCCTGAAGGTGGCGGTGGGCACGGCGGGGGACATCGGCAACGTGGAGTTCGCGCTGGGCCACCTCACCCTGCAGCCCGCTCCGCTGGCCATCGTGCGCGGCGACGAGGGCCTGCCCGGCAAGCCGCAGCCGGCGATCTTTCTGGAGGCCGCGCGCCGCATCAGCGTGGCGCCCGAGCACTGCATCGTGTTTGAAGACGCGCCCTTCGGCATCGAGGCCGCGCGGCGCGCCGGCATGCGTGCCGTGGCCATTTGCAGCACCCACAGTGCAGACGAACTGGCGGGCCCCCACGTGGTGGCCGCCGTGCGCGACTACACCGAACTCATGAACACCGACTTTCTGGAGAGCATCCATGTTGCAACTGCATAAAGCAGACGGAAGCGGAGACGCAGTGGCCCACCCGGCCGCCATCCGCCGCGAGGACTACACCGCCCCCGCCTACTGGATCGACAGCGTCGAGCTGACCTTCGACCTGGACCCCGCCAAGACCCGCGTGCTCAACCGCATGCTGCTGCGCCGCAACCCCGACGTGGCCGCGCAGCCGCTCAAGCTCGACGGCGACGAGCTGAACCTGGCGCGCGTGCTGGTCAACGGCCAGGGCACCTCGTTCAAGATGGAAGGCTCCCGCCTAGTGCTGGAGAACCTGCCCACCATCGATGACAACGGCAACGAGCCCTTCACGCTCGAGATCTTCACCACCTGCTGCCCCGCCAAGAACACCCAGCTCATGGGCCTGTACGTGAGCCAGGGCACATTCTTCACGCAGTGCGAGGCCGAGGGCTTTCGCCGCATCACCTACTTCCTGGACCGGCCCGACGTGATGGCCAGCTACACCGTCACGCTGCGCGCCGACAAGGCCCAGTACCCGGTGCTGCTGAGCAACGGCAACCTGGTGGACAGCGGTCCGCTGGAAGACGGCCCGAACGGCGCCCGGCACTTCGCCAAGTGGGTCGACCCGCACAAGAAGCCCTGCTACCTGTTCGCCCTGGTGGCGGGCAAGCTGGTGGCGCGCGAGCAGCACATCAAGAGCCGCTCGGGCACCGACCACCTGCTGCAGGTGTACGTGCGCCCCGGCGACCTGGGCAAGACCGAACACGCCATGAACTCGCTGATGTACAGCGTGGCCTGGGACGAAGCCCGCTTCGGCCTGCCGCTGGACCTGGAGCGCTTCATGATCGTCGCCACCAGCGACTTCAACATGGGCGCCATGGAGAACAAGGGCCTGAACATCTTCAACACGAAGTACGTTCTGGCCAGCGAATCGACGGCCACCGATGTGGACTTCGCCAACATCGAAAGCGTGGTCGGCCACGAGTACTTCCACAACTGGACCGGCAACCGCGTGACCTGCCGCGACTGGTTCCAGCTGTCGCTGAAAGAAGGCCTCACCGTCTTTCGCGACCAGGAATTCAGCATGGACCTGGCCGGCAGCCCGTCGGCCCGCGCCGTCAAGCGCATCGAGGACGTGCGCGTGCTGCGCACCGCCCAGTTCCCCGAAGACGCGGGCCCCATGGCCCACCCGGTGCGGCCCGACAGCTACGTCGAGATCAACAACTTCTACACCGTCACCATCTACGAAAAAGGTGCGGAGGTCGTGCGCATGCAGCACAACCTGGTGGGCCGCGAAGGCTTCGCCAAGGGCATGAAGCTGTACTTCGAACGCCACGACGGCCACGCCGTGACCTGCGACGACTTCGTGCAGGCCATTGCCGATGCCAACCCGGGCAGCCCCCTGGCGCAGCACCTGCCCCAGTTCAAGCGCTGGTACAGCCAGGCCGGCACGCCCCGCGTGCGCGCCACAGGCCGCTACGACGCCGCCACGCGCTGCTATGCGCTCACCCTGGCGCAAAGCTGCGACCCCACGCCCGGCCAGAGCGAGAAGCTGCCCTTCGTGATCCCGGTGGAGTTGGGCCTCATCGACGCCGCCACCGGCGCCGCCCTGCCTCTGCACCTGTCGGGTGAAGGCGCTGGCACCGACGCTGCTGACGCCGCCACCGCACCCACCTCGCGCGTGGTCGTGCTCACCGAGGCATCGCAGACACTCACCTTCACCAACGTGGACGCCGAGCCCGTGCCATCCGTGCTGCGCGGCTTCAGCGCCCCCGTGGTGCTGGACATCGAGTACACCGACGCCCAACTGCTGGCCCTGCTGGCGCACGACACCGACGCCTTCAACCGCTGGGAAGCCGGCCAGCGCCTGGCCCTGCGCTTTGCCTGCGCCGCTATCAATACGATAGCTGGTAGCGCACAACCAACAAGCGGTAGCGGCCCATCGGACTCGCAAATCCTGCCAGCGGAGTTCGTGGACGCCATGCACGCCGTGCTGCGCAACCCGCTGCTGGACGCCGCGTTCAAGGAGCTGGTGCTCACCCTGCCGTCCGAGACCTACATCGCCGAACAGCTGGCCGTGGTCGATCCGCAGCGCATCCACGCGGTGCGCGAAGCCATGCGCGAGCAACTGGCCGTGTCGCTGCAAGCCGACTGGGAGACCGTCTGGGAGCACAACCAGGACACCGGCGGCTACAGCCCCGACCCGGTTTCCTCCGGCCGCCGCGCACTGAGCGGCCTGGCGCTGCACATGCTGTGCATCGCCGCGCAAAAGACCGGCGACGCCGTCTGGCCCGGCAAGGCGCTGCAGCGCTTCAAGGTGGCGAGCAACATGACCGACCGCTTCAACGCCCTGACCGCCCTGGTGGCCAGCGGCAGTGAACTGGCGGCGCCAGCGCTGGCGCGCTTTCATGCGATGTTCAAGGACGAGCCGCTCGTCATCGACAAGTGGTTCGCGCTGCAGGCGGGCGCCCCCGACCGCGGCGGCAACGTGCTGCCCGCCGTGCGCCAGCTCATGCAGCACCCGGACTTCAGCCTGAAGAACCCCAACCGCGCGCGCAGCGTGATCTTCAGCTACTGCAGCGCCAACCCCGGCGCCTTCCACCGCGCGGATGCCGCGGGCTACGTGTTCTGGAGCGACCGGGTGATCGAGCTCGACGCCATCAACCCGCAGGTCGCCGCCCGCCTGGCGCGCGCGCTGGACCGCTGGAAGAAGCTGGCCGAACCCTGGCGCACCGCCGCCCGCGAAGCCATCGCGCGCGTGGCCGCCAAGCCCGACCTGTCCAACGACGTGCGCGAGGTGGTCACCCGCGCACTGGCCGACTGAGCCGGACCGCACGCATGGCCTTGTTCTCCCGAACCTCCAGCCCCGCGCAGCAGTTCGCGCAGCGGTTCAACCCGCTGCGCGACACCGTGTACGACGAGGGCGCCATGTTCAGCGGCTCGGCCATGTCGGCCGACCTGGCGGCGCTGCGCCCCCTGGCCGAGGGCCTGGGGGCCAAATCGCCCGAGCTGGCCGAGCTGCTGTGGCTGCAGTTCGTGGTCTATTCCAAACGCCAGATGGACGACGAGGGCCTGCCCCTGGGCCTGCGTGCGCTGGCCATCCGCGCGGCACTGGGCCAGCTCACGCCCACCGACCGCTACCAGCAGCACTACGCCATCGGCGAATCGGCCCTGCAGTCCGAGGAATACGACACCGCCATCGAACACCTGCGCCAGTCGGCGCAATGGGCCGAGCAGGACGGCGCGGTGCTGAGCCCCGAGCAGAAGCTGGGCATCCGCGAGGAGATCGGCTACGCCCTGCACGAAGCCGGCCGCTTTGCCGAGGCCCTGGCGCACAACCAGCAGCTGCTCAGCGATGCCCAGAGCGCCTTTGGCTCCGACAAGGACGTGCGCCTGTCGGGCCTGATCAACAACCTGGCGCAAAACGCCTACGAGCTGGGCGACCACGCCCAGGCACGGCAGTATCTGGCGCAACGCCTCGCCCTGGGCCAGGCGCTGCACGACGACGGCATCGTGCTGGACACCCTTTTCCAGCAAGGCGTGCTCGCCCACGAAGGCGGCGACTCCGCGCTGGCCCGCAGCCTGTTCCAGCAACGCGTGGCCATCGCCCATGCCAGCGGCGACGACGACCTGCTGGCCGAAACCGAGGCGACCCTGGCAGAGCTGACCGAGCGCGAGCAGTCGCGCTGACCCCTTTCACATCACCACCCACAGCCTCAAGGACGATCCACCGATGAGCTCCCGCATCTCCCTCACCCGCTACCTGGTCGAGCAGCAACGCATCGACGGGCTCATCCCCTCGCAGCTGCGCCTGCTGCTCGAAGTGGTGGCCCGCTCGTGCAAGAGCATCAGCCAGGCCGTCAACAAGGGCGCGCTCGGCGGCGTGCTGGGCACGGCCTCCAGCGAGAACGTGCAGGGCGAGATCCAGAAGAAGCTGGACATCATTGCCAACGAAGTGCTGATCGAAGCCAACGAATGGGGCGGCCACCTGGCGGCCATGGCGTCCGAAGAAATGGACGGCATCTACCTGGTGCCCAACCGCTATCCACAGGGCGAATACCTGCTGCTGTTCGACCCGCTCGATGGCTCTTCCAACATCGACGTGAACGTGAGCATCGGCACCATCTTCAGCGTGCTCAAGAAGCCTGACGACGACCGCGGCGTGGAAGCCGGCGACTTCCTGCAGCCCGGCACCAGCCAGGTGGCCGCAGGCTACTGCATCTACGGCCCGCAGACCACCCTGGTGCTGACCGTGGGCGACGGCGTGGCCATGTTCACGCTGGACCGCGAGCAAGGCTCCTTCGTGCTCACCGAAGAGAACGTGCGCATTCCCGACGACACCAAGGAATTCGCGATCAACATGAGCAACATGCGCCACTGGGACGAGCCCGTGAAGCGCTACATCGACGAATGCCTGCAGGGCAAGGACGGCCCCCGCGGCAAGGACTTCAACATGCGCTGGATCGCGTCCATGGTGGCCGACGTGCACCGCATCCTGACCCGTGGCGGCATCTTCATGTACCCCTGGGACAAGCGCGAGCCGAACAAGCCGGGCAAGCTGCGCCTGATGTACGAGGCCAACCCCATGGGCTGGCTGGTCGAGCAGGCCGGCGGCGCCGCCACCAACGGCAAGCAGCGCATCCTGGAAATCCAGCCCACCCAGTTGCACGAGCGCGTCAGCGTGATCCTGGGCTCCAAAAATGAGGTCGAGCGCGTGACAAGCTACCATTCCGCGCTATAATTTGAGGCTTACGCCGGTGTAGCTCAGTCGGTAGAGCAGCTCATTCGTAATGAGAAGGTCGGGTGTTCGATTCATCTCTCCGGCACCAAATGAAAAGCCCTGATTCGCAAGAGTCAGGGCTTTTTTGTTGTGGGGGGCCTTGGCGGCAGCGCAGTTGGCAACGGTACGACACGATGCCAGGCCCACCACGCACCAACCGATACCACCAGGCAACGGCCACCGCCCCACCGGCCACCTTGGCCGGTGGGGCGATCTGAAACCACGCGAACAGCCCTCTCAGAACCTATACTTGGCCGATGCCGTCACCGTGCGCTCCCGGCCCAGGTAGCACTCGCCGTGGTAGCAGATGGAGTTGTACTTCCTGTTCAGAAGGTTGGTCACGTTCAGGGCAAAACGCCACGGGCCCTGGTCGTACTGCAGCACGGCATTGAGCAGCGTGAACCCGCCTTCGGTCGAGGTGTTGGCCTCGTCGTTCTGCCGTGGGCCCACATAGCTGGCGCCTGCGCCCACGCCAAGGCCCGCGCCCACGGCGTAGTCGAGCCAGACCGATGCCATCTTGCCGGGCACTGCGGCGGGGCTCTTGTGGACCTCGGCCGCATTGGCGCTTTGGATGACCTTCACGCTCATCCAGGTGGCAGAGGCTGTGGCGCTCAGGCGATGCGTGAGGTCGGTCTTGGCTTCCAGTTCCAGCCCCCGCGAACGCTGTTGGCCGATCTGCCGTGCTTCCGAGGTGATGTTGTCGTAGGTCACGATGTTCGTCTTTGTGAGATCGAAGAGAGCCGCCGTGAAGAGACTCTTGCCATCGTCGGGCTTGTACTTGATGCCCACCTCCAGCTGCTTGCCCCGGCTGGGCTTGAACGGGCTGTTGGCAGCGTCCACCCCGCTCGTTGGCAGGAAGGACTCGGCATAGCTGGCGTACGGCGCCCAGCCATTGCCCAGCAGGTAGTTCAGCCCGACCCGCCCGCTGAACGCATGGTCGGTCTGGGTGGTGGTGGCGCTCAGGCGGTTGTCGATGGTGGACCTCACGGAGTCCTGGCGCCCGCCCAGGATCGCGATCCAGCGCTCGCCGAACCGGATCTGGTCCTGGGCGTACACGCCGACCTGGTGGGTGCTCTGGCGGAAGTCGGTCCATGGCAGCGTCGGGGCCGGAACGGCCATGCCGTACACCGGATTGAACAGGTCGAGGTCAGGGCCTTGGCCCCGGAATCGCAATGCCGTGCCCCGCAGATGATTCCAGTCGATGCCGAAGAGCAGCTGGTGCTGCGTGGTGCCGGTGATCAGGCTGCCCTGCAGTTGCGTGTCCACCGATGCCTGTTCGAGCGCATCGTCCCAGGACCGGGTCATGCGCGACAGGGTGTGGCCGTCGGGCTGCAGCGTGTCGCCCCACAGCGCCCGCCGTGCCATCGTGATGTCGGTGTAGCGCGCGTTCTGCCGCACGCTCCATCCATTGCCGAGCGCATGGTCGAACCGGTAGCCCACCGAGTACTGGTCCTGCCGAAAACGGCTGAAGGAAGGGTCTCCATATTTGACCTGCCTGCGGACACCGCCGGGGTCGGTGAAGATGGCGTAGTACGGGTCCTCGCCGGACTCGTCGTTGAGCAGTTCGCCAAACAGGGTGAGCGAGGTCGCTGCGCTCGGGCTCCAGCGCAGCGACGGCGCCAGGTAAGCGCGCTGCCGGGTGATGCGGTCGCCGTTCGCGTACCGGTCCTGGTCCTGGCTGTCCAGGGCCACACCGACCAGCCGGAAGGCCAGGTCGCCGCCCTCCCCCACCGAGCCCCCCAGGTCCACGCCCAACTGCTTGCGGTTGAAGTTGCCCACCTGCAGTTCGACCTCCCGCGTGGCTTGCGGCCCCGGCGCCTTGCTCACGCGGTTGACGATGCCGCCCGCATCGCCCTGTCCGTACAGCACCGACGAGGGCCCCCGCAGCACCTCCACCCGCTCCAGGCCGTAGGTCTCCGTCATGCGGTAGATGACGCCGAACTGGCTTTGGGGCAGCCCGTCGCGAAAGCTGCTGCTGTTGCCCGGGAAGCCGCGCAGGGACAGGTACTCCCAGCCGCGGTTGTCGGGCCCGTAGGCAGCGACGGACACGCCCGGCGTCTGGCCTACGACGTCCATCAGATCCAGGGCGCCGCGCGCCTCCATCTCCTGGCGGCCGATCACGGACAGCGACTGCGGAACCTCCAGGATGGAGCTGTCCGTCTTGGTGCCCGTGGCGCTGCGCTGGGCCACATAGCGCGGGACGGGGCCAGTGGCGGTCTCTGGCTCGGCGCTGGCATTCACTGTGACCGAGGGCAGCGTCGCGGCAGAGCCCGGGGGCGGCACGGCACGGATCAGCACGGAGGCGCCTTCGCTGACCGCCATCAGGCCGCTGTGGGCCAGCAGCCTGTCCAGCGCCTGCCGGGGCGTCATGCGGCCACTGACTGCCGGGGCCGTCTTGCCGGCCACGAGCGACTGCGGCACCGCCACCTGCATGCGGGCTTGCCTGGCCCAGTCGTTGATCGCATCGCCCAGCGGCTGGGCGGCGATGGCGATGTCGCGCTCGGCAGCGGACGACAGCGCGCTGTCGACCGCCTGCGCCCCGGCGGATGCGGTGAACGCACCCGACGCGACGGCGAAAGGGATAGCCAGCGCAAGCGCTGCCGAAGAGGGCAATGGAGGTTTTTTCATGGTCACTTCACCAACAAGATACGAATGGTTCTCGTTCGTGTAGACGTACCGGCAGGGCGTTTGCCGGATACCTGGGCCAAACATTTTCAAAAATCGCTGCTCATCCACCCTGCCGCCGCAGCGCGTAGCCGTCACCCAGGGGCACGAGTTGCAGTTGCAGCGCGCCAGCGAGCAGGCGGCGCGCCGCGGCCGCATCGCGCGGATCGAAGGTGCCGGAGAGCCGAAGGTCGAGCGCTGATGGGTCCACGTCTACCAGGCCCAGATCGGCGTAGCGCCCCATCTCGGCCATCACCGTCTTCAGCGGGGCGTTGCTGAAGCTGATCTGCGCACCCTGGTGCCAAAGCGCCGCGCCGTCCGTGGGCAGCGCCTTCACGACCGGCTGCGCACCGGGCCCCTGCAGCACCAGATGCTGGCCGGCCGTGAGCTCCACCCGATGCGCCGCAGCGTCCGCACCACCGCCCGCCACCAGGCCGTTCGCCACCCGCACCCGGCCATGCTCCACCGCGACTTCAACGCCTTCCCGCGAGGGAATGCCGGGTGTCGAGCGCACGGTAAAGCGCGTCCCGACCACCGTCACATGCACGTCTTGCGCCGTGACCTGAAAAGGCCGGTCCGGGTCGGCACGCACTGTGAACAGGGCCTGCCCCTGCACAAGCTGCACCTCGCGCCGGCCGCGAAAGAACGTCACCTGGAGTGTGGTGGAGGTGTCCAGCCGCAGCTCGGAGCCATCGGGCAGCGTCACGTGGGACTGCTGGCCGCGCTGCGTGCCGAACGCCTGCTCGTACACCGGGCGGGCCTCCAGGTGTTGCCAGCCAAGCCAGCCCCCCGTAACGGCCACCGCAGCCACGCCCGCCAGGGCCCACCCCGCCATCGCACGGCGCCGCGGCACCGGCACTGCGGCCGGCGCGCGCTCAGCGGCCACCAGCGCGCGCAGTCTGGCTGCGGTGTCGCGCGGCATCGTGTCGATCAAGGCCCAGTCGGTGGCCCAGCGCGCATAGGCCTGGCGGTTGCCGGCATCGCGACCGAGCCACTGCGTGAAAGCGGCCTCGTCCGCCGCGGACCACGCACCATCCCCGGCATCGCGGCGCAGAAACCATCCCGCCACTTCCTGGCGTCGGCGGGCTTCATCGGTCGTGGGCTCTATGGGCATCATGATCGCGGGAGGTGTCGGGTTGTAGACGAACGAGCGGCCTCAAAGCCGGAGTCTTCGGTGCGGAGCCCGCACACGGGCACGGTGGTTCACGGTGGGGCACTGCCTGTACGGCGGCGGCGGCGACCGCCGGCCGGGGGCACCACTTCGCCCTCCAGCGCCTGCAGCTGGCGCATGCAGGCGTCCATCGCGACTTCCAGGTGGGTCTCCACCGTCTTGACGTTGACGCCCATCTTCTGCGCCACTTCGCTGCGGCTCAGGCCTTCCAGCTTGAACAGCACGAAGGCTTCGCGCGGGCGTGGCGACAGCTGCAGCAGCGCCTGCTCGATGGCGGCCAGGCGCTGGCGGCCGGACAGGATGGCGTCGGGCTCCAGGGATGGCGGGCCGACATGGGCGTCGGCATCACCCCGGTCTCCATCGCCGTCTGCAGCACCCGTTTCGCGCACCGCAGCGCGGCGGTGGTGGTCCGTCAGGAGGTTGCGCGCAGTGGCATAGAGCCATGCGCGGGGCTCGCGCACCGCCTGGCCGGCCTGCTGCGCGGCGTAGATCCGCGCAAAGCTTTCCTGCGTCAAGTCGGCCGCGGTGTCGCGGTCGCTCACCTTGCGCGCCAGAAAATTCAGCAATTCGCGGTAGTAACGCTCGAACACGGTGTCTGAGTAGCCCGCACGTTGGCTGTACAGGCTGGCCCAGCGCGGCCAGCCTCAAGCGAGTTGAAAATAGATGGCCTGAATTATCTGCGCGGCAGCCGGCAGGGCCCGCGCCTGCACCCTGGCGGCCCAGCGGGCCGCTGGCCTATCGGCCCAGCAGCAGCTTGATGCCGAAGAAGGCCATCAGTCCGCCCGTCACCCGGTCGATGGCGGGCTTCGCGGCGCCATACCCCTGCCGGGCCACGGCCGAAGAGAACAGGCCTGCGATCACCACATTCAACGTGAGCGAGATGACCCCCACCACCAGGACCGCCGCGATCTTGGCCCAGAGGGACAGGTCCGGCGTGAACAAGGTGGCGAATGCACTGCTGAAGAAAACCAGCGACTTGGGGTTGGCAAGGTTGGTGGCCAGACCGAAACGGTAGGCCTGCCAGGCCGTCCCGCCTGCAGCCATGCCGTCGCGCAACGCCAACGGCCGGCCGGCCTGAAAGAACAACCGGGCGCCGATGTAGAGCAGGTAGACCCCACCGGCGATGCGCAATGCCTGCTGAACCCATTGGTACTGGGCCACCACCACGCCCAGCCCTACCGCCGCCAGGCTGGCCCACGCCACGCTCGCGGTGGAAACACCCAGGCCCACACACACGGCACGCGCCCGTGACTGGCCGATGGCCGTGGCGGTGATCACCAGAAAATTGGGACCGGGACTGATGGCCAGCATCAGGTAGAGACCGGCAATGCTGGCCAGGAAAATCAGTTCGTTGGTGGGCATGGGAATCCTGCAGATAAGAAATGTCGCCAGCGGAACGCACTGCCGCGCGCGCCACCGTGCGGTGTTTGACCCGATGGCCCAAGGCACAGCCACCGGGCAAGGCCTGGGGTCGAAGCACGCGGGCTCACTGCGCCGGCCCGGCGGCTGCGCCGCTCAAACGCTTGCCTTCGCTTGCAATGGCGTTCATCACCACGCGCAAAGCGGCGGTCATGGTCTTGTCGTGGCGGGTCACACTCACCTGTGTGCGGTGCAGCGGCGGGAATACGGGGCTGACGTCCAGGTCCGGATGATGGCCGGTGCCCATGACCGCCATTCTCGGCAGCAGGCTGCACCCGGCACCGGAGGCGACGACCGCCTTGATGGCTTCGACGCTGTCGAGCTCCATTTCGGGGATGGGCTTCATGCCGTGGCTGGCGAACCAGGCATCGATCAACCCGCGGGTGGAGGTCCCAGCGCTGAGCATGATCAAAGGCATGCCCATGAGCGATGGGGCGTCGACCCTGTCCGAAAAACTCCCGGCACTCCGCTGCCGGATCGCCACGATTTCATCCTCCAGGATGATGTTGGGGCTGACCAGTTGGCTGGACACCGGCAACGTGACCAGCGCGATATCCAGAGCGTTGTCTTCCACACGCCGGACCAGGTCGTCGGTGTTGCCGGTGCTGATGATCAACCGGACCTTGGGAAACACCTGCCGCAGTCTGCCCAGGACGGTGGGCAGCAGGTACAGGCAATTGGTGGCCCCCGCCCCGATCCGTATCGTCCCCATCACATCGTCCGCGTAGGCCGACACAGCGGCATAGGCCGACTCCATCGCGGCATTGATGTGCGGCAGGTGCTTCAGCAGATCCAGACCCGCCGAGGTGGGAACGACCGTCCGACCGAAGCGCTCGAGCAGCCGTACGCCCAGTTGCCGCTCGAGCACCCGTATCTGCTGGCTCACCGCAGGCTGGGTCAGCCCCAGTTGCCCTGCCGCCAGGGTAAAGCTGCCCAGTTGCACGACGAGCTCCAGCCGCCGCAGTTGCTCCACGCTGAAGTAAGAGCCCGTATTCGAGTGCATGGAGCTCATGGCAAAGGCAACGTGGGTGGTTTCAGGCGACAGCAGGCGGGCGAAGAGGCGCACAGGCCGTCAGACCGCAGCACCGCCGCGGCCATGCTGGCAACAACACACATCAGAAGTCTCATCACTGGGCGCACTGAATCGAAGGGGCCGCCACGTCCTGGTCGGCCATGCGGGAGGAGGGTTCCGTACGTAGACGCACGGGAAGTGCGTTTGCCGGATACAGCGGCGTCATTTATTTTGTGATGGCGCCCGGCCTGCGCGCTGCGGTCCCAGGGTGAGGGGTGCACGGGGTTGGCCTGGATGGGCCAGGCCCCGATCTTCGCAAAGTTCACGCGCCGATGGGCGGCCAGGGTCCAAAGAATGGCTAATGGCTTCGATAACAGGCCGCCTCTTTATCTTCGCGAGCCCATGCAAGACCATCCAGCGCTTCAACGTTTTGCCCTCAACCCTGCGGATACCCCATGCCCAAAAATCGCCGGACTTCATTCACTGTCATTGCATGGCTCCTGATCGCGTCCAGCGCGGTGGCCCTGGCTGGCTTTGCGACTTCGCATGGAAACTCGTTGGCCGAGGACGTGATGCGGCAAAACCCGCTGCCTCTGCTGCTGCAGTACGGCATCGGCTACTTCGGGCTCGCAGTGCAGGTGGTTTGCGCCATCGCCATCCTCAGGGGGCGGCCCTGGGGCCGGCTGGTCTACACCGGCTGGGGCACCATGGGCCTGCTCATCGGGTTCGCCACGTCGCCCGTCAAGACGGCGCTCATTCCAGGGGCGGTTCTGTTCGCGGTGATCGTTTTCTTTCTGTTCAGGCCCGCAGGCAACGCATTCCTGAAGGCGTCCTGAAAAGGATCCTTGACTGCCATGGCGGCATGCGGAGTGCAGTGCCTACCAGCCGAACACGCGCGCGGCGATCAGGGCCACCACCACCAGGACCAGCAACAGGCTGACGGCCTGCCAGAAGGCCACCGGGTTGCGCTGCACCAGCGGCACCGACGGGCGATCATGGAAGGGCCGACCCGGCGAGTGCAAGTCGAAGAGAAACTCCGACACCGCCTCCTGCCGGCGGGCCGGGTCTGCGCTCAAGGCCTTTTGCAGCACGCCGTCCAGCCACGCCGGAAGGTCGGGCCTGAAATGGCGCACCGGCACATAGCGCAGTGCCTTGATGTCCGCCGCCGACCGGACGCGCGCGGCGTGCAGGCCGTAGGGCAGCTGTGCGGTCAGCATCTGGTAGGCCAGCACGGCCAGCGAGAACAGGTCGGACTGCGCACTGCCCTCGTGCCCTACGAAATATTCGGGCGCGGTGTACTGCAGGGTGCCGGCGATGAAGTCCGCGCGCTGGTCCTGCCGCCCCTCTTGCAGCCCCGCCACATGCGTCGATCCAAAGTCGATGATGCGCAGAGTGCCCTGGCGGTCGATCATCACGTTGTCCGGGCGCAGGTCCTGGTGCAGCATCTCCTTGACGTGAAAGGCGTGCAGCCCCTTGCCGACCTGGGCGATGAGGCCGCGCACGGTGTCGAGGTCCGGATGGGGGTGGTCGATCATCCACTGGGCCAGGGTATGCCCCTCCACGAACTCCATGGCGACGTACATGTGCCTTCTGGGGCGCTCGTGCACATGGGGCCGCAGCACGTGCGGGCTCTGAATGCGCCGGGCCACCCATTCTTCCAGCAGGAAACGGTCGAGGTACTGCGCATCGCTGGCCATGTCGGTGGAGGGCGTCTTGATCACCACCTGCTGGCCCGTCTCCCCATCGACCGCCAGGTAGACATGGCTGCGGGCACTGGCGTGCAGTTCGCGGACGATGCGATAGCCTTCGAACAGTGCGTTGGGCACGAGCAGCGGTGCGGTGGCCAGGTCGGCCCGCAGGGTCTGCAGGTCGCGCAGCGGCACCTCGGGCAGCGCATCGACCCGCAGCAGTTGCACCGTCATGTCGTCGTCGGCACCGCGTGCCTGCGCGGTGTCCACCAGCGCCTGCGCGGCGCGGTCCCAGTCGTCGGGATACAGCGCCAGTGCCTCGTGCACTGCCGCGGCGTCGATGTGCAGGTATGCGCCATCGGTGGCCAGAAGGTAGATCGCGCCCACGTCCGCCGGCAGGCTGGTGTAGTCGATCTCGACGTTGGGGCCCGTGCCCAGCGCGCGGCCCAGGAAGGACTCCACGGAGGACAGGTGCACGCGATGGTCCTGCGTCAGCGGCTCCAGCGACTGCGCGTGCACCCGGTAGATGCGCGAGTCGCCCACATGCAGCAGGTGGATGTCGCGGCCTTTGAGGATGAGCGCGCTGATGGTGCAGACATAGCCCCGGTCCTTGTCGAACCGCGCATGGCTGCGCATGGTTTGGGCATGCAGCCAGGCATTGGTGGCACCCAGCACACGCTGCGCGGACCGGCGCACCGACCAGGCGTCGGAGGTGGCGTAGTAGTCGTCCAGAAAGCTGCGCACCGCAGCGGCACTGGCCTCCTGGCTGACGGCGCTGGAGCCGATGCCGTCGGCCAGCGCCACGGCAATGCCTTTGGTGCTGCGCAGCGGCTCGGCCGGCAGCACGGCGCCGTGGAAGTCCTGGTTGACGCCGCCCTGCCCCGCCCGCGAATGCTGGCCCAGCGTGACGTGCAGGGTGTGGTTCTTTGCGCTCATGGCACAGGTGTCATCGCAGGCAAGGCCGAACCGCTCCGGCCCTGCAGTGTCTGCATTTCGTTCAGCGCCTTTCAGGCCACCTTGCGCTTGGGCGCGGTCTTGTAGTGGGTGGAGTACAGCATGGCGCCCACGAAGGTCAGGCCACCCACCAGGTTGCCGATCACGGTGGGGATTTCATTCCAGACCAGGTAGTCCATGACGGTGAAGTTGCCGCCCAGCAGCAGGCCCGAGGGGAACAGGAACATGTTGACGATGCTGTGCTCGAAGCCCATGTAGAAGAACAGCGCGATGGGGATCCACATGCCGATGGCCTTGCCCGACACCGAGGTGGACATCATCGCGGCCACCACGCCGGTGGATACCATCCAGTTGCACATCACCCCGCGGATGAACAGGGTCAGCATGCCGGCGGCGCCGTGCGCGGAATAGCCCACCGTGCGGCCTTCGCCGATGTGGCCGATTTTCACGCCGACCGCGTTGGGCGCCTCGCTGAAGCCGAAGGTGAAGATGATGGCCATGAACACGGCCACCATGAAGGCCACGCCGAAGTTGCCGCAGAACACCAGGGCCCAGTTGCGGAACACGCCGCCCCAGGTGGCGCCCGGGCGCTTGTCGAGCACGGCCAGCGGTGCCAGGGTGAACACGCCCGTCAGCAGGTCATAGCCCAGCAGGTACAGCAGGATGAAGCAGCCCGGGAACAGCATGGCGCCCAGCAGTGCGTTGCCGGTATTGACCGTGACGGTGACGGCGAAGGCGGCGCCCAGCGCCAGCATGGCACCGGCCATGAAGGAGCGGATCAGCGTATCGCGGGTGGACATGAGCAGCTTGGATTCGCCGGAATCGACCATCTTGGTCACGAATTCGGAAGGGGCGAGATAGGCCATGGAGTTTCCTTGGGGTGCGGTGACTGACTGACTGACAGACCGACTGAGTGAGTGAGTGAGTGAGTGACAGACCGACTGAGTGAGTGAGTGAGTGAGTGACTGCCCCGTCAAGCCCTCGGCACGAGGGGGCGCAACAAAGGAAAACGGCGTCCAGCATGCAACCCGTCTGACCGGGTGACACACAGGGACGCCGTTATCCTTGGATGCGCGATTTCCGCAACCCTCTGACCACATCGTGGCCTGCAGGGCGGGCAGCGCGGGCCTTCGTCAGCCCGGCACTGTGCTGTGTATGAGCAAGTTCTGTACCGTCAACGGGGCCGTCGCCAAGGCGTGCAACGCGCGTTCCGAGATTGCTTTGGAAGCCGCAGCAGTCCACGCGCCTCGCTTCTGTGCAGCCCGGCACCAAGTTGGATCACTCGGGGGGCGTCTTTGGGGCGCGCAGGCCCTGCTGCAGCGCCACCGCCAGATCCGGCAGCGACAGCGTGGCCTCGGCCACATCGAGCAGGCGGCGGTTCTGGTCCATCGAGGTCTTTTGCAGCACCCGGAAGGCCACTTCCTCGTTCATGCCCAGCCGGGCCATCAAGACGCCCTTGGCACGTTCGATGACCTTGCGCTCGTTCAGCGTGCGGCGGGCGGCATCGAGCTCCGCCTCCATGGTGGACATGCGCGCCGACTGGGCCTGCAGCAGGTCCAGCAGCGACGCGGCCTCGTTGCCGTAGGCACTGCCGGGCTGCTCGGGCACGGCGGTGGGCGCCAGTGCCATGTCGAAGAATCGGTCCACCGCGTGGGTGCGCTGCGGCGGGTTGTCGCGCAGGCCGCGCAGCAGGCCCTTGGAATCCTGCAGGTCCTGCTGCGCCTCCTGGATGCGGGCTGCGCAGTCATCGCGCAGCTGCTTGACCAGATCGACCTGCAGATGCCACAGCGCGTCGATGCGCTCGGAGCACACATCGAACCAGACGTCGCTCAGGTCGCTGTCGAGCACCGCGCCCGGCCGGGCCACGCACAGCGTGCGGCGCAGCCGCTCCAGCTGCGCCACGCTGGGCGACAGCTGCTGCTGTTCCCACCGGATGCGCAGTGCGGGGTCGGCAAACTCGGCAAAGATACGCAGGCTGCGCTCCTGCGCATCGATGAGGTGCAGCACGCGCTGCTGGTGCGCCTCGCTGCCGGTGCCCGATGCGTACAGCAGCGCGCCCAGGGCCCGCTCCTGCCCCGCCTCTTCCTGTGCCTGCACCAGGTGCAGCAGGCCTACCAGCAGGCGCGACACGCTGGGCAGGCCCGCCGCGTCGGCCACGTGGAACACCAGCTCGATCAATCCTGCGATCAGGTGGCTATAGGCGGCCACGGAGTCATGGGCCGACATCGCCTGCCGCTCGACCTGGGTGCGCAGCGCGGGCAACGACTCCATGCCCAACAGGGCCCACGCCATCAGTGACAGCGCCTTGGCCGTGGCACCCTGGGCAGGCTCGACATGTTCGGCAAACACCTCGCGCAGCCGCGTGTCGAGCAGCACCACCTCGTCCACCATCTTGCGGCGCACGTCGGCAAAGCGCTGCCCGCGGGATGCCAGGTACACGCCGGATGCACCGCGCTCTCGCTGCAGGCCCTGGATCAGTTGCCCGATCACATCCACCAGCTCTGCGCGGCGGGCCAGGTGCCGCACCGCATCGATCTCCAGTTGCTTGGACCGCAGGACAAGGTTCGAGACGGACAAGGTCGCCACCGGGTCAAGCATGCAGGTTTCCTGGGTTCGTTGGTTCAAGGACGACTGCGCGTTGCGGTGCGCAGTCGTTGGGTCGTGGAGAGTCAGGCGACGGCCACGCTGACCCGGCCGCCATCCACCCGCACATTGTGAGCCCGTACCGACTGCTCCGGCGTTTCGATGCATTCACCGGTGAGCAGATCGAAATGGTTTTTGTACATCGGCGACGCCACCACCACGCGGTCACCGATGTTACCGATCAGCCCGCGCGACAGCACGCTGGCGCCGGACTTCGGGTCCACGTTGTCGATGGCGAAGAAGCGGTCGGCGCCGAGGCGAAACACCGCCACATGCCGGTCGGCCACCAGTGCGCACACGCCGGTGCTGGGCAGGATGTCGTCGACCGCGCAGATGTCGGTCCAGGCGAGGGTGTCTTCAGTGCTTTGGGGAAGTGCGCTCATGGCGTGATGCTTTCAAAAGTGGGTTGCGCATGCGGTGGAGGCACAGCCGGCCAGATGGACGGCTGAGCGCTCCACGCTCAGGCGGCCTGGGCGATGGGGATGACCTTGGCTGCACCGCGCACGCGTTCATCGGCGGTGGCAGGCCGGATCTGGCCGCGCTCCTGTACGAACAGCACGTTCTCGTCGCCCTTGTCGCTGTTCACGAACGAGCGGAAGCGCTTGCGCGTTTCGGGGTCGGTCACGGCGGTCTTCCATTCGCACTGGTAGGTGTCGACCACGCTCTGCATCTGCGCTTCCAGCTCAGCGCACAGGCCCAGGCTGTCCTTTTGCAGCACGTCCTTGAGGTAGTCGAGGCCGCCTTCGAGGTTCTCGCGCCAGGTGCTGGTGCGCTGCAGCCGGTCGGCCGTGCGCACATAGAACATCAGCACCCGGTCGATCATGCGCACCAGCTCGTCCTTGTTCAGGTCGGACGCGAACAGCTCGGCGTGGCGCGGCTTCATGCCGCCGTTGCCGCAGATGTACAGGTTCCAGCCCTTTTCGGTGGCGATGATGCCGATGTCCTTGCCCTGCGCCTCGGCGCATTCGCGCGTGCAGCCCGAGACGCCGAACTTGATCTTGTGCGGGGCGCGCAGGCCCTTGTAGCGGTTCTCCAGCTCCACGGCCAGGCCGACGCTGTCACCCACGCCATAGCGGCACCAGGTCGAGCCCACGCAGCTCTTGACCGTGCGCAGCGACTTGCCGTAGGCATGGCCGGATTCGAAGCCGGCGGTGATCAGCTCTTCCCAGATCAAGGGCAACTGCTCCAGGCGTGCGCCGAACATGTCCACCCGGGCACCGCCCGTGACCTTGGTGTACAGGCCGTACTTCTTGGCCACCTGGCCCACGGCGATCAGGCCGTCGGGCGTGACCTCGCCGCCGGGCATGCGCGGCACCACCGAATAGGTGCCGTCCTTCTGGATGTTGCCCAGGTAGTAGTCGTTGCTGTCCTGCAGGCCCGCCAGCTCCTTCTTGAGCACGAACTCGTTCCAGCACGATGCGAAGACGCTGGCCGCCACCGGCTTGCAGATGTCGCAGCCCAGGCCCTTGCCGTGCTTGGCCAGCAGGTCGTCGAAGCTCTTGATCTGGCCCACGCGCACCAGGTGGTAGATCTCCTGGCGCGAATACGCGAAATGCTCGCAGATGTGGTTGTTGACGGCCATGCCGCGGCGCGCCATCTCGGCCTTCATGACCTGGGTGACCAGGGGCACGCAGCCGCCGCAGGTGGCGCCGGCCTTGGTGCAGGCCTTCATCTCGGCGATGGTGCAGACGCCATTGCCCACGGCCTCGCAGATGCCGCCCTTGGTGACGTTGTTGCAGGAGCAGATCTGCGCCGTGTCGGGCAAGGCATCCACGCCCAGGCCGGGCTTGGCCTTGCCGTCGCTGGACGGGAAGATCAGGAACTCGGGGTCTTCGGGCAGCGCGATGCCGTTCAGGGCCATCTGCAGCAGCGTGCCGTATTCGGTCGCGTCGCCGATCAGCACGGCGCCCAGCAGCTGCTTGCCGTCTTCGCTGATGACGATCTTCTTGTAGACCTGGCGGCGCTCGTCCACATACTGGCAGGTGCGGCTGTGCGGAGTCTTTCCATGTGCGTCGCCGATGCTGGCCACGTCCACGCCCATGAGCTTGAGCTTGGTGCTCATGTCGGCGCCGACAAACGCGGCGTCGGCATCGCCCGCAATGTGGCGGGCCGCCACGCGGGCCATGTCGTAGCCCGGGGCCACGAGGCCAAAGGTCTGTTCGTTCCACGAGGCGCATTCGCCGATGGCATAGACGTCATGGTCGCTGGTGCGGCAGGCGCTGTCGATGGCCACGCCACCGCGCGGGCCGATGGCCAGCAGGCTCTGGCGAGCCAGTTCGTCGCGCGGGCGGATGCCGGCGGAGAACACGATCATGTCGGTCTCCAGGTAGGTGCCGTCGGCAAACACCATGCGGTGGCGTGCGCGGGCGCCGTCGGTGATCTCCTGCGTGTTGCGGCCGGTGTGCACCTGCACGCCCAGCTCCTCGATCTTGGCGCGCAGCACGCGGCCGCCGCCCTCGTCCACCTGCACGGCCATGAGGCGCGGAGCGAACTCGACCACGTGGGTTTCCAGGCCCATGTCGCTCAGCGCCTTCGCGCATTCGAGGCCCAGCAGGCCGCCGCCCACGACCACACCGGTCTTGGACTTGGCGCCCGAGGCCTGCATGGCCTCCAGGTCTTCGATGGTGCGGTAGACGAAACAGTGCTCACGGTCGCGCCCGGCCACCTGCGGCACGAAGGGGTTGGAGCCGGTGGCCAGCACCAGCTTGTCGTAGGTGAGCACTTCGCCATCGGCCGTGGTCACGGTGCGGATGCGGCGGTCTACCGACGCGGCCCGTGCGGCCAGCCGCAGGGTGAAGCCCGTGCGCTCGAAGAAGCCCGGCTCCACCAGGGAGAGTTGTTCGGCCGAGGTGCCGCTGAAGAAGGCGGATAGATGCACCCGGTCGTAGGCAGCGCGGGGCTCCTCGCACAGCACGGTGACTTCCACGCCGGTCATGCCGGTTTCCGCCAGGCTTTCGAGGAACTTGTGGCCCACCATTCCGTGGCCGATGAGAACAATTTTCATGATCGTGGTCCTGCAATGACCCGGCTGACCTGGAGAGCTCGAAGCAGGATGGGCATGCGTGCCGGACCGTGGGTCGGCGCCGCACCCTCACCCTCCGCGGTAGCACGGGTGTGGTTTGGAACAACCAGGCGAAAGGCAACGAGGCCTAGGCCCGCCTGGGTTCCGCCATCATTAGCGGAGGGGTGTCGTCGGCCCGCAGGCAGCTTCACCGGCGGGCACTGACCCAACTGCAATATCCATGCCGGGGTGTGATGGCGCGGAGAAACCGGCGCGCAGGGCCTTTTGAGCGATGGCGCGCCACGCTGCCTGCACGTGCCGTGGCATGGCGCATCAATGCGGTGCAAGGCAGCCCCAACATAGGGCGGGAGGGCGTCTGCAGCGGCCGTGCCAGGCAGGCACAGGGCCCAGGGACCACGGCCCCCGGCACGCGGGCTCAGGCGAGGGGCTGGGCGTACGCAACGCCGCCGACACGCGGCGTGGAATGCCGATGCCTGATCACTTTGCCCGAACCCTGCTGTCGCTTCGGGTCCGGCCGGTCGTGCGCGGCCATTTTTTGATGTTCAAACCCGCGATCCGGATGCAAACTTCCGCGGGAAGCCATCGCCCTCGGGGAGACCTTCTCTCACCGCAGCCATAGAGACACCACCATGACAGAACGCAGATCCACCAGCGACAGGCGCAGCGGCACCGACCGCCGGCAGGAGGAACAAGGCCCTCCCACCCACTACGAACGGCGGCGCACGATCGAGGCGCGGCAACCCGAACTGACCGAGCTGCACCTGAGCGACGAAGAACTTCGTGCCCTGGGGTTCCAGCAAGGCGGGCCGGGCTCCCCAAAACCCGGCTGATCCGGGCCGCCGCACGCGCAACCTCGGCGCCAGCCGGCGCGGCAGAGCCCATCAATGCCCGTTGTCGGCCACCGTGAGCACCCGGTGCGCCACCATGTCCAGCGCGGGCCGCGTGATGCCCTGCTTGTCGGTCCAGACCTTGGGCACCAGGCTGCCGGCAAGGGCCAGCGCATCGCCATCGCGCAGGTGGTGCAGCGACGCACGCACATCGCTGTCGAACGCAATCACGTTCACGAACAGCGTCTCGCCATCGGAAGTGCTGGCACGCACCTTGGCCACGGTGAAGAGCTTGCCGGTCTTGTCGGTCCGCTGCTCGGCATCGCCGTACAGGCGCCCTGACACCAATCCATCGATCATGCGAATCCTTGGCCCCGGGGACGCACCGGGGGGCACGTGACAGCGGGGGCAGTTGGTTTGTGGGGCACCTGAAGCGGGCCCTGGGTGGCGCCGCAGCCGAAGCACCGCAGAGATGACGAGCCCGCATTGGGCGGCGCCAGCAAAAAAGCCCAGAACCTTTCGGTTCTGGGCTTTTGCTATCAATGGTCGGCGTGGCGGGATTCGAACTCGCGACCCCTTGCACCCCATGCAAGTGCGCTACCAGGCTGCGCTACACGCCGACAAGACTTAGATTATATGCAGAAAAAACTCTAGGTCAGAGAAAGTAGCGCACGAATCTCAAATAATTCTTTGCGCACCGCGTTCGAGTCCAGCGAATAGCCCACCGCATCGATGGATAAGCTCTGCGCGCTATCGATCAGCATGCTGGGCAGCTCGGTGCCGCCGTCCGCGGCATCGCCTTCTGCACCGGCCTCATCGCGGGCCGGATGCGCGAGTTCTTGCAGACGATTGCGGGCGCCACTGATGGTGAAGCCCTGGTCGTACAGCAGGTCCCGGATGCGGCGGATCATGAGCACTTCGTGGTGCTGGTAGTAGCGGCGGTTGCCGCGCCGCTTCATGGGCCGCAACTGCGTGAACTCCTGCTCCCAGTACCGCAGCACGTGGGGTTTTACGCCGCACAGCTCCGCCACCTCACCGATGGTGAAGTAGCGTTTGGCGGGTATGGAAGGAAGAGGTGTGCCCATCGAGAAAGCGTTTCAGACCAGGGAGCCGCGTAGCGTACTGCACAGACGCAAAGACCGCCAGTGACCAGCCACATTCCGGTCACAAAGACGGCACAAATTCACTCAGGACGCCACGGCCGCGGTCTGAATTTGCTCCTTGAGCTTGCTGCTGGCGTGAAACGTCACCACGCGGCGCGCCTTGATCGGGATCGCCTCCCCGGTGCGCGGGTTGCGGCCGGGGCGCGGTGCCTTGGTGCGGATCTGAAAGTTGCCAAAGCCCGAGAGCTTGACGTCCTTGCCCTCGACCAGACTTTGCGCGATCAGATCGAAGAACGCATCGATCATGTCCTTGGACTCGCGCTTGTTCAGGCCGATCTGATCGAACAGCAGATCGGCCAGCTGCGCCTTGGTCAGTGCC
This sequence comes from Acidovorax sp. NPDC077693, assembly GCF_044542805.1. Classification (NCBI taxonomy): domain Bacteria; kingdom Pseudomonadati; phylum Pseudomonadota; class Betaproteobacteria; order Burkholderiales; family Comamonadaceae; genus Acidovorax; species Acidovorax sp. NPDC077693. The sequence continues at coordinate 232,381 of NZ_JBITVD010000007.1, read as the reverse complement.
GGTGTCTCCAGGCTTTCGACGGCAAATTCGATCATGGCATCACTCCCCTCTTGGGCAATTTCGTTGTCATCAAACACGCAGGCGCGCACCCGTGCGCTGCACCAGCTGGGCAACCACAGCCTGCACAGCCGTCTCGATCTCCGCTTCGGTCAGCGTGGCCTCGTCCCGCGCCAGGGTCAGGCGCACGGCCAGGCTCTTTTCACCTTGGGCAAGACCACCGGTGGGCGCCTCTTCACCCGCACGCACGGGCTTGGGACGGTACACGTCGAACAGAACGGCCGAGCGCAACATGCCGCCAGGCACGGCCTGCTGCACCGCCGACATGATGTCGCCGTGCGTGACTCGCTCGGCCACCACCACGGCCAGATCGCGCTCCACGGCCTGGTGCTTGGCCACGGCCTTGAACTGCGGCACCACGCGCTGCAGCACGGCGTCGAGTTCGAGCTCGAACATCACCGGGGCCAGCGGCAGGTCCCAGGACTGGCGCCACTGCGGGTGCAGCTCGCCCACGAAGCCGATGGCGCGGCCGTCCACCAGCACGCGGGCGCAGCGGCCGGGGTGCATGGCAGGGTGCGTGGCGGGCTCGAAGCTGGCCTGCAGCGGGGCCAGCAAGGCCTCCACGTCGCCCTTCACATCGAAGAAGTCGATGGCCTGTTCCTTGCGGCCCCACTGCAGCGCGTCGTTCGGGCCGTAGGCCAGGCCGGACACGCGCATGGGCTGGTTGAAGCCTTCGACGGTGGTGTCGGTGTTGCGCACCGTGGCGTCGCGCAGGAACACGCGGCCCAGTTCGAACACGCGCACGCGCTGGGCCTTGCGGTCCAGGTTGAACTTCAGCACCTGCAGCAGCGAACCCAGCAGCGTCGAGCGCATCACGCTCATCTGGCTGGCGATGGGGTTGAGCAGCTTGATGGGCTGCGCGTTCGCGGCCAGCTCATGCTCCCAACGCTCTTCGACAAAGCTGAAGTTGATGGTCTCCTGATAACCCAGCCCGGCCAGCGAGCGGCGCACGGCAAACGGGCTGCGCGTGGCCTCGGCCGGCAGCTTGGGCGTGATGGGCGCCAGGGGCGGCGTGGTGGGCAGGTTGTTGTAGCCCACCATGCGCGCCACTTCTTCGATCAGGTCTTCTTCGATGGTGATGTCGAAGCGGTACGCGGGCGGCGTGACGGTGAGCGTGCCTTCGCCCTGCACCACCGGCAGGCCCAGGCGGGCCAGAACGTCGGCGCACTGCGCCTGGGTCAGGGGCATGCCGATGACCTTGGAAGCGCGCGCCACGCGCAGCGTGACGGGCTGGGGCACCGGCAGGTTCACGGACTGGTCGTCCATGGGGCCGCAGGCGGTGTCCGGGGTGCCGCAGATGTCGATGACCAGCTGGGTGATGCGCTCGATGTGCTCGACCGTGAGGCTCGGGTCCACGCCGCGCTCGAACCGGTGGCCGGCATCGGTGGAGAAGTTGAAGCGGCGCGAGCGCCCGGCCACGGCCTTGGGCCACCAGAAGGCGGCCTCGATGTAGATGTGCTTCGTGTCGTCGGACACGGCGGTGGCGTCGCCGCCCATGATGCCGGCGAGCGACTCGACCTGCTGCTCGTCAGCGATCACGCCGACCTTGTCGTCCACGGTGATGGTGTTGCCGTTGAGCAGCTTGAGCTGCTCGCCCGGCTTGCCCCAGCGCACGTCCAGGCCGCCGTGGATCTTGTCCAGGTCGAAAATGTGCGACGGCCGGCCCAGTTCGAACATCACGTAGTTGGAGATGTCCACCAGCGGCGACACGCCGCGCTGGCCGCAGCGCGCCAGGCGGTCCAGCATCCACTGGGGCGTGGCGGCGCGCGTGTTCACATTGCGCACGATGCGGCCGGAGAAGCGGCCGCACAGGTCGGGCGCGCTCACCTTGACGGCGAGCTTGTCGGACAGCTTTGCAGCCACGGCAGGGAACGAAGGCTGCTGCAGCGGCACGCCAGTAAGGGCCGACACTTCGCGCGCAATGCCGTACACGCTGAGGCAGTGCGCAAGGTTGGGCGTGAGCTTGAGCGTGAACAGCGTGTCGTCCAGGTTCAGATGGGTGCGGATGTCCTGGCCCACGGGCGCTGCGGCATCGAGCTCGAGCAGACCGCCATGGTCCTCGGACAGCTTGAGTTCGCGGGCCGAGCACAGCATGCCCTGGCTCTCCACGCCGCGCAGCTTGCCGACCTTGATGAGGAACGGCTTGCCATCGTCGCCAGGCGGCAGTTCGGCGCCCACCAGCGCGCAAGGCACCTTGATGCCCACGCGCGCATTGGGCGCACCGCACACGATGTTGAGCAAGGCGCCCTGCCCCACATCCACCTGGCAGACGCGCAGGCGGTCGGCGTCGGGGTGCTGCACGGCTTCTTTGATCTCGCCCACCACGATCTTGGTGAAGGGAGGCGCCACGGGGCGCAGCTCTTCCACCTCCAGGCCGGCCATGGTCAGCGTCTCGGCCAGCTCGGCCGTCGTGAGGGGTGGGTTGCAGAATTCGCGCAACCAGGATTCAGGAAATTGCATAGTCGGACTCTTGTTCTAAAGGATCGGCGCGCTGCCGCCGGGCATTCATGCGCGCGTGCGTCACTCAATCGGCGGGCTTTACTGGAACTGCGACAGGAAGCGGATGTCGCCGTCAAAGAACAAGCGCAGGTCGTTCACGCCGTAGCGCAGCATGGTCAGGCGGTCGGGGCCCATGCCGAAGGCAAAGCCGATGTACTTTTCCGGATCGAGGCCCATGTTGCGCACCACGTTCGGGTGCACCTGGCCGGAGCCAGCCACTTCCAGCCAGCGGCCGGCCAGCGGGCCGGTCTGGAACTGGATGTCGATCTCGGCGCTGGGTTCGGTGAAGGGGAAGAAGCTCGGGCGAAAGCGCAACACCAGGTCGTCGCTTTCGAAGAAGGTGCGGCAGAACGCCGTGAAGATGACCTTCAGGTCCTTGAAGCTCACGTTCTCGCCGATCCACAGGCCTTCGCACTGGTGGAACATGGGCGAGTGCGTGGCGTCGCTGTCCACGCGGTAGGTGCGGCCGGGCGCGATCACGCGGATCTCGGGCATGGCCTGGCCGGCATCCAGCAGTGCACGGTGCTTCTTCACATGCTGCACCGCGTGGCGGATCTGCATGGGGCTGGTGTGGGTGCGCAGCAGGTTGGGGGCGGTGTCAGTGCCGCCCTCCACGTAGAAGGTGTCGTGCATGGAGCGCGCAGGGTGGTCTTCCGGCGTGTTCAGTGCGGTGAAGTTGAACCAGTCGGTCTCGATCTCGGGGCCCTGGGCCACGTCGAACCCCATGGAGCCGAAGATGCCCTCGATGCGCTCGAGCGTGAGCGACACCGGGTGCAGCCCGCCCTGTCCGCGCTGGCGGCCCGGCAGGCTCACGTCCAGCGCTTCGGCCTTGAGCTGCACCTGCAGCTCGGCATCGGCCAGCGCCTGGCGCCGTGCCGTGAGAGCGGCTTCGATGGCCTGCTTGGCAACGTTGATGGCGGCGCCGCGGGATTTCTTTTCCTCGACGGACAGCTGCGCCATGCCCTTCATGAGCTCGGTCACGCGGCCCGACTTGCCCAGAAACTGCGCCTTGGCGTTTTCCAGATCAGCAGGGGTGGCGCTTTGGGCAAACAGTTGCGTCGCGCTTTCGACCAGGGAATCCAACTCGTTCATATCGACTCTTGAAAATGAACAAGGGCTAGCGCTCTTTCAAGCCCTAGCCCTTGTTGTTATTGCGCAGGCAGCTATCAAAAAGATAGCCGCCCATCGTGAACTCAAGCAGCCAGCTTGGCCTTGACTTGGCTTACGATGCTGCCAAAGGCAGCCTTGTCGTGCACTGCGAGGTCGGCCAGCATCTTGCGGTCGATCTCGATGGATGCCTTCTTCAGGCCGTTGGTGAACTGGCTGTAGGTCAGGCCCAGTTCGCGCGAAGCGGCGTTGATACGGGCGATCCACAGCTGGCGGAACACGCGCTTCTTGTTGCGGCGGTCACGGTAGGCATATTGCCCAGCCTTCATTACCGCCTGTTTGGCGATACGGTAGACATTACCGCGGCGACCACGGAAACCCTTGGCAAGGGCGAGAACTTTCTTGTGACGGGCACGGGCCGTTACACCACGTTTGACGCGAGGCATGTATGTACTCCTTGTTCGTCGTTAATTAAACGCCCATGCCGGGCAGCATTTGCGCGATGTGACCCATATTGGTCTCATGCACAGCCACTGCACCACGCAACTGGCGCTTGTTCTTGGTGGTCTTCTTGGTCAAGATGTGACGCTTGAAGGCTTGACCGCGCTTGACGGTGCCACCGGGACGAACGCGGAAACGTTTTTTCGCGCTGCTCTTGGTCTTCATTTTGGGCATGTGAATGCTCCTTTTTCATTGTGCTCGCGAGGCGTTTGCAAACCGATCTGCAAACTTGTTGGCCCCGAGCCACTTTTTCAGCCGGTTTGCACCAGCTGCATGGCAGCGCGTGAACGCTGCCTATTGCCCGGCGTACCCCTTGCGGAGCAAGCCTGGCAAATTCTGTCTCTTTGTCTCTGCTGCTGCGGCGGCGGCTACGCCGCCTTAGGCGGCGCTGCCCGAAGGCGTGCCTTCGGCAGCGGGCTTGACCGGTGCAGGCTTTTTCTTGCCTGGTGCGATCATCATGATCATCTGGCGGCCTTCCAGCTTGGGAAACTGCTCGATGACGATGGAATCGGCCAGCTCATCGCGAATGCGGTTGAGCAGTGCCAGCCCCAGTTCCTGGTGCGTGATTTCACGGCCGCGAAAACGCAGCGTGATCTTGCATTTGTCACCCTCTGCCAGGAAGCGGCGGATGTTGCGCATCTTGATGTTGTAGTCGCCATCGTCCGTACCCGGACGGAATTTGACTTCCTTGATCTCGATGACCGTCTGCTTGGCCTTGGCCTCGGCAGCGCGCTTTTGCTCCTGGTACTTGAACTTGCCGTAGTCCATCAGGCGGCACACCGGCGGATTCGCTGTGGCAGCGATTTCCACCAGATCCACATCCAGCTCGCCTGCCATGCGCAGGGCTTCCATGAGGCTGACCACGCCCAAAGGCTCGTTCTCTGGCCCGGACAGACGGACTTCCGGGGCCATGATTTCACGGTTCAGGCGGTGCTTGCGCTCTTCACGGTGGCGACGATCACGAAATTCAGTAGCGATGGCTATCTTCCTTCAATCAAATTACTACAAAAAATGTAGCTACAACCGCGCAGCTGGCATGCGACAAAGCATGTTTTGAATCAAACTCAGGCTTTGGTGGCGATGTCCTGGGCGATCAACTCAGCGAACGCTTCAATGGACATCACTCCGAGGTCACGATTACCCCGGGCGCGCACTGCGACGGCGCCTGCGGCCTTTTCCTTGTCGCCCGCGACGAGGATGTACGGCAGCTTTTGCAACGAATGCTCCCGTATTTTATACGTAATCTTCTCGTTGCGCAGATCTACCGCCACCCTAAGGTCTTGATTCGGCAGCGCTTTTTCAAGCTTTGCGGCAATTTCGCGACAGTAATCGGCCTGCGCGTCGGTGATATTGAGCACCGCCACCTGCACCGGAGCCAGCCACAGAGGGAAGGCGCCAGCGTAGTGTTCGATCAGCATGCCGATGAAACGCTCCATGCTGCCCACGGTGGCGCGGTGCAGCATCAGCGGGCGCTTGCGGGTGCCGTCTTCGGCCACGTATTCGGCGTCCAGGCGCTCAGGCAGGTTGGGGTCGATCTGCATCGTGCCGCATTGCCACTGGCGGCCCAGCGCGTCTTTCAGCGTGTACTCGATCTTGGGGCCGTAGAAGGCGCCCTCGCCTTCGGCGATCTCGAACTCGCAGCCCGAATGGCGCAGGCCGTCCATCAGCGCCTTTTCGGCGCGGTCCCACGACTCATCGGTGCCGATGCGTGCGGCCGGCCGCGTGGCCACCTTGTAGATGATGTTGGTGAAGCCGAAGTCCTTGTAGACCTTCTGCACCAATGCCGTGTAGTTGGCGCACTCTTCCAGCACCTGCTCTTCGGTGCAGAAGATGTGGCCGTCGTCCTGCGTGAAGCCGCGCACGCGCATGATGCCGTGCAGGCCGCCGGTGGGCTCGTTGCGGTGGCAGGCACCGAATTCGCCGTACCGCAGCGGCAGGTCGCGGTAGCTCTTGATGCCCTGCTTGTAGATCAGGATGTGGCCGGGGCAGTTCATCGGCTTGAGCGCGTACTCGCGCTTTTCCGACTCGGTCGTGAACATGTTCTCGTGGTACTTGTCCCAGTGGCCGGTCGTCTCCCACAGCTGCTTGTCCAGGATCTGCGGGCCCTTGACCTCCTGGTAGCCGTTGTTGCGGTACACGCGGCGCATGTACTGCTCCACCTCCTGCCACAACGCCCAGCCCTTGGGGTGCCAGAACACGGTGCCGGGCGAATGCTCGTCCATGTGGAACAGGTCGAGCTCGCGGCCCAGCTTGCGGTGGTCGCGCTTTTCGGCCTCCTCCAGCATGGTGAGGTACTGCTGCAGCTCGTCCTTCGTGGCCCAGGCCGTGCCGTAGATGCGCTGGAGCATCTCGTTGCGGTGGTCGCCACGCCAGTAGGCGCCAGCCACCTTCATCAGCTTGAAGAACTTGAGCTTGCCGGTGCTGGGCACGTGGGGGCCGCGGCACAGGTCTTCGAACGCGCCTTCGCGGTACAGGCTCACATCCTCGTTGCTGGGGATGCTGGCGATGATCTCGGCCTTGTAGTTCTCGCCCAGGCCCTTGAAGTACGCCACCGCCTCGTCGCGCGGCAGTACGCGGCGCGACACGGGCTCGTCCTTGGCGGCCAGCTCGGTCATGCGCTTTTCGATGGCGACCAGGTCTTCGGGCGTGAAGGGGCGCTTGTACGCAAAGTCGTAGAAGAAACCGTTCTCGATCACCGGGCCGATGGTCACCTGGGCTTCCGGGAACAGGTCCTTGACGGCGTAGGCCAGCAAGTGGGCGGTGGAGTGGCGGATCACGTCCAGCCCGTCGGCATCCTTGGCCGTCACGATGGACAGCGGGCTGTCGGCCGTGATCTGGTAGCTGGTGTCCACGACCTTGAAGCCTTCACCACCTTCGGCAGGGATCTTGCCGGCCAGGGCGGCCTTGGCCAGGCCGGTGCCAATCGACGCGGCCACTTCAGCGACCGTGACCGGGCCGGGAAACTCGCGCTGCGAACCATCGGGAAGGGTGATGTGAATCATGGGACGACTGCTCTTTCTTTGGAATCAGTACGAAAAGGTGTGAGGGTGGGTGCGGGCACGCGCCAGGCCCAAAAACAAAAAAGCGCGGAACAGGTCCGCGCTTTTGGAGGGGTGTGCAATCTCGTGCAGGCGCGAACAGCCAGCCTTAACGGCCGGTCGACATCTCCGATGTAGTTCGCGGTGTCATAACCAGATTGCCTTTCTCGCTCTTGTGCAGTGAATTTCCCGCCATTTTAACCCTGCGCAAAGCAAAAAGCCCGAAGCGGATGCTCCGGGCTTCACAGACTGGCGGGTTTTGATGGGTTTTGCGCCACACCGCGGCGGCGCAAGACCCCCGTCCACCCCGCTGATCAGTGGAACTGCTCTTCTTCGGTCGAACCCGTCAGGGCCTTCACGCTGGACGAACCACCTTGGATCACCGTGGTCACGTCGTCGAAGTAGCCTGCGCCCACTTCCTGCTGGTGCGACACGAAGGTGTAGCCCTTGTCGCGTGCGGCGAATTCTGGCTCTTGCACCATGTTGACGTAGTGCTTCATGCCTTCGCCATTGGCGTAGGCGTGGGCGAACTGGAAGGTGTTGAACAGACAAAGCCCGCTTGTAAGCCTAAGATTTACAACGGTTTTTCTTGTTTTTTGGGATCTGTTTTTCGCACCACCCACCTATCACCCAACTCCGCCCACTATGTGCCGCGACTTTGACCAATAGGATCAAGGCAATTTCCGCTTTTACAACCTAGACCTCCCACCTCCCACCCAACTCAGCGAGCGAGCCACTGAGGGGCGGGAGATGAATTTTGCCCAGTTCTAGGTTTACACGCTGGCTACTTGACGCAACCTCCCGATAGGTGCACCTGCGGCGTTGGCGGCCACATCTACCGCTGCCAGCAACGTGGCATCCGATAGGTGGGCATATCGCTGAGTTGTCTTGAGCTGCGAATGCCCTAGAAGTTTGCCGATCACGCTCATCGACTGACCTGCATTCACGAGATTGCTTGCAAAACTATGCCGCAGGTCATGCATCCGGACATCCGACAACCCCGCCCGCTTTCGCGCCGTATTCCAGCAGCAAAACAAATTGGCAAACGGTTTTAAAGTCTTAGGGTTCGGTACCACGTAGACACACCCGTCCCATCTAGGCAGTTGCTGAAGTATCTCCCACGCCTTGTACGAGATGGGAATGGTGCGCGCCTTACCCGTTTTAGACGTAGAAATCCGCCAGAACTTCCGCTCTAGATCAAAGTCGTCCCACTTCGCGTCAAGCAACTCGCGCTTGCGGCAGCCGAACATCAACATCAAAGCCACGATGTACTTAAGCTGCTTGTTGTCACTCCGGTCAAGGGCCTCGTGCAGGCGTGCGGTCTCCTCGGACGTCAAGTACCGCTCCTTTGCATTGTTGAGCTGAAACAACGCGATGCCGTTGGCAGGATTTTTGGATGCGCCATGGACTTTGAGCTTTCCGGCCAAATTGAAGATGATCTTCAAAAGTATGGGTAGCTTGTTGGAAGTAGCTGCCGCATAACCTTTGCTGCGCATCTCTCCATGGGCCTGCTCGACCATAGCGGAAGTGATGCTGTCCAAGTGCAAGTGCCCGAACCGTGGAACGATGTGGAGGTTCAAGAAACTGATGGTTGACTGAAAGTTGCGGCGGTGAACCCGCATGTGCGGCAGATACTTGTCAGTGATGAACTGTGAAAGCGTCGGCACTTCACGGACAGTTTTCTTGTCATAGTAAGGGTCTTCCCCCAGGACAACTTTTGCACGCAGCTTTTCTGCGGCCTGCCGAGCCTTGTCGAACGTGATGGACTTCGCATCGCCGATCTTGTGCTGGCGCTGTTTGCCGTGCGGGTCGCGATACCGCAGACTGTAGGTTTTACCGCCGGTCGCACGAACTTCCAGGATGAAGCCCGTGATGACGTTGTCGTAGTAGTCGGTCTTGCTACGCCCTTCCGAGCACACGACATCCCGCACGAACTGAGCATCGAGGTTCACATTTGGCATAGTGCGTCTCCTTGGAAGGTTAAGAAAGTTGACGAGAACTGCACACAACAATGCGCGCAGGATGGTTGGTATGGGTTCAGAAGCAGGTTCCTTTCCGGGGTAGATAAAAAGGCCACGCACCCGAGATGGAGCTGGGTGGTTGGAACGATGGTGGTGTGCAGGGGGAAAACCGATCCCTGTGAGATGCCCGAGCCGATGCAGAAGATGGAAAGGGCCGCGCCACCGGTCTTTCCGGCGTAGCGAGGAGCACGTGCGAGGTAAGCGCGGCTTGGCGGCCCAACCTCGAATGGCGCAGGCGGGGGCGTACGGAGGGCACGTACGGATGAAGGGAAGCTGGTCGCGGGTTGGGTTGCGACGGAACTTCTCGTGTTAGAGGAGCGCCCCGACGGCGGGTCCACTTTTCCCACTTCTCGCGCTTTTTCCGTGGAAGCGGCCATCTTAAAAGTCCGCATCGCGCTGATCGGACGCCAGCCCACCGTTCATGGATGCATCAACATCTCTCAATTCATCCTCTCGCTCCAAGTTCACATCGAACTCCGCGAGCGGTTGTGGCTTGAACCGCAGCCCTCGGTAGATCTTATGACCATCAAGGACCGCCGCTCTGATGCTAAGTTTCAAGCTGTGCGTCAGCATGTCCTTGACTCGAGCATTCGCGTACTCGATGCGGCCGTTTTCCTTGCACCAAGCACGATAATTTTCGTAGAAAGACGTCTGACGGACGAGCAGCTTGTCTCCTCCGAGTTCACAGTTTTCCTGGATGAACTCCTGCAAAGAGTTGGCAGATACGCGCCATTCGTGCATCAAGCGGTCATGCACCTTCGACTCCGAGAATTTCCCTTGGCTCAGTAGCCGCTCAGCGCCCTTCAGCGCTTTGTACGCAATGCCTGAGATCTCCGCGTTAGCGATGCGCAAAGCCAGAGAGGGGTCCAGTGGCTGGCCGCTCTTCAACCGGCTGTTTGGGAACTCCATAAGCTTCCAGCGCGCATAGAAAGCCTCAGAGTGCTCATTGACCTTGATCGCGTGGTTGGTCATGAACAAATGCATGGCCCGATTGCGAAAGGAAAAAGGCGGCTGCGTCGGCAGACGACCGGTCAACAGGTCTCCACCCAGCACTGACTTGAACTCAGCTGACGGAATGGCGGCGTTCTCCGGCAGTTCACCCACTACGTTCAGGCGCATGTCTGCTAGGCTGGCGATGAAGTACCGGTTGCCCCCTCCCCAGTCGAGGGGTGAGATGGCGGAGGTGAGATCGGGATGCACCAAGCGACCGAGGATCTCCTGCATCGCCCCCTTTCCCGCCCGGCCATAGCGATCCATCCAGACAAAGGCCTTCTGGAAACGATGGCCGATGCCGAGCATTGAAGCCCCGGCAAACTCGTCCAAGAGGCTGATTTGTTCCTGCTCCTCGCCTTCGTTGGTCGAATAGAACGTTTCTGCCCGAAACGCGTCGTAGAGGGGGGTGGGCACATCTTCGGGCTCGAAGGGCAACGACCGCTGTTGCCGGTGTTTCAGCCCCAGCACCTCCTGGCAGATTTTTCTGTCACGTACGCTGTGGAAGCTACGCAAACACGCAACGCCCTCCGGGGCGTCTTCAAAGAATGAAGACTGATCCCGCAGCGTCAGTACGACCTTCGCGATACTGTGGTAATCCTCTTCACGGAAGCAATTCACCTTGCCGTCGTGCACTCTTGCGATCTTCGCCTTCAGCTCGTTGAAGGGCAGTTCTACCCACAGCTGGGTCGAAGCTTGCGGCAGGTACAAGACTCCATTGACCGTGACGGGCGCATACCCGTCAACAGACAACTTATCCCATATGTCCTTGGCGTAGCCGAAGTGGGTGGGGGCGACCTCCTTGAGGCTCGTTCCAAGTCGACCAATTGCCTGGTCCAGCTTGACTATCGAGATGTCCTTGTTCGCGCGTTTAAGTTGCGCTCGAACACGCATCCACTCCGGATAGTTCCGATCGCGCAGTCCCAGTAACGCATGAAGAGCCACCTCCTCAAAGGGGGCCCCGCAATCGGCCTCGGACTTTTTCAGGAGATCTTCGACAATCTGCTGGCTGGTCAGCGACGAGTCTGCGCCCTCCTGTTCGCCGTCGAGGCCATCGCCGTCAGACATAAGTTCAACGTCGAACTCCTCGTCATTTGTTGCGCTGTTCGACTCCATCGACTCAGCACCCTCTTGGCCCAGGTTGTTTGTGACAAGCTCATCCGCAAGCAAGTCGATATCTTTTGTGTTGGGATTTCCCATGTTTTCTCCTAATTTGTGACACGCCAAAGTGGCAAGAGACCAAGAGCGAGAAAACAGTCAGGAGCGCGCCACGGCAGCGCACGAAGGCATGCTTCGAGCATTGGCGGCATGAGGAGAATTTCTTCCACCCACGGTAAGACGCCCACACAATAAACATGTGCGGTAAGACAGCTTTCACAGACTCTTGGTCTGTAAACAACAACCATCCGAAGCGAACTTCAAATGGCCCCTCAAGCAGGCTTGAGAGCTTGTCTTAGCAACCCGTAATTGCTACGGATCGCGCTTCCCATCAGGGTTTGTAGGGTGCATGGTCTGTTCAACCACGGCCCAGAGATTTCGATACAGAACGTACCTAACTTTTGCCGTTACCCCCATACAGTGGGTCTTTCGCAATCGCTTCAAGGAGTTTATCGCAAATTGCAACTAACAACAATGGTTCGAAAAAAATAAGAGACGATCACCCCGGAGCAGCACCATGCGGCACCACCCCGGGGCGTCCTTGTGTCCTACTCCGTTGACCGCCCACAACAAAGCCCGCCTTGCTTTAGGCATTCGTCTTGGTCGGGTGTGTTCAGGAGAGGTGTTCCGGCAGGCCAGCACGCGAGGGCCGGGGCCGGGAGGCGGGTAAGAGCTGCCCAGGTTGGCCGCAGACGGGCCTGCAAGCCTCGGAGTGGTGGGGTAGCTATCAGTCCCAGGCCGGGCCGCCCAGGCGCTCCGCCTCCCACCCCAGCAGACCTGCGGCATGGCTGGTGATGGTCAAGGGCAAGAGTTCGACGGGAAGGTCCTTGTCCAGCAGAGCAGTAGCTGCGGTCAGGATGCAGTCTTGGAAGATCATGGGTTATTTCTTTCGGTAGGTGTCGAGGTAGTACACAAGCCCCGCAGCGATCAGAACGATCACGAGGAAGTGCAGCGGAAAGGCATAGACCAGCAGGCCCAGCCCCACCAGGCACAGCCAGCGGGCGCCGGAGGCCATGAGGTGAAGCACGAGGACGGTGGTCAGGGAAGCAGCGAGCAGAGCGGCCATGAAGACTCCTAAAGCAAGGCAGAGGTAATAGGTCCAGGCGAAGGTATCGCCGGTCGGTGGACTTACCGCTTGCAATGAAGGGTCTACGGGTGGCAGCTGGTGTCGCTTAGGAAGCCGCAGGTGCCCCCGTCTTCTTGCTACGCGCCTTTTCATCCTTCACAGGACGAGGCGTCTCTACGGGCGCTCGGAGCGTGGTCCTCCAGTCGTTGCCTTCCACGAACTGATAGGCATGTCGCTTGTCTTGCACCGCCTGCACGATGCCCAGGTGCTTGAGCACAGCCATCACAAACCCTGCCGTGTTCACCGAGGTGCCCGCGAACAGAGTGGCCAGGGCCGATGCCGCCAACGTGGGCGCTTTGGTCAGCAAAGGTTCTACCACGTCGAGGGCCACCCATGAAGGGTTGTGATGCCCTTTGCCGGTGTTGTGCGTGACGCGCAGGTGCAAGGCGCTCGCTGTGTCCATTCCCAACTCGTAGGTCAGCGTGGATCGTTCAGACAAAGAGGGGCACTGGTCCGTGCGAAGCGTCGTGATCGCTTCTTGATTGGTATCTGTCATTGGTGGTCCTTTTCAATGGGTGGATCGAGGAACATTCCTCATTACAGATACGCGGTTTTTCTCAGTTTTGAATGGGCAAAAAAATGCCACCCGAAGGTGGCGTTGGCTGGTTGCGACAGGCAGTGCGATGCTAGGCATGAGCATCATTGCGGGTGCTCTTTCTCGACGTAGCGATCGCACAGGAGGGTGAGTTCGTTCGAGTCGCCTCTGGGCATGAACACCACAACTCCAAACCCGTCATCACTGAGGATGAAGGTCAGGATGTACCAGTGCTCGGTCCATTCGACAACATCCCACGAGGGGGTGAAATCCAAGCTCTCCCAGTGCAAGCCATTCCAGCGGTTGTGCAAGATGGCGAACCCGAGCTGCTCTTCTATCGCTTTCGGGGTGTCTTGAGCTTCCGTCACCACAACATGCAGCAATGAGGCCCAGTCTTCGCACTCGCTTCGAATTTCCTCACCAAGTCTGCCAAGCACCAAGGTGTCGAGCCCGAGACTGCTTTTCGTAGACGCCAGACGTACCAGGCTTTCATGATCGCGGTAGGTTTGCATAGGCAATTCATCCTTATAAAAATAGAGACAAAGAAAAAGCGCCCGAGGATTTCTCCAGGGGCGCCCAGTGGGTGCTTTGGTCATGTGAGCTTGAACTATCGGAACTTTCTAGTGATCTCCTTGCTTTAGCGGCACCCGGATTTCAGGGCGCGCCGGGGCGGTGGTGTGTTCAGTGGACCTCAGGCTTATCAGCGAGATTTCTGATCGCGTTGGCATGGTCATTGATGGTCATCCCAAGGTAACCCAACGCAAACACCGACCAGAAGATCGCCATGAGAGGGTCCTTGGCTAGGCCGATGAGTGCCAAGAGTCCCATGGCGCAGAAAATCGCCACTTGCTTCTTGGTAGTGCGCTCGACTGCATCCTTGAACAGCTGAATGCCCTCTTCCATGTCCACCGACTTCTGGGCGGGCGTTTGCAGCTTCATCAGGTCTGGGGTTGCAGGCATTGCTTCTGCCGCTGCTTGGGCCGCTTGACGTGCTGCCTCGATTTCAGCCTGACGCTGTTGCTGGGTGGCGATGCGCAGGCGCTCCTCCTCCATGGCGAGTTCTTTGCGGCGGGCGGCGAGGCGTTCGTTGAGGTCCATCGGTCGCCCCTCCTTATTCATCGCTGGCAAGGTTGCTGACCAAAGCGTCCAGCGCTACCCCGCCCAGGACCGCACCTGCAGCGCCCGCAACGGCTTTGCGCCCTACCCGCTTGGCCTGGGCTTCTGCGGCTATGACGTCATCGATGCAGCGGGCGGCGCGGGCGGCTCTCTCTGATTCCGGCACGCGGCGCTCGAAAGTGACCATGAGGGTTTCTCGGTCAGTCACCAGCAAGTGACGCTGCATGACCTTGCTCATGAACACCATGCGCCAGCCTTCGGATGCCATGGCGTTGATGTAGGCCTCCAGTACGCCGGTTTCGATACGGCCTTCGCCGAGCAGAAACGAGCTGATGGCACCGTCGGCTACGTCGATGACCTTGTATTCGTATTCCATAAGTTCTCCTCCTTGGTTGATGTTGATGGGTTGGGGTGGGATGGGTTACAGGGTTTGCGTTACTTGCTCCAGCGGGCGCGCTCGAAGACGCTGGGCAGCGAGATGCTTCCCTTGTCTTTGTCGTAAACGCACAGGTGGCTGGTGTACTTGGTCGACTCCTCGCTTTCTTTCTCGGACAACTCCACGACGATGCGACCGTCCTTGGTCCAGTGGTCGATGGGTTTGACGACGTAGGTGCTGTACTTGGCGCGCTCTTGTTTGTGGAAGCTGGCGCATTCGGATTTGATGCGGGCTAGTTCTTCGCGGCTGGGGCCGGAGCAACCGGATAACAGGGTCAATGAGGCCAAGACGAGAACGGGAAAAGCAGATTGCATGGGTCGCATAGGTGGACTAAGGCTCCTTGGTTGAGGGTTGGGGTGAACAGCTAAAGACTTCTTTCAAAGGGCACATCGCCGCTGAGCGTGGCAACCCACAGGGTTTTGTAACGAATTTCGTGACGACGAATTATCACCACGTCACGAGACTCGTGACATGCCATCCGAGCCATTGGATTCCCCGAACGTTGTGGGCCGCCGCATGCGCTCACGACGCGAGGAGCTGGGGTGGTCTCAGGAAAAGGTGGGGGTGCTGATAGGCATTGACGAGTCGTCAAGCCGTGCTCGGATCAGCAGATATGAACTGGGGACGCATGAGCCTCCAGTGAAGACGGCGCGACAAATAGCAGACGCGCTGGGTGTTCCGCTCGCTTATCTCTACTGCGAAGAGGACGAGGTGGCGCAACTACTTTTCGTGTTGTGGACCCTCACGCCTTCTCTTCGCCACCGTAGCGTTTCCTTATGGCTTAACCAACTGGCGTGAATGCAAGGCCGCCATCTACTTTGATGTGTGTTTGGGCGAGCAGTAAAGCATCTCAGACCGCAATCAACCGACTACTGGCAGTCGAGCAAGTGCGACTTCGTTAACCTTCAGAAGCCACAGAAACTGTTACGGACAAAGTTGCCGTGCGATCGCATGTAACTCCGAGAGATAGTAGCTAAGCCGCGTTTGATGCTGACCGGGTGGAGTGCTGTCCAAAAATGAGCCAACACTATTTACCTGATTTGCGCCACGCCGAAATCCTTGGGTCAAATTAGCATTTATCAAGGCAGCCTGCATTGCCTTTTGTGAAGCGCCAGACCGATGCGCGAGATAATTGCGAGTAGCCTTGGTCGCATCAAGCAGAGCTCCATGAGGCGCACTTAAGTTGTCAAAGTAGTTTCTGAATGGCGCATCTAGCCATAGATTGGCCTTTGCCTTTAATTCGCCAGTTGTGGTGAAAGATACATTCCAATCCCTCGGATCAAGAATCTGACGAATCTTATCGAGCGTGAGATGCGAGGTAATGTCAACCGTTGCGAACTGCGCTGCACGCTTCGCAATGTCATCAGTCGCTTCAATCTTCATCTTACCAACTATGTGGTTTACGAATGGGCCATTCCTTTTATTAATGTAGGCGACGAACAAGTCGCTTATAAACCCTTCCAAAAGAATCGAAGCGGCCAAATAGCTGTACTCAACAACATGTAATCTACTCTTAGCAGCCACTCCTTTACTAGTCACATCAATTAAAGCATCTTTAATATCAACAAGACCTGCAAGAAAATCATTCCTAATATTTTCAGGATTAGCCGTACGCATTTATAATCCTCAAACACAGCCGAATACATAACAGCGCGAACATACGATCAAAACGCCCACCTCAAACATAAATACTCAAAATCATCCCCTTAACCCGATCTCCAACTTCATCATCAAATATGCAGAGCCCGTTTGCGCCAACCTCCAAAAACCCAGCAACATCCATAAAAGGCCGATCCACTCTGATTTTATCAATTCTACCTTCTGATCCCGGGAATTTATGCAAATAGTCAGCGAAAGCATCCTTAACAGAAGATATTTCAACCTTCATCGCAGATGAGTCCGATATAGGAATTTTCGATGCCTTGAGTTTGACTATTTTTGCTCGCGGCGACTCATGCTTAATCCGGAAATAAAAATCAAGCACCGACCATTCAACCTCATATACTGTGATATGCCCTAGAGCAGCAGCAAGTGCGCCAATCATCGATCGAACTGTTCGCGGAGGATTTTCAATTTCCAAAAGATATGATCCAGGAGAACTCAACCGACGATGAATTTCGAAACGTGTCATGGCATATCGCACTGTCTGAATCTCATTCACCTCTCCAAATGGATCAGCAACCCGTTCGATTTCAATAGTTTTCTCTATAAATCGATAATTTAATGCCTTTGTAGATCGAGACAGAGGTTCAAAACCTCGCCCAATCTCCAAATCAAATTTAGCCAACGACAGTGCAGCATTTATCTGACTCAACGAAGAGTCAACATCCAAAAATAGCCATTTAGATTTCGCCATGCTGAGGCCTATTGACTTCATGGAGCGACTTACGTGCAGCCAATTCGATCATGGCTCCATATTTTTGCTCCTCCTCTCGAGTGAAGGCAGAGCGAGATTTAGAAAACTCTCCGATAGTCAGACACTTATAAAAACCCCGAGATAAATACACAAAATCTTGACACTCTTCAGGCGATGCAAATTGTGCCTCAAACTCATATATATCGGAATCGACATTTTTTCCTTTGGCCGTCCAAATTATCCTCGATACATAAAATCCGCGCTTTTCGAGCAACGCTAGCTCTTGTGACTCCAGCACCCCCTGACCTTTGAGAGACGCTTTATCAATTCTGATCTCCGAATTGCCCGACTCAAGCTCTCGTTCATCATTACTCTCTGGAGGCTTGGTCACATAGACATCCGATACATCTTTGAGCGGCATGTCAGGCAAATTATTGATCAAATGAGTGAAAAAAGATGTTTTCTTTTTGGCATCCAGCCCCGGAGACAATTGAATCTCGTCGAATTCAAATTTCTCCACACCCTTATCCCTTACTGACTTCGCTATTGCATCAACCCATTCGCGAGCCTCATCACTATACGGCGAGTCAATAACTATACCGCCGTCTTCAGAGCGAAAAGAAATCATAGCAACTCGATTCGTCACTTGGCGAAATTCACTTTTATTGAATTGAACCTTTGTATAACGAACCTCGACATCCAGACGACTACCCTGACCTCGAAAAACCTTCACCAGTGCACCAGCACTTTCAAGATCACTCTTTAACTCGAAAATCCCAGACTCGAATTCTTTTAGAGAGGCATTAGTAGCCACACGGATTGTCGAAGTTTTCTCCCGACTCAATCCACTCCCAAAAAGTCTTGCCAACGCCTGATAATCATGATAATCATGAAACAATCGAGCAAAATGCCTGGCCAAGGCCTTTCGACTCGTGTCCGGCGAAACCAAAATACCACGAGTCAAAAAAAGCTGCCTCAGCTCAGAATTAGTAACATTCTTTTGATTTAGCGCATCAAAAAGAGATTTGTCACTCGCGCTATAAATTGTACCAATCCTCATTACCTATCCCAGCCTATTTCAGTTCGAGAAAAAGAGTAACGGGTCAGTGAAACTATTTCAAATTCTATTTGGCCAAACCGTTCACGCCTGTAGCGATCCAACCCCCAGTCACGACAATAGAGATCGATGCCTCGAGAGAAATTACTTCGAGCATCTGATGCGGGTGACTTGTGAACAAGTCTCACCCTCAAACTATGAGTGCCATCGACTATCTGAAATCCAGACAAAATATCAAAAAAATATGCAAACTCTTCAGCGCTCCCGCCGCTGCGATTGTAGTAAATTACATACCCTTCCCCAAACCTTTCCTCCAATTTACCGGTGCTTTCATTATATTTTTTCACCGTATCATGCCTAATAATAAGATATGGACCAGACAGCATTTCTATTGTCGCAGCACGACTAAACCGCTCACCGCTGGTCTTGTGAAGCTTCATGTCAGGATAGAAAAACTCATACTGCTTCTCTGGAAAAGTCCCTGCGGCGTGCAAACTGTTCGCATCTGCGATCACTGAGGTCAAATAGCTTATTAGCGATGGTTCAGCCACATGAAGGCACTGTCCATCTTGAATCGGCAATGTATCCAATCGGACGGCTTTAGGCTCACCTTTACCTCGCCCTTTTACGGGCGCATACAATACGTCATAAAAATTCTTATCATAATCAGCATCGTGATTATAAACAAACAGTAAGCCTCTTACTTCGTAAGAATGCTCCTCCAAAACATATCGAGACTGCCATTCTTCTGAAACGTGTGCACAATCAATTGTCTGCGCCAAAGATTTCAGAGCAGAAACGATATTTGACGAATCAATACTCCCAGCAGCATAGCTTTTCAGATCCGTATTTAAATATATATTCTTGTTTAAATATGAATCGTGATACGTGAATACCACATCAACCGGATGATTATGATTAGAATTTTTTTTGGGAGCGTGAACTGGTTTGATGCAATCAAAATTTTGATCACGAACCGGAATTCTCTTCCATTTAAACCAATCAAATAAGTCATCTGAGACCCGCTCTGCCATCTTCGCAATGGCACTTCTTTCCCCACCAGCCATGTATGGTCCCTTGTTAGTTAGCCTGAAACACAAAGCACTCTAGTCTCTGGACTCTGCCCAACATTTCCATGAAACGCAACAAGATGTTGCCCAAGAAGCTACGTAGTCACCTCGTTGCAGGGTCAGCCCACCGATCTAGCGGAGCGTTAAAGGCGCGGTTCAAAAGCAAAAGCCCCTGGCTCAATAGAACCAAGGGCTTTTAAAGCTATCGTTGTAGAGCGGGTCAGAGCCGCGCTAGAACCTCAATGCGTGAAGCATGAGCCCCGCCGATTGACCGGGGAATAAGCCATCTCAGTGGAACTGCTCTTCCTCGGTCGAACCCGTCAGGGCCTTCACACTGGACGAACCGCCCTGGATCACCGTGGTCACGTCATCGAAGTAACCTGCGCCCACTTCCTGCTGGTGCGACACGAAGGTGTAGCCCTTGTCGCGTGCAGCAAACTCAGGCTCTTGCACCATGTTCACGTAGTGCTTCATGCCTTCGCCGTTGGCGTATGCATGGGCGAACTGGAAGGTGTTGAACCAGTTGATGTGGATGCCGGCCAGCGTGATGAACTGGTACTTGTAGCCCAGGGCCGACAGGTCTTCCTGGAAGGACGCGATCTGGCTGTCGTTGAGGTTCTTCTTCCAGTTGAACGATGGCGAGCAGTTGTACGACAGCAGCTTGCCGGGGCAGGCGGCGTGCACGGCCTGGGCGAATTCGCGGGCAAAGCCGATGTCCGGCACGCCGGTTTCGCACCACACCAGGTCGGCGTAGGGGGCGTAGGCCACGCCGCGGCTGATGGCTTGCTCCAGGCCGTTCTTCACGCGGTAGAAGCCTTCTTGGGTGCGCTCGCCGGTCAGGAAGGGCTTGTCGTTGGCGTCGTGGTCGGACGTGATCAGGTTGGCGGCTTCTGCATCGGTGCGGGCCAGCACGATGGTGGACACGCCCATCACGTCAGCGGCAAAGCGGGCGGAGATCAGCTTTTCGCAGGCTTCCTGCGTGGGCACCAGCACCTTGCCGCCCATGTGGCCGCACTTCTTGACAGCGGCGAGCTGGTCTTCGAAGTGAACGCCTGCAGCGCCCGACTGGATCATGTTCTTCATGAGTTCGAAGGCGTTCAGCACGCCGCCGAAGCCGGCTTCCGCGTCGGCCACGATGGGCAGGAAGTAGTCGATGAATTCCTTGTCGCCGGGGTTGATGCCGCGGCCCCACTGGATTTCGTCAGCGCGCTTGAAGGTGTTGTTGATGCGGCGGACCATGGTCGGCACCGAGTCGTAGGCGTACAGCGACTGGTCGGGGTACATAGTCTCGGACGTGTTGCCGTCGGCGGCCACTTGCCAGCCCGACAGGTACACGGCTTCGAGGCCTGCCTTGGCTTGCTGCATGGCCTGGCCGGCGGAGATGGCGCCGAACGCGTTCACGTAGCCCTTCTTGGCGCCGCCGTTGATCTTGTCCCACAGCTTTTCAGCGCCGCGCTTGGCCAGCGTGTGCTCGATGGGCAGCGAGCCGCGCAGGCGCACCACGTCGGCGGCGGAGTAGCCGCGCTTGACGCCCTTCCAGCGGGGATTCTGGGCCCAGTCTTTTTCCAGGGCGGCAATTTGCTGTTCGCGGCTCAGTTGTTCGTTGAGGGATTGGGGCATGGGATCACTCCAGGAGGTTGGTTGAAAACGCCGGGCTGCTGGTGCCGCCCTTGGAGACAACTTTAAGTCTTCTATAAGACTTGAGCAAGCTCTTATGTCTTATACAAGAGATAAATTTTTTCCTTGCAAAACAACAGCTTAAACACGCAATTTCTCAATACAGAAATTGATTTCTCATATCGAGAAAAATTGCGGCAATGCAACATCTATCGCATTTTGCCATGTGGAATCAAAATTCCGTATCGCAAAATTGCATGACCCGGATCGACTGATCGTAGGGATGCCGTGTGTCTGCCGTCGCATCACCCTGCGCTGAACCCCTGCCGTGCCCTGTGCACTCCCAGGCGGTCACAAGAACTTCACCCAATCCCCTTGCGGGATGCGCGCGGCCGACAGCACGTAGCGGGGGTTGATCTCGTACACCAGGCAGGGCAGCGGCTGGCCGTTGACTTCGACCTCGATCTCGCGCTTGATGTACTCGTCGGTGGGGTTCTCGCCCAGCGACTCGATCTCGTCCAGCACGTCTTCCAGCGCGGGTTCGATGGCGTAGACCTCACCGTACACCCATTCCGCCCCGCCGAGCGTGACACCCGGATACGCGCCCAGGTGGTACAGAACGCCGGCGATGCGTCCGCGCCCCACGAACAGGGGCGGCGGCTCCAGGCGGGTGATGTCGTTGCTGCAACCCTGGCGCAGGGTGCCGTATACAAAAACCCAGCGGGACGGCGGCAGGGGGCTGGTTTCGTCGGGCATGATGCGCACTCTTTTTTTGTTGAACAGCCCGCAGTTTAGTGACCACTCCCAGCCGCCCCTTTGCCTACCTGTGCCTGGCCCTGAGCATGGCGCTGGTGGGCAGCTATGTGGCGCTGTCCAAACCGCTGGCCGCGGTGCTGCCGGTGTTTCTGCTGGCCTGGATGCGGTTCGGCATCGGCGGCGTTGCCATGGTGCACTGGCTGCGCAAGCCGGCCAACGAGCCTCCGCTCACCCCGCAAACCAAGCGCCTGTTGTTCCTGGAATCGTTTCTGGGCAACTTCATGTTCACCATCTGCATGCTGTACGGGGTGACCCTGACCGATGCGATCTCTGCCGGCGTGACGCTGGCGGCCATTCCGGCCGCGGTGGCCGTGATGGGCTGGGCCTTCCTGAAAGAGCGCGTGGCGCCGCGCACCTGGGCGGCGGTGGTGTGTGCGGTGTTCGGTATTGCGCTGTTCGCGCTATCAAAACCAGAGCTGGCAGCGCACGCTGGGCAAGCGGTAGACGGCAATAACAGCCACAACCTGGTGTGGCTGGGCCAGTTGCTGCTGGTGGGCGCGGTACTGTGCGAGGCCGCATACACCGTCATCGGCAAGAAGCTCACGGGCAGCCTGGGGCCCAAGCGCATCACCTCGCTCATCAACCTGTGGGGCTTTGTGCTGACCACACCGGCAGGCCTGTACGTGGCGCTGGGCTTTGACTTCGGGGCCGTCGGCTGGGGCACCTGGGCGCTGCTGGTGTTCTATGCGCTGGCCGCGTGCATGTGGACGGTGTGGCTGTGGATGACCGGTCTCAAGGCCGTGCCCGCCGCACAAGGCGGGGTGTTTTCGGTGCTGCTGCCGGTCAGCGCCGCCCTGGTGGGCGTGCTGGCGCTGGGCGAATCGCTCACAGGCCTGCAACTGGTGGCGTTTGTGATTGCGCTCGCCAGCGTGCTGCTGGCCACCCTGCCCTCGCGGGCGGCCTTGCGGCTGGGCCGCCGCGGCTGACGCGGCCAGGAGGTCGGCGGGTCGGTCGGCCAGCCGGTAAGGGGGTCAGGCGTGCAGGGCCGTGGCGCTGACGACGATGCCGTCGGCGTCGGCATACAGCCAGTCGCCCGGGCGCACCCACACGCCCTGCACCTGCACCGGCACGTCACGCTGGCCTTCCCCGCGCCGCTCGGTGGGCAGCGGGATGAGCACCAGCGCGCGGATGCCCACGGCCGCTGCGTTCAGCTCGGCGACATCGCGCACGCAGCCGTCCACCACCAGCCCGGCCCAGCCGTTGCGCGCCGCAGCCGCCGCCAGGTTGCCGCCCACCAGCGCGCGGCGCAGCGAGCCGCCGCCGTCGACCACCAGCACCCGCCCTTCGCCCGGCGATTCGACAGCGGCCTTGACCTGGGTGTTGTCCTCGTGGCATTTGACGGTGCTCACCGGCCCGCTGAAATGCGCCACGCCGCCGAAGGCCTGGAACGCAGGCGGGAGCACCCGAAAGGCGCCGCTGGTGTCGGCTTTGTGGACGTCGCAGAAATCGCAGGTGCTGAAGGCGGCGGCAGAAGCTGTCGTCATGGGCAGAGACCTTTCATGTCGTTGAAGGGGTTGAGACGGGGTTGGGCGCTGGCTGGAAGCCTGCCGCCGGCAGCGCGGCGGCCTGGCCTGCGCACGGATGGCCATTGTTGCGCAGCCAACGCTGGGCGGGGCTCGCGGGTGGCCAAAGAATGCGCTTCCAAGCGCACCCGACGCCACCCGAAATGTCAGCCGCGGGCCGCCCAAAATGCGCGCTGCACACCCTGCAGGACCAGGAAAGGCGGGCCAAAGCACCGACTTTCCAGCCGCCAGAGGGCACCACAGCTACAAATCGAGGCAAAAAAAGCGGTTTCTCCCTTGGAAACGCGTTTTTTTCCCAGTAGCATCGGCCTGCCAGTGGGACAGCCTTGCTTTCGCTGGTGAAGATTGACGTCCAACTAGGAAAACCCAACATGGCAACTGCAAAAAAAGCTCCGGCAAAAACAGCCCCTGCGGCCAAGAAGGCTCCCGCCACCAAGACCGCCGCCCCCGCCAAGAAGCGCACGCCCAACGCAGCCTTCATGAAGGCCCTCACGCCCAGCCCCGCGCTGGCTGCCGTGGTCGGCTCGGCACCGCTGCCACGCACGGAGATCATCAGCAAGCTGTGGGTCTACATCAAGGCCAACAACCTGCAGGACGCCACCAACAAGCGCAACATCAACGCCGACGCCAAGCTCAAGGAGCTGTTCGGCAAGCCCCAGGTGTCGATGTTCGAACTGGCTGGCCTGATCGGCAAGCACGTCAAGTAAGAAGCGCTCCGCGCCCTGAGAAAAAGCCGGCCCTGCCGGCTTTTTTTCGTTGGGACCCCGCCAAAGTGTGGCGTGCAGACGTCAATGCAAATGAGAATGACCCTCATTCGATGTAACATAAAGATGCACGACGAAGCATGACTTTGTGAAGTTTTTCTCACAAGCGTCATTGCATCCGACTCGTTTGCGGCGCACATCGGGCGCCGACCGCACATCCCCCATCGACGGAGTCCATCTTGGCTAAATCACGCGCTCAGCGCCGCAGCACCGCGCTGCGTCAAACCGCATCCCCTGTTTCCACCCCCGCCGGCGCATCTTCCGATTTGGCGCTGCTGCCCCTGGGCGCCCTGATGCTGGCCGCCTCCATGGGCGCCATGGCCCAGTCCGGCACACCGGAAGCCACGATGTCCACCGTGACGGTGCAGGAAGCGGCCGAAGTGCAAGGCAAGGACACCCTGCTGCTCAAGAAGACCACCGTCGGCAAGGGCAACCAGGACATCAAGGACATCCCCCAGTCCGTGACGGTGTTCACCGAAAAGCTGATGAACGACCGCAACCAGGACGACTTCCGCGAGGTGCTGCGCACCACGGCGGGCGTGACCTTCCAGTCGGGCGAAACGGGCGAAGAAGACGTGCGCATGCGCGGCTTCTCGCTGGGCCTGGCCGGTGACATCTATGTGGACGGCATGAAGGACGCTCCGCTGATCGAGCGCGACACGTTCAACAACGACCGCATCGAAGTGCTCAAGGGCTCGGCCTCCATGCTGTTCGGCAAGGGCTCGACCGGCGGCATCGTCAACCAGGTCAACAAGTACCCGCTGCTGATCGACCAGCACGAAGCCAGCTACACCTTCGGCACCGGCCAGTTCCACCGCGCCACGGGCGACTTCAACTGGAAGACCGGCGAGAACGCGGCCTTCCGCCTGAACGCCATGGTGCAGGAGTACGACAACTACGGCGCCAAGCAGGACAAGCGCGGCATTGCGCCCACCTTCGCCTGGGGCATCGGCACGCGCGACGAGTTCTCGATCGGGCTGTACTACCTCGAATCCAAGGGCCGCCCGCTCTACAACCACCCCTGGCGCGTGGTCGACGGCAAGATCAACACGCCGCTCGAAGCCCGCAACTACTACGGCCTGGCCAGCGACCACAACAACACCTCGTCGCAGTACGTCACGCTGGGCCACATCCACCGTTTCGACGACAACGGCGAGCTGACCACCCGCCTGCGCTACGGCCAGTACGAGCGCGACCTGCTGGCCAGCACCATCGGCTTTCAGAACGGCAACATCACGCTGGGCCAGATCAACGGCAACACCGTGCTGACCCGTGGCTCCAAGGGCCGCCTGGGCGAGAGCGATGTCCTGCAGGTGCAAAGCGACTACAACAACACCTTCAACTGGGGCGGCCGCAAGCACACGGTGCTGGCCGGCGTCGACTACTACGACGACGATGCCAAGCGCAACCAGAACTACGCCAACACCACGCCGCGCCCCAACACCACCGTGGGCTCGCCCAATGACGGCGCCTGGGTGGCCGACGGCCGCGCACCGGTGCAGTGGAACACCTTCACCTCGCGCAACCTGGGCCTGTACTTCCAGGACACCGTCGCGATCAACGACACCCTGAAGCTGGTGGGCGGCCTGCGCTACGACAACTTCAAGGCTTCGTACAAGAACGCCACCGGCGCGCTGAGCAACTCCCGCTCCGACAGCCTGGTCAGCCCCCGCGTGGGCCTGCTGTTCCAGCCCACCGAGCTGACCTCGTACTACGTGTCGTACGGCACTTCGTACAACACCTCGGGCGACACCTACCAGTTCGGCAACCCCGGCACGACCACGGCGCGCACGGCCAACACCGACCCCGAAAAGAGCCGCAACTTCGAGATCGGCAGCAAGTTCGAGCTGTTCGAGCGCCGTGCCCTGCTGGGTGTGGCCGCCTTCTACAGCCAGAAGTACAACGAGCGCAACACCGACCCCGACACCGCAGCCCAGCAAGAGCTGCTGTCCGGCAAGCGCCACGCCACCGGCATGGAATTCAACCTGGCCGGCCGCCTGACGCCCCAGTGGGAACTGTTCGCCAACCACACCTGGATCCCCTCGGCCAAGATCGACCACAGCAATGTGGTGGTGCCCGCCAACGGCGGTGGCGCCCAGGCGCAGGGCGACCGCCCCGGCCTCACGCCCAAGCACAGCGGCAGCGTATGGACGACCTACGCCGTCACCTCCAAGATCCGCGTGGGCGCGGGCGTGACCTACCGCGGCAAGCAAAACCCCGAAGGCTCGCGTGCCGTGTACGCCAGCGGCTTCGCGGTGATGGACGCCATGGTCGAGTACGCGTTCGACGACAAGACGACGCTCAAGCTCAACGTCAACAACCTGTTCGACCGCACCTATGCGGACGGCCTGTACCGCGGCTTCTACACGCCGGGCACGGCACGTTCCGTGCAGGTGTCGCTGAAGACGCGCTTCTGACCTTCGATGTGCTGATGCATCGACATGTCGACGTTGATGCGTTGATGCGTTGATGCGTTGATGCGTTGATGCGTTGATGCGTTGATGCGTTGATGTTCTGACGAAACGACTCCGCCCCTTCATTGGGGCGGAGTCACAATCGGACCCCATGTTCCTGCACATCAAAGACGTACTGACGGCCGACGAGGTGGCCCTGTTCCGGCAAACGCTCTGGGCGGCCGACACCCCCTGGGTGGACGGCGCCCGCAGCGCAGGCAGCCAGGCCGTGCACCAGAAGAACAACCAGCAGCTCGCCCAGGGCAGCGAGCTGTCGGCCCAACTGCAGGGCATCGTCAAGGCCGCGCTGGCCCGCAACGCGCTCTTTTTTTCGGCCGCCCTGCCCCGGCGCATCTACAACCCGCTGTTCAACCGCTACGGCGACGGCGCCAACTTCTATGGTCGCCATGTGGACAGCGCCGTCATGCACTCCAAGGCAGACAACGCCTGGGTGCGCAGCGACCTGTCGTGCACGCTGTTCCTCACGCCGCCGGACGAATACGACGGCGGCGAACTGGTCGCCACCGAAGCCTGGGGCGACAAGCGCATCAAGCTGCCGGCCGGCGACATGATCCTGTACCCCAGCAGCACCGTGCACCAGGTGTCGCCGGTCACCCGCGGCCACCGCATCAGCAGCTTTTTCTGGGTCGAGAGCATGGTGCGCGGGCTGGAGCAGCGCCAGCTCTTGTTCGACATGGACATGGCCCTGCTGCGCCTGCGCCAGAGCGTGGGCGAGACCGACCCGTCGGTCATCGCCCTGTCGGGCACGTACCACAACCTGCTGCGCATGTGGGCCGACGTGTGACAGGCGCCTGGCAGACCCGCTACAGCCGCAGGCCTGGCCCCAGGTCTTGCCCCACATCCAGCGCCCGGCGGCCATGCCAACCAATTTGCTCATTTATTGATAGCGCCTCGCGCTTGCTGAATGCGCGGCAGGTGCTTTTTTCATTGCCATGACCCACGTCCCAGCACGCCAACAGCTCCCTCCCGGCCTCGCCAGCCTGGCCGACCATGAGCAGCAGGCCCGGCAACACCTGGACGACAACGCCTGGGCCTACTTCAGCGGCGGCGCGGCCGACGAGATCAGCCTGCGCAGCAACCGCAGCGCGTGGGACGCCCTGCCCCTGTGGCCCCGCGTGCTGCGGCCGCTGGCTGGCGGGCACACCCGCGTTGAGCTGCTGGGCAGCACGCTGGCGCACCCCATCCTGCTGGCACCCGTGGCCTTTCAGCGCCTGGCCCATGCCGACGGCGAAGTGGCGATGGCCTATGCGGCCGCGGCACTGGGCGCCGGCGTGGTGCTGAGCACCCAGGCGAGCATGCCGCTGGAGGCCATCGCCCAGGCGGTGCTGCCCGACCCCGGCCGCGGCCCGCTGTGGTTTCAGCTGTACCTGCAGCCGGACCGCGGCTTCACACGCGCCCTGGTCCAGCGCGCCGAGGCCGCGGGGTACGAAGCCCTGGTGCTCACGGTGGACGCGCCCACGAGCGGCGCCCGCGACCGGGAGCGCCGGGCGGGCTTTCGCCTGCCGCCGGGCATCGCGCCCGTCAACCTGGCGGGCATGCAGGCGCCGCCCGCCCCCGCCCTCGGCGCCGACCAGAGCGCGCTGTTCGACGGACTGCTGCACCACGCCCCCACGTGGGACGACGTGGCGTGGCTGCAGTCCATCACCCGCCTGCCCGTGCTGCTCAAAGGCGTGCTGCACCCGTCCGATGCGCGCCAGGCCGTGGCGGCCGGCGTTGCGGGCGTCATCGTGTCCAACCACGGCGGCCGCACACTGGACACCGCCCCGGCCACGGCCACCGCCCTGCCGCGCGTGGTGCAGGCCGTGGGCGGCGCCGTGCCGGTGCTGGTCGATGGCGGCATCCGGCGCGGCACCGACGTGCTCAAGGCGATGGCGCTGGGGGCGTCCGCGGTGCTGGTGGGGCGCCCGGCCGTCTGGGGGCTGGCCAACGCAGGGGCCACCGGCGTCGCCCACGTGCTGCGGCTGCTGCGCGACGAGCTGGAGATCGCCATGGCCCTGACCGGTTGCGCCACGCTGGCGGACGCCACGCCGGCCTTGCTGACGGCAGACAGCCCCGATTGACGCGCCTTTGCGCCGGTTTCTCCCTCTTGGCAGAAATGGTTTATTGCAAATGCGATAGATTCTTATTTATAATAGCGACACCTTCAACAGCCAGCCACACTGCCTGCCGCCATGATCGTCTGTGTTTGCCGCCGGATATCGGACCGTGAGATCGCCCGCCACGCACGTGCCGGAATGAGCTTTGACGAGATCCAGTTCGAGCTGGGCGTCGCCACCCAATGCGGATGCTGCGAAAGCTGCGCCCGCGATGTGGTCGCGCAGTGCAGTGCGTCGAACCCGGTGGCCGCACTGCACAACGATGCAGCGCCGCAAACGATCCAGCTTGCCAGCTCCATTTTGGAAAGCAAGTCATGGAACTCCTCTCAACGCTCGCTGGCAGTCTGATCCTCGTCGCAGGCTCGGCCTGGTGGATCTTTCGCAAATAACAAAGGTCTTTTAGAGCTCTAGCGCTTGGTACACAAGCGCTAGCAGCTATCATTTTTATGTCTCACCCTGATCGTTTCGCTCCTCCCGGGGGTGTCAGCCGCAACACCGTGATCGTGGGCTCCGTCATTGCACTGCACGTTGCGGGCATCTGGGCCCTGCAATCGGGTCTGCTGCGCCGCGCGGCCGAAGTCATCGTGCCGGCAGAGCTGCTGAGCGAATTCATCGCGCCGCCGGCTCCCCCGAAGGTCACCCCGCCGCCGCCGGCCCCGCCGCCACCGCCGCGCCCCGCCCCCAAGGTGGCACCGCGCCCGGCGCCCATGCCCGTGGCCATCCCGGACCCCACGCCGGCGCCCAACGCGCCTGTCGGCATCACCACGCCCCAGCCGCCCGCCCCGCCCATCGAAGCCCCGGTAGCCCCCCCGGCGCCGCCCGCCCCGCCAGCGCCGCCGGCCCCGCCCAAGATCGAGCTGCCGTCGAGCGACGCGGCCTACCTGAACAACCCCAAGCCCAGCTACCCCGCCATCAGCAAGCGCATGGGCGAGCAGGGCAAGGTCGTGCTGCGCGTGCTGATCGGCACCGACGGCACGCCGCAGCAGGTGGAAATCAACAAGTCCAGCGGTTTCGACCGGCTGGACAAGCAGGCCCAGGAGGCCGTCATGCGCTGGCGCTTCGTGCCCGGCAAACGCGACGGCGTGCCCACGACCATGTGGAACCTGGTCCCTGTCAACTTCGTGCTCGAATAATCAGTCAATCGGTCAATCAACGCTTTAGATCAGCTTCAGGGAGTTTTTCATGGAATCGCAATTCGGCATCGCCAACGTATGGATCCAGGGTGACTTCGTCACCCGCGCGGTCGCCATCATCCTGCTGGCCATGTCGCTGGCCTCGTGGATCGTCATCTTCATCAAGGCCCTGGACATCATCAAGTTCAAGAAGCACACCCGCGCTGCGCAGGACTTCTGGCACAGCGAGGACTTCGCCGCAGGCCTGACCAAGCTGGGCAGCGACAACACCAACCCCTTCCGCCACCTGGCCCTGGAAGGCCGCGAAGCCACCGCCCACCACCGCAACACCAAGGCCCACCTGCACGACAGCCTGGACGTGAGCGACTGGGTCACGCGCTGCCTGCGCAACTGCATCGACGAGTTCACCGCACGCCTGCAGTCGGGCCTGGCCATCCTGGCCTCGGTCGGCTCCACCGCCCCGTTCATCGGCCTGTTCGGCACCGTCTGGGGCATCTACCACGCGCTGGTGGCCATCGGCACGTCGGGCCAGTCCACGATCGACAAGGTGGCCGGCCCCATCGGCGAAGCACTGATCATGACGGCCCTGGGCCTGGCCGTGGCCATCCCTGCCGTGCTGGGCTACAACGCCCTGGTGCGCGGCAACAAGTCCATCCTGGGCGGCCTCAACAGCTTTGCCCACGACCTGCACGCCTACTTCGTGACCGGTGCCCGCGTGAACGCCGGCGGCGAACAGGCCAAGGTCCTGCCCCTCAAGAAAGGCGCGTAAGCCATGGCCTTCGGAACCCAAGACGATGCCGATGACGTGATGAACGAAATCAACATGACGCCCCTGGTGGACGTCATGCTGGTGCTGCTCATCATCTTCATCATCACCGTGCCGGTGATGAAGCACTCGGTCAACGTGGACCTGCCCCGCGCCACCAACCAGCCCGAGGACGTCAAGCCCGAAACCGTGCGCCTGTCGGTGTCGGCTGACGGCAAGTACTTCTGGAACGAAACGCAGGTCACGGAAGAAGAACTCTTCCCCCGCCTGCAGGCCGAGGCCGCCAAGCAGCCCCAGCCCGACCTGCACATCCGCGGCGACAAGGAAGTGCGCTACGAACGCGTGGCCCAGGCCATGGCGGCGGCACAGCGGGCGGGCGTGCGCAAGATCGGGTTCGTGACGGACCCGGCGCCTTGATGCGGGGCTGCGAGTCAGCCCTTAGACCTGCCCCTGCCACCCGGCCCGCCCGCTGCACGCTTTGCCTGCAGAGGGTGCGCCGGGTTTGTTTTTGGGTTTTCGCTTTTGCTTTTGGCTTTCTTCGATGGGGGCTCATCCGCTACAGGCTTCAATCAAGCATCCATCGCTCAGCCACCCAGAAAAAATCAAACAGGCGAACATATTCAGCATCGCCTTGGCGGAGCTTTCCGGGATTCCGTCGTCTCTTTGGCTGGATTCGGCTATTGATACGATAACGGCCCCCGGCAAGAAGCAGGCATAGCGAATGGAGGTCGATAAAAATGGTGACCCAGGATTTACCGTCTTCGTGGGCAATCACTTCCGGCCATCTGATTGCAAGCAAGAACTACCTTCCGTCTCCACTCCCCAGCGGAGCAGTGGAAATTCTTCGTCAGATGGATGAGTTCCTAAGTCACAACGAACTCGGCTTGGCTCTTCATGAAGCAGAGTCCCTTGGCGAACTCTGTCATTCGCCTCCGGTTTTTTGGACGGAACTGCGGCTAGCGGCGGAAAACATGGGGTTGAGCCAGGAATCGTCGCGGTTTGCTGCTCGCCTGTAGTCAGGCCTACACCACCCAGCCAGGGAACATGCGCTCCGGGCCCGGAACGACCCCTCGAAGTCCGCTATCGCTCGCAGTTACGGCTGCTCCTCAAACGACGCCGTGCCCTCCGGCAACCCCACCCAGCCATGTCGCCTACATGTCCAGATCTGCCGCTGCGGCGAGCCGAGCTCGTGCCGTTGTTCGATCGTGCCGATCCGCAGTGAATAAGTGGCGGGATCGCTCACAGCGCAGGCATAGAGCGAGCTGCCGCACACCTCGCAGAACGCCAGAGCGCGCTGGTTGCCGCTGGCGGCAGTCTTGATGTAGGTGCGGGGCGCGCCCCGGGTCAGCCGAAAGCTGGACGCAGGAGCCGCGATGTTGGCCCGGAAGGCAGAGCCTGAGTGGCCCTGGCAATCATCGCAGTGGCAGACCGTGATGGTGCCCGGCTGCACCTCGGCCTCGTAGGCGATCGCACCGCAGTAGCACGCACCGTCAATCTTCATCATGTTCGGAATCCTTGATCTGAATGACCGCTGTGGTCAGATTCTGCCCGGCAAGCAAAAGAACAAAAAGAAACACTCCAGTCGCTTGACTTGTAATTGCGAATCGTTATCATTAGCAAAACGCAATCAAACGCACCAGGAAAAACCCATGCAAGCCACTTTGACCGCCGCTTCGATCCTGCGCCCCGCTTCTGCCAGCAAGGGGGTCTCGCACGCCGACGGGCAAGCAAGCCAACGCACCGAACTGACCGCAGCTGCGGTCGACAGCAGCTCCCTGCTGCAGGGCCAGAAGGCCGTGGCCATCAGCCACAATGGGTCGGTGTACCGACTGCAGGCCACCAAGCTCGGCAAGCTGATCCTCACCAAATAAGGCGGCAGTTTCAGCCATCACCAACACTCGCCGCAGCCCGCGCCTGACCGGTCTTTGCACCCATAGCGCCGCCAGCGGCACCCAGTTTCATCGTGGGGCGACTCCCGGGCTTTCAACAAGCTCGCAAGGGTCGTTTTTGCCAGCCAACGGGTTCACCCCCGCGTAGCCAGGCTTTTTTTGTACCCCAGGGTTCTTCGCTCACAACAAAAAACCGGCTTTGAGCCGGTTTTTTTGTGGGCGACGACAGCGTCACCCGGTGCATTTCAATAGATTTCGCCCTCAAGCGCTTGATAGGCAAGCGCGAGAAGCTATCTATTTGATAGCAATCTCAAAGACCCAGTGCAGCGATGCCGGCACGCGCGACCTGCGCGTCCTCGGTGGACTTCACGCCGCTCACGCCCACCGCGCCCAGGCACTGGCCGTCCTTGAGGATAGGCACGCCACCTTCGAGCAGGCCGTCGATGCCAGGCGCGCTCAGGAACGCGGTGCGGCCGCCGTTGACGATGTCCTCATACACCTTGCTCTCGCGCCGGCCCAGGGCGGCCGTGCGGGCCTTGGAGGGGGCGATGTGCGAGGACACGGCGGCGGCGCCGTCCAGGCGCTGCAGCCACAGCAGGTGGCCGCCGTCGTCCACGATGGCGATGGTCACGGCCCAGTGGTTCTTCAGGGCTTCGGCTTCGGCAGCGGCGGCAATGGCCTTGACGTCGGCGAGTTCGAGTTCGTGCTTGGTCTTCATGGATGTGTCCGGGTGGAGGAAAAGAAAGAGTCGAAGAAAGGTCGCCCGGACGAACCGCAGGGGCCCGCCGGAGCAATGAACCATCAAGCATAGCGGCATCCCCAGGGCCGCTCACCCCTACGCAGGGTGAAAGTACCCTTACCAAAAGTAGGTAAGCGGGTGCGGTCATTGCAAGGCCAAAAACCGTCTCCACCTAGAATTTGCAATGTCTGCGCTGTGCAGGCCAACAAGGAGAGACACAAGATGAATGACCATGTCACCACCCTGGGCCACTCTGCGGGCTATGGCATCTCGCAGGAAGACCGCCACCGGGTTCTTCGCAATACCTACTGGCTGCTCGCGCTGAGCATGATCCCCACGGTGCTCGGCGCCTGGGTCGGCGTGGCCACCGGCATCACCCAGTCGCTGCGCGGTGGCGTGGGCCTGATCGTGTTCCTGGGCGGCGCGTTCGCCTTCATGTTCGCGATCGAAAAGACCAAGCGTTCTGCAGCGGGCGTGCCGGTCCTGCTGGCCTTCACGTTCTTCATGGGCCTGATGCTGTCGCGCCTGATCGGCATGGTGCTGGGCTTCAAGAACGGTACCGACCTCATCATGACGGCCTTTGCCGGCACCGCCGGCGTGTTCTTCGTGATGGCCAGCCTGGCCAGCGTGATCAAGCGCGACCTGTCGGGCATGGGCAAGTGGCTGTTCGTGGGCGCCATGGTGCTCATGGTGGGCGGCATCATCAACGTGTTCGTCGGCTCCAGCGTGGGCATGATGGCGATCTCGATGGCGGCCATCGGCATCTTCAGCGCCTACATGCTGTACGACATCAAGCAGATCCTGGACGGCGGCGAGACCAACTACATCAGCGCGACCCTGGCCCTGTACCTGGACGTTTTCAACGTGTTCCAGAGCCTGCTCGCCCTGCTGGGCATCATGGGTGGAGAGCGCGAGTAAGCGTCCCCTGAACGGCTGCGCGGCTTTCCCCATGGAGGGGCGCACCCGGTGGTCCGGCGAAGCCGGTTCCACGGGTGCACTGGCCTGCTACCGTGCCAGTGTCAACCGCCGCATCACAGCGTGCGCCACAAGGCTCCTTCGGGAGCCTTTTTCTTTTTGTTGAGCCCGCACCA
Organism: Acidovorax sp. NPDC077693; assembly: GCF_044542805.1. Taxonomy (NCBI): domain Bacteria; kingdom Pseudomonadati; phylum Pseudomonadota; class Betaproteobacteria; order Burkholderiales; family Comamonadaceae; genus Acidovorax; species Acidovorax sp. NPDC077693. The sequence goes on along the minus strand of NZ_JBITVD010000007.1, from coordinate 198,406 downwards.
AGGTCAAGCCTCAATAGCGGCGCAGTCCTGCCGATAATGCAAGTACATGTATCGCAACCTGCCCTCCACCCCGCTGCGCCTGCTGGCCGTGGCAGCCCTCGCGCTGCTGCTGGCCGGTTGCGACAAGATCCCTGGCCTGGGCCCTGATCCGCGCGTTGCGCAGCGCGATGCCGAGGCCAAGGCCATCGGCGGCGCCTGCCGCCATGCGCTGCGCGGCCTGGAGGATTGCTACACGCTCAACCCCAAGGCCGCCAAGGCATCCGTCTTTGCCGGCTGGAAGGACATGGACGCCTACATGCGCGAGAACAAGATCGAAGGCGCGCCGTCGGTGCTGGGCGAGGTGAAGAAGCCCGAGCGCAAGGGCAGTGCCGACATCGACACCGAGACCGAGACGCGCGACCCTGCCGCGAGCCGCAGCAGGAGTTGAGATCTGCGCTGACAGGGCGCCCTCCCCCGGGCGTGCACGCGCCTGACGTCCTGGCGACTGGCAGCGGGAAGGGCCAGGACAGCGCCTGGCTGCCCTCCTCCTGCCTCTGACATCCTTCAGGCGGTCACACCCGCTCGAACACCGCCATGCTCTCGACGTGCGCCGTGTGCGGGAACATGTTGACCATGCCCGCAGCCGTGCATTTGTAACCGGCCTTGTGCACCAGCAGGCCCGCATCCCGCGCCAGCGTGGCGGGGTTGCAGCTCACGTAGACGATGCGCTGGGGGGGTGTCCAGCTTTCGGCGCCCGCGGGCAGCGGGCCGGCATCCTCGGCACCGATGCGCGCCTGCTCGATGTCTGCCAGCGCCTTGGCCAGCGCGAATGCGCCCTCGCGCGGCGGGTCCACCAGCCACTTGTCGGCCGAGCCGTCGGCCACCAGCATCGCAGGCGTCATCTCGAACAGATTGCGTGCTACAAAATCAGTAGCTGCCAGCGCTTTGCTGCCGCGCGGCAGGGCCTGATTCAATGCATAGTTTTCGCGCGAACGGGCGACCAGCGCCTCGCTGCCCTCGATGCCCAGCACCTCACGCGCCTGCGTGGCCAGGGGCAGTGTGAAGTTGCCCAGGCCGCAGAACCAGTCGATGACGCGCTCGTGCGGCTGCACATCCAGCAGGCGCAGTGCCCGGCTGACCAGCACCCGGTTGATGTGCGGGTTGACCTGCGTGAAGTCGGTGGGCTTGAAGGGCATGGTGATGCCAAAGTCCGGCAGCGCGTACGACAGCTGTTCGCCGCCCTCGTCGAGCAGCTTCACCGTGTCCGGGCCCTTGGGCTGCAGCCACCATTGCACGCCGTGCTCGGCGGCAAAGGCACGCAGCCGCGCGATGTCGTCGGCGCTCAGCGGCTCCAGGTGCCGCAGCACCAGGGCGGTCACCGTGTCGCCACAGGCCAGCTCGATCTGCGGGCAGGTGTCGCGCGCGTCCATTCCGGCGATCAGCGCACGCAGCGGCATCAGCATCGCATCCACGTGCGGGGGCAGGATCCTGCAGGTCTGCATGTCCGCCACGTAGCGGCTCTTGCGCTCATGAAAGCCCACCAGCACCGTGCCCTTCTTGATCACATGGCGCACGGACAGGCGGGCGCGGTAGCGGTAGCCCCAGGCGGGCCCCTCGATCGGCCGCATGACGGTTTCGGCCTTGACCTTGCCCAGGTGCCAGAGGTTGTCTTCCAGCACGCGCTGCTTGACGGCCACCTGCGCGCCCACGTGCAGGTGCTGCATCTTGCAGCCGCCGCAGGCCCCGGCGTGCAGGCCGAAGTGCGGGCAGCCAGGGCGCACGCGCTGCGACGACTCGCGGTGGATCGCCGTCAGGCTGGCCTGCTCCCAGTTGTTCTTCTTGCGGTGGGTGTTGGCCGTGACCAGCTCGAATGGCAGGGCGCCGTCGATGAAGACGACCTTGCCATCGGGCTTGCGGGCCACGCCCTGGGCGTCCAGGTCCATGGACTGCACCTGCAGCCAGCCGTCGGGCAGGTCTGCGCCGTCTTGTGCGGCGGGTTCAAACGAGGGGGATAGTTCTTTCGGTTCGCTCATCCCCCGATTGTCTCAGGCCCGGGACTGCGCCTGTCCGAGCCGTGACAGGAATACCTCAGCTGCGGTCGGCGCGTGCAGCGCGCATGCCCGGCGCACCGCGCATGGAGGCGGAGGCGGAGGCGAGCGGCAGCTTGTTGATGGTGAGATCGCAGTTGTGATTGTCGGGCGTGAACACCAGCGTCGAGTTGGGCGCCACCACCGGCAAGGTCTCGTGGATCTGGCGGGACAAATCGATCGGTGGCTCCGGAGCGCGGTACACGATGTCCTTGTCGGGGCCGTACACCACGTAGCACGACGCCATGGCCGACTGGCTGAAGAATGCAGCCACCAGGGCTGCGGCAGCGTATGGAAGGACCTTCATGTTTCTTCTCCTGAGTCAGACGTATTTACCGGTCATTATGCTGGCTTTGCCCCGCCCAGCCAACGCCGCTGTCGCGTGAAAGCCGCTGCGGGCCAACGGCGCGGCTGTGGTGCCGCAGCGCTTCACGACAGATGGAGAGAGAGGTGGTTGGTGTGCTTGACCTCTTCCATCACGGCGTAGGTGCGCGTCTCGCGCACGCCGGGCAGCTGCCACAGTACGGCCCCGGCGAACACGCGGTACGCATTCATGTCGGCCGAACGGGTCTTGAGCAGGTAGTCGAAGCCACCCGCCACCATGTGGCACTCCATGATCTCGGGGTGCACCTGCACGGCGGCCTTGAACTGGTCGAACACGTTGGGCGTGGTGCGGTCGAGCAGCACCTCCACAAACACCAGCATGCCCGCGCCCAGCCGCAGCGGGTTGAGCCGCGCCTCGTAGCCCAGGATGAAGCCGTCCCGCGTGAGCCGCTGCACACGCGCCAGCACCGCGGTGGGCGATAGGGCTACAGCCTCCGCCAGCTTGAGGTTGGCAATGCGCCCGTCTTCCTGCAGGATCGACAAAATTCTGCGGTCGATACGGTCCAGATCGGTGTCGTTGGTCATTGGCACTAGTGATTCATTCGGTCAATAAACCAATTTTCGACCATTTATTCATCGCGACTCCAGAGATGATCCGTTTCAGTGGGTCTGACAGCCGTCGGGCCCGAACATTTCTCTTCGAGAACCCGCCATGACAACGACCGCCGCCGCCTTTGCAGACTTCGCCCCGCGCACCCCGCTGGCCAACCCGCTGCGCGCCGCCATCACCGCCGCCTGCCGCCGGCCCGAGCCCGAGGCCCTGGCACCGCTGCTGGCACAGGCCCGCGTGCCGCAGGACTTGGCCGCGGCGTCGCAGCAACTGGCGCTGCGCATTGCCAGCGCCCTGCGCCAGCGCAAGGCCGCCAGCGGCCGCGCGGGCATCGTGCAGGGGCTGCTGCAGGAGTTCTCGCTCTCGTCCCAGGAGGGCGTGGCCCTGATGTGCCTGGCCGAGGCGCTGCTGCGCATCCCGGATGCGGCCACGCGCGACGCGCTCATCCGCGACAAGATCAGCAATGGCCAGTGGGAGCCCCACCTGGGCAAGAGCCCCTCGCTCTTCGTCAACGCGGCCACCTGGGGCCTGCTCATCACCGGCAAACTGGTGGCCACGCACAGCGAAGGCAGCCTGGGCGCATCGCTGGGCCGGCTCATCGGCCGGGGCGGCGAGCCCCTGATCCGCAAGGGCGTGGACATGGCCATGCGCATGATGGGCGAGCAGTTCGTCACCGGCGAGACCATTGCCGAGGCCCTTTCCAACGCGCGCCGCATGGAGGCCGAAGGCTTTCGCTACTCCTACGACATGCTGGGCGAGGCGGCCCTGACCACGGCCGACGCCGAGCGCTACTACGCCTCGTACGAGCAGGCCATCCACGCCATCGGCAAGGCATCGGCCGGGCGCGGCATTTATGAAGGCCCGGGCATCTCGATCAAGCTGTCGGCCCTGCACCCGCGCTACAGCCGCGCGCAGTTCGCCCGCGTGATGGACGAGCTCTACCCCCTGGTGCTGCGACTGACCGAGTTGGCCAAGAGCTACGACATCGGCATCAACATCGACGCCGAAGAGGCCGACCGCCTGGAAATCTCGCTCGATCTGCTGGAGCGCCTGTGCCATGAGCCCAGCCTGGCAGGCTGGAACGGCATCGGCTTCGTGATCCAGGCCTACCAAAAGCGCTGCCCGTATGTGATCGATTTCGTGATCGACCTGGCGCGCCGCGCACGCCGCCGCCTCATGGTGCGCCTGGTCAAGGGCGCCTACTGGGACAGCGAGATCAAGCGCGCCCAGATCGACGGCCTGGCCGACTACCCGGTCTACACCCGCAAGGTGCACACCGATGTCTCCTACGTGGCCTGCGCGCGCAAGCTGCTGGCCGCACCCGAGGCCGTGTACCCGCAGTTCGCCACGCACAACGCCGAGACCCTGGCCACCATCTACCACCTGGCGGGCAGCAACTACTACGCGGGGCAGTATGAGTTTCAGTGCCTGCACGGCATGGGCGAGCCGCTGTACGAGCAGGTGGTGGGCGCCGTCAGTGCGGGCAAGCTCGGCCGAGAAACAGGAAAGGCCGGCCTGGGCCGGCCGTGCCGCATCTACGCCCCGGTGGGCACGCACGAGACGCTGCTGGCCTACCTGGTGCGCCGCCTGCTGGAGAACGGTGCCAACACCTCCTTCGTGAACCGCATTGCCGACGAGACCATCGCCCTGGCCGATCTGGTGCGCAGCCCCGTGCAGGTGGTGGACGAAGCGGCCGCCCGCGAAGGCACGGCCGGCCTGCCCCACCCGCGCATTCCGCTGCCAGCGGCGCTCTACGGCAGCGGCCGCACCAACTCGCAAGGGCTCGACATCGCCAGCGATGCCACACTGGCGCAACTCGCCGCCACGCTGCAGTCCAGCGCCCTGCACGGCTGGACTGCCGGCCCGCTGCTGGCCACCGATGTGCCCGCCGGCCCGGCCACGCCCGTGCGCAACCCCGCCGACCTGCGCGACGTGGTCGGCCATGTGCAGGAGGCCACGGCCGACAACGTGGACCAGGCGCTGAAGAACGCACAGCAAGCCGCACCGGCCTGGGCCGCCACCGGCCCTGCCGAACGCGCCGCCGCCCTGCAGCGCACCGCCGGCCTGCTCGAAGAGCGCCTGCAGCCGCTGATGGGCCTGCTGATGCGCGAGGCCGGCAAAAGCGCCAGCAACGCCATCGCCGAGGTGCGCGAGGCGGTGGACTTCTTGCGCTACTACGCGGCGCAGGTGGAGAGCACCTTCGACAACGCCACGCACATCCCGCTGGGCCCCGTGGCCTGCATCAGCCCCTGGAACTTTCCGCTGGCCATCTTCATGGGCCAGGTGGCCGCAGCGCTGGCCGCGGGCAACCCCGTGCTGGCCAAACCCGCCGAGCAGACGCCACTCGTCGCCGCCGAGGCCGTGCGCCTGCTGTGGCAGGCGGGGGTGCCGCGCGGTGCGGTGCAACTGTTGCCCGGCCAGGGCGAGACCGTGGGTGCACGCCTGATCGGCGACTCCCGCGTCATGGGCGTCATGTTCACCGGCTCCACCGAGGTCGCGCGCATCCTGCAGCGCACCATCGCCGGCCGCTTGGATGCCGCCGGCCGCCCCATCCCGCTGATCGCCGAAACGGGCGGGCAAAACGCGATGATCGTGGACTCGTCCGCCCTGGTGGAGCAGGTGGTCACCGACGCGGTCTCGTCAGCCTTCGACAGCGCGGGCCAGCGCTGCTCCGCACTGCGCGTGCTGTGCGTGCAAGACGACGCCGCCGACCGCGTGGTCGAGATGCTGCAGGGCGCCATGGGCGAGCTGCGCATGGGCAACCCCGCAGCGCTGGCGGTGGACGTGGGCCCGGTGATCGACGCCGAGGCCCAGGCGGGTATCACCCAACACATCGACGCCTTCAAGAGCCGTGGCCAGCGCGTGTTCCAGCACTGCCGCAGCGATGCAGCCGAGGCCGCACAGGGCACCTTCGTGCCGCCCACGCTCATCGAACTGAACAGCATCGGCGAGCTGCAGCGCGAGGTCTTCGGCCCCGTGCTGCACCTGGTGCGCTATGCACGCAAGGACCTGGACCAGCTGCTCGAGCAGATCAACGCCACCGGCTACGGCCTGACCCAGGGCGTGCACACCCGCATCGACGAGACCATCGCCCGCGTGGTGGACCGCGCGCACGCCGGCAATGTGTACGTCAACCGCAACATGGTGGGCGCGGTGGTGGGCGTGCAGCCCTTTGGCGGCGAAGGCCTGTCGGGCACAGGCCCCAAGGCTGGCGGCCCGCTGTACCTGCTGCGGCTGCTGGCCCAGCGCCCGGCCGCCGCACTGGCGCACACATTCGCCGCCGCGGACCGCATCGCCGCGCCAGACATGGCCGCGCGCGAAACACTGCTGAGCCCCCTGCACGCCCTGGAGCGCTGGGCGCAGGCGGCGGGGCACGCCCCCCTGGCCGCCACCTGCCGCCGCTTTGCCGCCGAGACCCAAACCGGCACCGCGCGCACCCTGCCCGGGCCCACGGGCGAGCGCAACGTCTACAGCCTGCTGCCGCGTGCCACCGTGCTGTGCATCGCTGCCGCGCAGGAAGACCTGTGGACCCAACTGGCCGCCGTGCTGGCCAGTGGCGGCAAGGCCGTGTGGAGCGACGCCCACACCGCCCTGCGCACCACCCTGCCCGCCGAATTGCAGGCGCGCATCGCGATCGCGTCCAACGCATTGGCCGACGGCACCACCGACCTGGCTGCCGTGCTGCACCATGGCACGCCCGAGGCTTTGCGCAGCGTGTGTGAACAGCTTGCCCGCCGCCCCGGCCCCATCGTCGCCGTCACGGGCATGCCCCCGGGCAGTACCGAGGTGCCGCTGGAGCGCCTGGTGATCGAGCGTGCGCTGAGTGTGAACACGGCGGCGGCGGGCGGCAACGCGAGCCTGATGACGATCGGATAAAGCGCGCTGATGCTCGTGCGGACGTCGGGAGGGGTGCACCCAGCCCCCGCCCTGGCATGCATCGCGCGCCAGCACCTCATGCCGCCGGCCACGGGCGCTCAGTCCATACCGGTCTTGCCGGGCGCCCAGTACGCCTTGGCCACGATGCACGATGCCGGCACGCCGCGCCCCTTGAGTGCCTGGCGTGCCTGCTGGATCGACTGCGCGCGCCCCGTGAGCACGAACAGCGTGCCATCCCCGCTGCCCTGCGACCACAGTCCGCTGGCGGCTTGTTTCCGGCCAGCCTCGTCGCGGCGCTCCATCAGCAGGGCGGCGTTAATGCCCAGGGCCTGCAACGCCAAGGTGGCTTCGGCACACCCTCTGCACCGCAGCCACCCGTGCACTGCGCAGCAGCAGCCTGTCGAACGCACGTTCCAGCAGGCCCGGCACCCGGTCTTCAGTAAAGCGCATGCCGCACCTCGTGGTCGTAGTGCGCGTTGATCTGCCCCACCTGCTCGTCGCCGATCGGTGCGGTGGCACCCCCCAGCCGCGTCAGCTCTGCCAGCATCTGCCCCACCGTGGGCAGCGCAGTGCGGTCCACCTGCGACGCCGGGGCCCACAGCCTGGCGCGGTTCACCGCCTTGCCGCAGTGCATGAGCACTTCGGTGATGGCCACCACCGTCGCGGCCTTGGGTGTGCGCCCCTGTTCTGCCAACTCGGCCAGCAGCTCCGGCGCGGTGGACACCCTGCCGTGGCCGTTGATGCGCAGGAACACCTCCAGCCCCGGAAAGATGAAGAGCATGCCCACGCGGTCGTCGCGCTCCAGGTTGCGCAACGATTCGATGCGGTTGTTGCCCGGCCAGTCGGCAAAGGCCACCGTATGCGCATCCAGCACGTGCACGAAGCCCGGCGGGCCGCCGCGCGCAGAGGCATCGAGCCCCTCGCCGCTGCCCGTGGCCAGGCAGAAAAACGTCGCGGCCTTCAGGTAGCTTTCATGAAAACCGATGAGGCGGTCGAGCACTGCCTTCTGGATCATCTCGGACGGCGGCGAGTACAGCGCGTCGAGGTCGGGAGCATCAGGCCTGCCCGGCCCGGCCGCAGGGGGCGCCACCAGGGCCCGCAAGTGCGGGTCCCGGACCTCCAGCACCTCGAACAGCCCCAGCGCGCGCAGTGCAGGCGCCAACGCCTGGATATCGCCCGCTGCGGCAGCGCGCGCCGCGGCGGATGCAGTGGGGTCCCGCAACACCCGCGCATTGGCGAGGAAGGACCCCACCGAGCCCTTGCGGACGGTGATACCGCCCACCTCCACTTCGTTGACATGGTCCGGAAGAACATCCTGTGCGCGCATGGCCTGACTCCTGTTGATGCGATGCAAACAAGAATAAGATGCATTCACATGGCAGATGTACACTGAAATCGCCAACTGATTGCTTTCATCCGCCATTTCGATACGCCTCCATCCCGCATGCCTGACCTGAACGGTTCGAACGATTTGAAGCTCGCCCTCGCCACCATCGATGCGCCGCAGGGCCCCATGGTCATCGCCCTCGCCGGCACGCAGGATGGCGAGCGCATGACCGAGCCGCACCAGCACGCGCGCGGGCAGCTCTTCGGGTCGCTGCGCGGGCTGATTTCCGTCAAGGTGGAGGACGCGGTGTGGGTCGTACCCGCCATCCATGCCGTGTGGCTGCCGCCGCACCACCTGCATGCGGCGCAGTCGCACGGCCCCTTCCACGGCTGGAGCGTGTATGTCGAGCCGGCCGCCTGCAAGGGGCTGCCCGCCAAGCCGTGCACGCTGCGCACCTCGGGCCTGCTGCGCGAAGCGGTGCTGCGCGCAGCCGAATGGCCTCAGGGCCCGCTGGATGCAGGCCAGTTGCGTGTGGCCGGGGTGATCCTGGACGAGATCCGCACGCTGCCGGTCGAGCCCCTGGGCCTGCCCTTGCCCCGGGACGCGCGCCTGCAGCGCATTGCCCGCGCGCTCATCGCCGACCCGGCAGATGGGCGGGACCTTCCAGCGTGGGCCCGGTGGGCGGCCCTCAGCGCGCGCACGCTGAGCCGGCGCTTCGTCGAGGAAACGGGTTTCAACTTCTCGGCATGGCGCCAACGCGCACGGCTCATGCGCTCGCTGGAGATGCTGGCCGCCAATGTGCCGGTCAACAGCATCGCGCTGGATCTGGGCTATGCCACGGCCAGCGCTTTCATCACCGTGTTCAAGCGCAACTTCGGGGAGACGCCCGCCGCCTACCGGCAGCGGCTGTGAAGGTGGTTCAACAGGTGGGCTCGATGCACGTTCGGGCCAGTGACGGGGCGCGGGCGTGTCGGCCCGAGGGCATTGCGTGCCCCCTGCCACACCAGCAATCACCAGTCGAAAGCCTGCTGGCGTGAGACCAGGGGCACAGCCGCTTCGCATCGCAGCCCGTCATGTCGCCGGGCGTGCCTCGCAGGTCCACCCCCAAACACACCAAATTCACACATGTGATTGTTCGTCATGGCATTGCCGTTCTACTTGCCGGCCGGCCAGTTAATTGGCATCATGACTGCCAGAGGTTTCGGTGCCCTTCACAGCCTGGGGACACTGCGCCCTTCAAGAACGATCACAGGAGACATTCATGCCATCAACTTCCGCAGCACCCGCCCAGCATTCCACCAACAGCACCGCACCCCAGCAGGTCGACGTGATCATCGTCGGCGGCGGGTTCGGGGGCATGTACGCCGTCCACAAGTTCAACCAGCTCGGGCTCTCGCTCCAGGCCTTCGAGGCCGGGGGCGACGTGGGCGGTGTCTGGTACTGGAACCGCTACCCGGGCGCGCGCGTCGACCTGCCCAGCATCGACTACAGCTACTCCTTCTCGCCCGAGATCGAGCAGGAGTGGACCTGGTCCGAGCAGTACGCGGCCCAGCCAGAGCTGCTGCGCTACATCGACTTCGTGGCCACGCGGCTCGACCTGCGCCGCCACTACCAGTTCAACACCCGCATCAATCAGGCGGTATGGGATGAATCGCGCCAGGTATGGACGGTGACGACCGAGAGCGGCGCCACCTGGGAAGCTCCCTACTGCATCATGGCGACGGGGCCGCTGTCGGTTCCCAAGAAGCCGGAGATCGACGGGCTGGAGCGTTTCAAGGGCCGGCTGCTGCATGCCGCCCGCTGGCCGCACGAACCCGTCGACTTCACGGGCAAGCGTGTGGGCGTGATCGGCACGGGCTCGACGGGCATCCAGATCGTGCAGGAAGTGGGCCGCCAGGCGGGCGAGCTCTTCGTATTCCAGCGCACGCCCAGCTTCACCATGCCCATGCGCAACGTACCGATCGAACCCGAGTACATGGCAGAGGTCAAGCGCCACTATGCGGGTATCCGCGAGGTGGCCCGCAACAGCGTGATCGGCGGCGCGCGCCCCTTGTCCACGCGGGCATTCTTCACCGTCACCCCGGCCCAGCGCCAGGCCCTGCTGGAAGACTCCTGGAAACAGGGCGGCCTGGCCATGCTGGGCACGTTCGGCGACCTGATGATCAACGAGGAGGCCAACGAGCACGTGGCCAACTTCGTGCGCGGCAAGATCGCCGAAGTCGTGACCGACCCGGTCACGGCAGAAAAGCTCAAGCCCCAGGGTTACCCGATCTTTGCGCGCCGCCCCTGCCTGGACACCGGCTACTACGAGACCTACAACCTGCCGAACGTCCACCTGATGGACTGCATCACGGACCCCATTCTCGAAGCCACCGAGAAGGGCATCCGCACCGCGGCAGGAGAAACGGAGCTCGACATCCTGATCCTGGCCACCGGCTACGACGGCCTGACCGGCGCATTGCTGGCCTTTGACGTGGTGGGGCGCGGCGGCCGCACGGTGCAGGAGAAATGGCAGAACGGCCCCCGCTCGCATCTGGGCATCATGCTCGAAGGCTTTCCCAACCTGTTCATGACCACCGGCCCCAACGGCCCCGCAGCACTTGCCAACATCATCCGCATGAGCGAGAACGATGTGGACTGGATCGCCGACGCCATCCTTTACCTGCGCAAGAACGGCATGGGCAGCATCGAGCCCACCCGCAAGACCGAAGACAACTGGATGGAGCTGGTGTACACGCTGGCACGGCATTCGCTGATCAACAAGGCCAAGACCTGGTGGGTCGGCGCCAACGTGGAGGGCAAGCCCCAGGGCCTGACCCAGTTCATCGGCGGCTTCAAGATGTACCGCGAGCACTGCGCGGCCGCCGCGGCCAACGGCTACGCCGGCCACCACATCGAGCCTGCGCACAAGCAGGCCCAGGCCATCGCTGCCTGACGGGCGAAACGGAGAGTGCGGCCGGCGGCGCCAACCGCCTGCCGCCTCCTGCATGCAGTTCAGCCAGGGGCCTTGCCGCAAGGTGACATGGAGGCCACGGCACGGCGCAAGGCCGTTGCGTAGGCCTTCTGATGGGCACGCATGCGCTCCAGGCTGCCGCCGAGCCCCAGCACCACGGGCTGCCCATTGATGGCCACCGGCAGCAGGGCGCACATCGTCGCGCCGTCGGCAAACGGCATGCCCTCCACGTAGATCTGCGATTGCCCCTTGATCGACAGGATGTGCGCGACCATGGCGTCCACATCCACGCGCTCTGCGGGTTTGTTGATCGCGATGTTCGCGCGGCGCACCAGGCGCTCTATTTGCTCGGCCGTGTGCGTGGACAACAGCAACCAGCCCAGGGACGATCTGACCGCCGGTCGCATGGTCCCTTCTTCGGTATGGAAGCGCATCGCATGCACCGACTGGATGATGCGCACATGCTGCAGGTAGACATCGTTGAGCAGGCCCAGCGAGACGGTCTCTCCGGTGGCGTTGTGCACATCGCGCATGGCTTCGAGCAGTTGGCCGTTGCCACCCATCAGCACAGGCTCGATCCAGTCGCCCAGCGCCACCACGCGCAGCGTCGGGAAGTACAAGCGGTGAACGCGGTCGTAGTTCAGGTAGCCCTCCGTCGTCAGGCTCTTGAGCAGCGCCGTCGTGCTGGACTGGGGATAGCCAAGCGCCTCGACGATGGCCTTGAGCGACCGCGGCGCGCGTTCGCTGCGGAAGTACTCCAGCAGCGCCAGCGCGCGCGCAGCGGATTTGACGGTCGCTGGCGCGAGGGCCATGGCCAGGTCAGGGGAGTTCAGGGCTTCAAGGACGCCAGCAGCGCATAGACCGGATCGCTGCCGTACAGGGAGCCCAGCGGCTGGCGCACCGCGCCGAAATGCTCTGCCTCGGTGACACCCGGGGCCCCCAGATCACGCAGCCAGTCGTACACCACGGTGCGCGCGGCAATGCGCCATTCGCTGCCCCGCTTTTCGAAGCGGTCCACGTAGCGGCCGGCCAGGAACACCTCGCGGGCGACACCTTGCGGGTCGCGGTCGCGCTGCAGCGCCAGGAAATAGGTTTCCACACCCGCCTGCGTACCGGCCAGCGTGATCGACATGTTGGAGATGTTGTGGATCGACCGCTCGCTGTCCGCCGCAAGCTTCTTCAACGCCCAATCGATGAACCCGGTGGCGCTGCCCTGGTAGGGGCCGTGGCAGTCCGTGGCGTCGGGCCAGTAGGCACCGCGCAAGGCGGCCTCGTCCTGGCGGTCAATGCCCCGGCAGTAGCGGTTCATGCATTCACGGATCGCTTCGCGGTCCATCAGTTCAGCCACCTGGCGGCTCAGTTCCTGGTCTTGCATAGGGTATCTCCTTAGTTTTTTGCACTATACCTTTTTACTAACCGGCCGGTAGAATTATTTGAACAACGGAGACACATATGCAAGCTCGTTTGAAGGGCAAGGTTGCCCTGGTCACAGGTGGTGCACAAGGCATCGGACGCGCCATCTGCGAAAGGTTCGCCGCCGAAGGCGCCACCATCGGTGTGCTGGACATCAAGGGCGAAAACGCCGAACAGGCGGCCCGGTCGCTGCGCGACCAAGGCGCACAGGCCGTGGCCTACGCCGGCGACGTCGCGCAGCGCGCAACGTTCGAAAACGCGGTGCAAGACCTGGAGCGGCAATTCGGCCGCTTCGACATCCTAGTGAACAACGCCATCTGGGTGCGCTACGGCCCCATCGATGCCATCACCCCGGAGACCCTGGCACGCATGACCGGCACCGGCTTTCATTCGGTCGTCTGGGGCACCCAGGTGGGCGCCGCAGCCATGGCGCGCTCGGGCGGCGGCTCCATCGTCAACATCGCTTCGGCGGCCGGCTTCCTGGGCATTCCGTCCGGCATGGTCTATTGCGGGGTCAAGGCCGGCGTGCTGGGGCTCACGCGCTCTGCGGCGGTGGACCTGGGGCCCCACGGCATCCGCGTCAACGCCATCTGCCCCGGCTCGGTGGTCACCGAGGGCGTGCGCATCAATGTGAACCCGGACATGGAAGCCAAGCGCATCGCCCGCACGCCCCTGGGCCGGCTGGGCCAGGTCGGCGACATCGCCGCCGCCGCCAGCTTCCTGGCCAGCGACGACAGCAGCTTCGTGACCGGTGAATCGCTGCTGGTCGACGGCGGCGTGACCCACGCACTCCTGTGAGGCACAGTCCATGCGCAACGACCCGATCCCCCACGCCATGCATCCCCTGCACCCCCTCTTCTTCCCCAGCTCCGTCGCCTTGATCGGCGCATCGTCCGACCCCGAACGCATTGGAGGCCGGCCGCTGCGTTTTTTGCTGGAGGCGGGCTTCCAGGGCCGGATCCATCCCGTCAACCGCAGCGGCGCTGCTGAAATCCAGGGCCTGCCCGCCTATGCCAGCCTGCTCGACGTACCCGGCCCGGTGGACCACGCCATCATCGCCGTCCCCGTGCCGGGCGTGGAAGCGGCACTCAAAGAATGCGCTGCCAAAGGCGTGAAGGCGGTCCAGGTCTTCACCGCCGGCTTTGCAGAGGTGGACGCTGCAGGCGCAGAGCTGCAGGCGCGCCTGGTGGCCATCTGCCGCGAGGCGGGCATGCGCATGGTGGGGCCCAATGCCCTGGGCCTGCTCAATCCATCCCAGAACTTCTACGCCACGTTCTCCACCGCGCTCAACGGCCTGCGGCCCAGGCACGGTGTGATCGGCCTGGCGACGCAAAGCGGCGCCTTCGGATCGGCCACCTATGGCATGGCAACGCTGCGCGGCATCGGGCTGTCCCGCGTGATCGCCACAGGCAATGAAGCCGACGTGGATGTCGCCGAATGCATCGACTACTTGGCGCAAGACCCCGACACCCGCGTGATCTGCGCGGCCCTCGAAGCCTGCAAGGATGGCACCCGCCTGCGGGCGGCACTGCGCAAGGCCGCAGCTGCAGGCAAGCCGGTCGTGATCATGAAGATCGGCAGCACCGACGTGGGTGCGGCGGCGGCTGCCACCCACACCGGATCGCTGGCGGGCAACGACGCGGTCTACGACGCGGTGTTTGCCGAATGCGGCGCGCACCGCGCCCAGTCCGTGGAAGAAATGCTGGACCTCGCGCACCTGTGCGCGGTGATCGGCACCCTGCCCGCCAACGAGGACATCGGCATCATGACCGGCTCGGGCGGCATCGGCATCCTGATGGCGGACAACGCGACCGAACTGGGCATGGGCCTTCCACCGCTCACCGACGATGCCGCCAGCAGCCTGCGTGACCTGCTCCCCTACGCCGTGCCCGCCAACCCGTTTGACACCACGGCCCAGGTCACGGCCGTGCCCGACGGCATCGCACGCACCATAGAGACCATGCTGCGCCCCGGCGCGCCCTACGGCAGCCTGTTTGCCTACCTCGCGCACGTGGGCCTGTCGCCCCAGCGCTTTCAGGCCACCGAAGACCGCCTGATCGCCATCCACCGCGCCCACCCCGAGCAGGCGCTGGTGGTGGTGATGCTGTCGGAAGAGAACGTGACCCGCCGCCTGGAAGCCGCGGGCGTGGCAGTGTTTGCCGACCCCACGCGTGCGGTGCGGGCCGTGGCCGGCGCCGCGCGCATGGCCCGGCTGCGCCGCGGCATGCGCGCCGCAGACACGCCGGCGATGCCCGCCGCCCACCAGCTGCCCGCCGCCGCCACAGAGACGCAGGCCAAGGCCCTGCTCGGCGCTGCAGGCATTCCCGTGCTGCCGGAGACCACCTGCACCAGCGCTGGCGATGCGGTGGCGGCAGCCGACGCGATGGGCTACCCCGTGGTGGCCAAGATCGTTTCGGCCGACATCCCGCACAAGACCGAAATCGGCGGCGTGATGGTGGGCCTGCAGAATGCCGATGAGGTAGCCGCCGCGTACGGCACCTTGCAAAGCCGCGCTGCCGAGCGCGCCCCCCAGGCGCGCATCGACGGCGTGCTGATCGCGCCCATGGTGCGCGGCGGCGTGGAGACCATCATCGGAATCCACATGGACCCGGTGTTCGGCCCGATGGTGATGTTCGGGCTGGGTGGTACGGCGGTGGAGCTTTACAAGGACGTGGCGTTCGCCTCTGCGCCCCTCACCCCTGACCAGGGCCTGGCCCTGGTGGATTCCGTGCGCGCATCGGCCCTGCTCAAGGGCTGGCGCGGTGGCCCGGCCTACGACCTGCAGGCCCTGGCGCAGGCCTTGAGCAAGCTGTCGGAGTTCGCGGTGCAGCACGCCGACCAGCTCGCCGGCATCGACATCAACCCCTTCGTCGTGCAGACCCAGGGCGGCGTCTGCCTCGATGCGCTGATCTCCACGCGCTGAACGTGAAAGGAATCCCCACCATGCAATTCCAGCACCTGCAACTGCAGATCGAGGACGCCATCGCCGTCGTCACGCTGAACCGTCCACCGGTCAACGCCCAGAATGCCGAGTTGCGGGCCGAGATCATCGAGTGCTTCGACACGCTGAGCGACATGGCCGAGGTGGCGTGCATCGTGATCACGGGTGCAGGCAAGGCGTTCTCCGCCGGCGCCGACATCCGCGAGCGCCCCCACCTCGCCGGCACACCTGGCGCCTATGGCCGCCACAACCGCCTCACGCGGGAATGCCACTACGCCATGGTCGAATGCGCCAAGCCCATCATCGCCGCCATCAACGGCCCCGCCCTGGGCGCGGGGTTCGGCCTGGTGATGGGGGCCGACATCTGGGTCGCCTCGGAAGACGCCTACGTGTCCATGCCCGAGATCAACGTCGGACTGGCCGGTGGCGTGACCTTTTTGCAGCGGTACTTCAGCCAGTCGCGCGCGCGCCGCATGTTCTACACCGGCATGCAGGTCTCTGCGCAGGAGCTGTACCGGCTGGGCCTGGTCGAGGCCTGCCTGCCTGCCGCCGAACTCATGCCCTATGCCATGGGCATCGCCCGCGAGATCGCCGCCAAAAGCCCTGTCGCCCTGCGCCTGGCCAAGGAGGCCGCACGCATGACCCTGGCCATGCCGGCGCGCGAGGCATACCGCTACGAACAAGGCAACACCGTGGCGCTGTCCAAGACCGAGGACGCCCGCGAAGCCCAGATGGCCTTCCTGGAAAAGCGCCAGCCGGTCTACCAAGGCCGCTGACCCACCTCAACGCTCAGGCCCATGATGCAAGCCAAACCTGCCGCCACCGCGCAAGCCCCCGATCCGCTGGACTCGCGCGAGAACCAGCTGCTGGCCATCGCGCGGCGCCTGTTCGCGCAGCACGGCTACGACCGTACCTCGTTGCGCGACATCGCGGAGGCAGCCAGCATCACCAAGGCGGCGCTGTACTACTACTTTCCGAACAAGGATGCGCTGTACGAGCGCATCGTGCTGGAGTCGATCCAGCTGCTGCACGACCAGGTCGCGGCCGCCGTGGCCCAGGCCAAGGGGCCTACGGCGCGCGTGCGGGCCTTCATGGAAGCCTCGGCCCATGTGCAGGACCATGGGCGCGACCGGTGGATCGCGGGCTCCAACGCCTTCTGGCAGGCCGCCACCGGCGGTCAACGCATGGTGGCGCTCAAGCTGCGCGACTCCTACGAAGGCCTGCTGCGCCAATGCATCGCCGAAGGCATCGCCGCGGGCGAGATGCGCGCGGTCGATCCCGCCATGGCCGGCCGCTTCCTGCTGTCCGCGCTCAACCAGATGCCACGGTGGCACCGGCCCGACGGCAAGCTCAGCGCGGTCGAGGTCATGCAGCAGTTCGTGGACATGCTTTTGCACGGGCTGGTCATCGACAAGGGTGCCGCTTCGGCATAACCCACGGCGCGCAGAACCTCACCCCCTTTTTTAACCCATCGATTTACCTGCCGACTGGTAACCCATTTCAGCATTCCACCATTCCATGACATCCAACACCTCCCATCCTCCCTTCACCCCCGCTGACGGACAGCTGTCTGGCCGCCTCGCAGGCCGGCGCGTGCTAGTGACGGGAGCGGCGTCCGGCATCGGGCGGGCGATCGCTGAACTGTTCCTGCGCGCTGGGGCGCAGGTGGCGGCGCTCGACCTGCAGCGCCCCGCCGACTTGCCCGGAGAGGCCTCGCGCTGGCTGGCCTGTGAGGCCGACATCACAGATCCGCAGGCCGTGGAGCGCGCGGTTCAGCAAGCCGCCGACAAGTTCGGCGGCCTCGACGGCCTGGTCAACGCAGCCGGCATCGCCAACACCGACTGGGCCGATGCCGTCTCGCTGCAGGACTGGAAGCGGGTGATCGACGTCAACCTCACCGGCACCTTCAACGTCTGCCGGGCCGCACTGCCCGCGCTGCGTGCGGCCGGCGCCGCCACCATCGTGAATCTTTCCTCCGGGCAGGGGCTGCAACCGTTCAAGCAGCGCAGCGCCTATGCCGCATCGAAAGCCGGGGTGATCGCGTTTTCCAAAAGCATCGCGATGGAATGGGCCCCGCTGGTGCGCGTGAACACCATCTGCCCAGGCGCCGTCGACACCCCCATGGTGCGCGGCGGCTACAGCGCCGATGAACTGCGCGCCCAGGTGGGGCCGCGCTATGCACTGGAGCGCATCGGCGAGCCGCAGGAAATCGCCATGGCGGCGCTCTACCTGAGCAGCGCCGAATCCTCGTTCGTGACCGGCATCGTGCTCGCCGTCGACGGTGGCCGCAGCTACCACTGATGGCCCCAGTCCTCACTACCACCGCGCCTCAAGGAGAAAGCCCATGCAAGGCCTGATGCAACAACACCAACTGCTGCTGTCCGGGGTGCTCGACCACGCAGCCGCGTTCCACGGCGATCGCGAGATCGTCTCGCACCTCGTGGACGGCAGCACCCACCGCAGCAACTGGCGCGAAGTGCAGCAACGCGCAAAGCGCCTGGCCAACGCGCTCACCGCCCTGGGCGTGGCAGCAGGCGACCGCGTGGCCACCCTGGCATGGAACACCCACCGCCATGTGGAGCTGTACTTCGGCGTCTCGGGCATGCAGGCCATCCTGCACACGGTCAACCCCCGCCTGTTCCCGGAGCAGATCGCCTACATCCTGAACCACGCCGAGGACGGCTACGTGTTCTTCGACACCAGCTTCGCGCAGCTGCTGGCAGACCTGGCGCCGCAACTGCTGCACGCCAAGGGTTTCATCGCGATGTGCCGGCGCGACCAGATGCCCGCGGTCAACCTGCCGAACCTGATGTGCTACGAGGACCTGGTCGAGGCCGCATCGCCCGACTACTCGTGGCCGCGCTTCGATGAGAACACCGCCTCTTCGCTGTGCTACACCTCGGGCACCACCGGCAACCCCAAGGGCGTGCTGTACAGCCACCGCTCCACGGTGCTGCACTCCTTCACCGCCTGCACCACCGACGGCCTGGGCCTGTCGGCCCGCGACAGTGTGCTGCTGGTCGTGCCGTTGTTCCACGTCAATGCCTGGGGCATCCCCTACGCCGGCGCCATGTGCGGCGCCAAGCTGGTGCTGCCCGGCCCCCACCTCGCGGGCGAGAACATCTACCGCCTGCTGCGCGAAGAGCGCTGCAACTTCTCGCTCGGCGTGCCCACGGTGTGGCTGGGCCTGTTCGACTACATCGAGCGCCACCGCGACGCGCTGAACCTGTCCGACGTCCACCTGCAGCGCGTGGTGGTCGGCGGCTCGGCCTGCCCGCGCGCGATGATCGAGAAGTTCGAGCGGCTGCTGGGTGCCTTCGTGATCCACGCCTGGGGCATGTCCGAGACCAGCCCCCTGGCCAGCATCGGCACGCTGCTCGACAAGCACCGCGCAATAGACCTGGAGCAGCGCTTCGACCTGCAGGCCAAGCAGGGCCGGGCCATCTACGGCGTCGACCTGGAAATCTTCGGCGAAGACGGCCAGCCCCTGCCGCACGACGGCAAGGCCTTCGGCGACCTCAAGGCCCGGGGTCCGTGGGTGGCCAGCGGCTACTACCGCGCGGAAGGCGGCAGCGTGCTGGACGCCGACGGCTGGTTCGCCACGGGCGACGTGGCCACGCTGGATGCCGATGGCTTCGTGCAGATCACGGACCGCTCCAAGGACGTGATCAAGTCCGGCGGCGAATGGATTTCGTCCATCGATCTGGAGAACGCTGCCATGGGCCACCCGGCCGTGCAGGAAGCCGCCGTCATCGGCGTGGCGCACTCGCGCTGGCAGGAGCGGCCGCTGCTGCTGATCGTCCCCAAGGCCGGGCAGACCAGTACGCGCGAAGACATCCTGGCCTTCATGGACGGCAAGGTCGCCAAGTGGTGGATGCCCGATGACGTGGTCTTCGTGGACACGCTGCCGCACACCGCCACCGGCAAGCTGCAAAAACTCAAGCTGCGCGAACAGTTCCGCGCCCACACCCTTCCCACCGACAAGGCCTGAGCACACAAGGCCAGCCCCGGAACGACTTTGGACCCCATGACCACTTTCGACGAAACACAGAGCATGCTGCGCGACAGCGTGCAAGACTTCCTTAAGCGCAAGCCCGCGCCTGCGCGGGTGCGCCGCCTGCGCGAGCAATCCGTCCCCTTCGACCGCGCCGTCTGGCAGGACATGGCCGAGGCAGGTTGGCTCGGCGTGCTCGTGCCAGAGGCGCTGGGCGGCCACGGCCTGGGCCCGGCCGAAGCCATGGTCATCGCGGCGGAGCTGGGCCATGGCCTGGTGCCGGAGCCCTTCGTGGCCAGCGGATTGCTCGTGGTGCAGGCACTCGTTCCACTGGCACCGGACTGCGCGCGCGCCCGGCAGTTGCTGGAGCATGTGTGCGCCGGCAGAACGCTCTGTGCGCTGGCCTGGCAGGAGGCCGCCGGAGCCCCCGACCTGGGCGCGACCCAGCTGCTGGCGCAGCGCCAGGGCGACGGGTGGATGCTGCGGGGCGCGCAAAAGTGCTTCGTTCCCCTGGCCGGTGCAGCCGATGGCTTTCTGGTCTACGCCCTGCATGAGGGCGCGCCAGCGCTGTTCTGGATCGCGTCGGGCACCAAGGGGCTTTCCGTGCTCAATACCCGGACCGTGGACGGGACCGATTTCGGCGCGCTGGACTTCGCAGACGCAACCCTGCCTGCGGACGCCTTGGTTGCGGCGGGCGACGGCGTGCGCAGCGCGGTGGCTCAGGCGATTGAACTGGCGCGCCTGGCATCGGCGTTCGAACTGGTGGGCGTGGCCGAGCGCGCGCTCAAGGACACCGTCGCCTACACCTCCCAGCGGATCCAGTTCGGCAAACCCATCGCCTCCTTCCAGGCCCTGCAGCACCGCATGGTCGACATGTGGATCCAATGCCAGCTGGCGCGCGCGTCGGCCGAGAACGCCCTGCTCGACTGGGACCGGGCCACCGATCCCGCGCTGCGTACGCAGTCCCTGCGCGCCGCGCGAGCCCGTGCCGGCAGCGCGGCCCTGCTGGTGGGCAAGGCGGCCATCCACCTGCACGGGGGCATGGGCATCGCCGACGAAACCGACATCGGCCTGTGCCTCAAGCGCGCACTCACGCTCTCGGCCTGGCTGGGCAATCCGCTGTGGCAGCGGGGCCAGTTCCTGGATGCGCTGCAAACGACAGGCCGCACGCGCGCGGCCACGGGCAACGGGGGCACGGCAACGGTGGACGCCGCGGACGTGGACGATCTGCCCGACGACCAATTCCGCCACGTGCTGGCCGACTGGATCGCCGCCAACTACCCGCCCGAGAAGCGCTTCATGAAAAAGCGCGCCTACTACGCAGACATTGCCGACTGGTACCAGGCGCTGTCCAAAAAAGGATGGCTTGCGCCTTCCTGGCCCCGTTCGCACGGTGGCATGGGCCTGTCGCCCACCAAGCAGGTGATCTATGCCGAAGAGATGGCACGCCACGGCTGCGCGCGCATTCCCGACCACGGCCTGGCCATCGGCAAGCTGCTGCTGATGCACGGCACGCCGGAGCAGATCAGCCACCACCTGCCCCGCGTGCTCAGCGGCGAAACCATGTGGTGCCAGGGCTACTCCGAGCCCAACGCCGGATCGGACCTGGCCAACCTGCGCACGCGCGCCGACCGCGATGGCGATGACCTCGTCGTCAACGGCCAGAAGATCTGGACCACGCTGGGCCCCGGCGCAGACTGGATGTTCGCCCTGGTGCGCACCAGCAGCTCCGAAAGCGCCAAGCAACGCGGCATCACGTTCTTGCTGATCGACCTCAAGACACCGGGCGTGAAGGTGCGCCCCATCGTCAACCTCAAGGGCGAGGGCGAATTCAGCGAGGTGTTCTTCGACAACGTGCGCGTGCCGGTGGCCAACGTGGTCGGCCGCATCGATGACGGCTGGAACGTCGCCAACTCGTTCCTGCGCGAAGAGCGCATCTTCTTCGGCACGCCGCGCCAGTGCGAGGGGGCCCTGGCCCAGCTCGACCGCCTGGCCGAAGCCACCCATGCGCTGGAGCAGGCCGACTTCCGCGACCGCTATGCCCAGCTGGTGCTCGACGTGCGCGACCTGAAATCCGCGTTCGAGCTCTTCATGGGCCGCCTGCGCGGCGGCGAAGAGCTGGGCCCGGACGTGTCCTACCTCAAGGTCTGGGGCACCGAGACCTACCAGCGCATCGCCGACGAGCTGGTGCAGCTGGCCGGGGACCAGGGCGCACAGATGGACGACGTGGTGATCGACGGCATCGCCACGGACGTGATGGGCCAGTACCTCGACTCGCGCATGCCCGCGATCTTCGGCGGCTCCAACGAAATACAGCGAAACATCCTCGCCAAGCAGATCCTGGCCCTGCCTTCCGGCAACCCCAGGGCCTGACGGACCCGCATCGAGCCCGTTCCGCCCCCCTTTCCCAACACCAACGACACCGGAGACAACCATGACCAGCAAGGCGACCTTCACCACCGGCCTGCGGGCCGGCTTCACAGCCACCGCACTGTTCCTGGGCGCAGCCGCGGCCCAGGCCCAGATTTCGGACGACGTGGTGCGCATCGGCATCATGAACGACATGAGCGGCCCGTACTCCGGCAACGGCGGCCCGGGATCGGTGCTGGCCGCACGCATGGCCATCGAGGACTTCGGGGGCAAGGTCAACGGCAAGGCCATCGAGCTGGTGACCGTGGACGACCAGAACAAGCCCGACGTGGGACTGAACGCGGCGCGCAAGTGGCTGGACACCGAGAAAGTCGACACCATCGTGGGAGGCTCGGCCACGTCCATCGCCTTCGGCGTGCAGACGCTGATGAAGGAAAAGCAAAAGCCCTACCTGCTGGCAGGCACGATCTCGTCGGATTTCACGGGCAAGTCCTGCTCTCCGATGAGCGTGCAGTTCCTCAACGACAGCTACGCGCTGCCCAAGGCGGGCGTGCAGCTCCTGGTCAACAAGGGCATCAAGGACTTCTACTTCATCACCGTCGACTATGCGTTCGGAGCGGCCCTGCAAGCCGAAGCCACGCGCTTCATCCAGGCGGCTGGCGGCCGGGTGGTCGGGTCGGTCAAGCACCCGCTGGGCGCCACCGACTACTCGTCGTACCTGCTGCAGGCGCAGTCGAGCGGCGCCAAGGCCATCGTGATCCTGAACGCAGGCCTCGACCTGTCCAACTCCCTCAAGCAGGCCGCCGAGTTCCGCATCACGCGCGGTGGTCAGGCCCTGAGCGTCTTCGGTATGACCATCAACAGCGTGACCGCCATGGGCCTGGACGTGGCCCAGGGCCTGAACATCACCGTGCCCTTCTACTGGGACCAGAGCGACGCGACCCGCGCCTGGAGCAAGCGCTTCATGGAGCGCAGCAGCGGCGGCGCAGTGCCCACCTACATCCAGGCCAGCGTCTACAGCGCCGTTCAGCACTACCTGAAGGCCGTGAAGGACGCAGCCACCGACGACGGCCCCAAGGTGGTCGCCCAAATGAAAGCCACCCGCGTCAATGACTTCATGACGCAGAACGCCCCCATCCGCGAGGACGGCCAGGTCATGCGCGCCGTCTACCCCGTGGAGGTCAAGACACCCGCAGAGTCCAAGGGCAAATACGACTTCTACAAGGTGGGTGCCGCCATCCCTGCGGAGCAGATCTTCAGGCCGCTGAGCGAAGGCGGCTGCGACTTCGTGAAGAAGTGAATCACCCCATAACAATGAAACCGGAGACAGACATGAACCAACAAGCCACCCGCCAACCTCCCAAGGCCGCAGCGGCCGTCGCCGCGGCGCTCCTGCTCGCCACAGGTGCGGCCCATGCCCAGATATCGGACGACGTGGTCCGCATCGGAGTGATGAACGACGTGAGCGGGCCCTACTCTGGCGCGGGGGGCTCAGGGTCGGTGCTGGCAGCGCGCATGGCCATCGAGGACTTCGGGGGCAAGGTCAACGGCAAGGCCATCGAGCTGGTGTCGACGGACGACCAGAACAAGCCCGACGTGGGCCTGGCCGCCGCACGCAAGTGGATCGATTCCGACAAGGTGGACACCATCGTGGGCGGCTCGGCATCGTCGATCGCCCTGGGCGTGCAGACCTTCATGAAGGAAAAGCAGAAGCCCTATCTGATCTCCGGATCGATCTCCTCCGACTTCACGGGCAAGTTCTGCTCGCCCATGAGCATCCAGTTCCTCAACGACAGCTACGCCATGCCCAAGGCGGGCGTGCAGCTGCTGATCAACAAGGGCATCAAGGACTTCTTCTTCATCACCGTGGACTACGCCTTCGGCGCCGCGATGCAGGCGGAGGCCACGCGCTTCGTGCAGGCGACCGGCGGCCGGGTGGTCGGGTCGGTCAAGCACCCGCTGGGCGCCACCGACTATTCGTCCTATCTGCTGCAGGCCCAATCGAGCGGCGCCAAGGCCATCGTGATCCTGAACGCAGGCCTCGACCTGTCCAACTCGCTCAAGCAGGCAGCCGAATTCCGCATCACGCGTGGCGGCCAGGCCCTGAGCGTCTTCGGCATGACCATCAACAGCGTGACAGCCATGGGCCTGGACGTGGCCCAGGGCCTGAACATCACCGTCCCCTTCTACTGGGACCAGAACGATGCCACGCGCGCCTGGAGCAAGCGCTTCATGGAACGCAGCAACGGCGGTGTTCCACCCACGTTCACCAACGCCGGCGTGTACAGCGCAGTGACGCACTACCTGCGGGCGGTGAAGGACAGCGGCACCGACGCAGGCCCGGCCGTGATCGCCAAGATGAAGGCCACGCGCGTCAACGACTTCATGACGCTCAATGCGCCCATCCGTGAAGACGGCCAGGTCATGCGCGCGGTCTACCCCATCGAGGTCAAGGCGCCTGCCGAGTCCAAGTACAAGTACGACTTCTACAAGGTCGGTGCCCCCATTGCGGCCGAGCAGATCTTCCGCCCACTGGCGGAAGGCGGCTGCGACTTCGTGGCGAAGAAGTGATTGCCACGGGCACCTGCGATGGCACAACTCTTCACCCCCTACACACTGCGCGGCATGCGCGCGCGCAACCGCGTGGTCATTCCCCCGATGCAGCAGTCCACCGGTGTGGACGGCATGGCCACGGACTGGCACCTGGCCCACCTCGCACGGTTCGCCATGGGCGGCGCGGGCATCGTCTTCGTCGAATCCACGGCCGTGGAGGCACGCGGGCGCAACACCCACGGCGATATCGGCCTGTGGAATGATGACCAGATCGCGCCATTGGCGCGCATCGCCGATGCACTGCGGCGCGATGGCGCTGTGCCGGCGATCCAGCTCGGGCACACCGGCCGCAAGGCAGGCATGCAGAAATGGTGGCACGGCCACGGGCCACTGACCGAAGCGGATGCTGCGCGTGGCGAGGCCCCGTGGCAGGCGGTGGGCCCCAGTGCATTGCCCGTCGGTCCCGGCTGGCCCACACCGGACGAGCCGGACACCGGGCAGGTCGAGGCACTGGTGCGCGCCTGGGGCGATGCGGCGCGCCGCGCGCGCGAAGCGGGCTTCGAGGCCCTGGAAGTCCACGGCGCCCACGGCTACCTGATCCACCAATTCCTGTCTCCCATCGCCAACCAGCGCACCGACCGCTTCGGGCTGCACCGCATGCGCTTTGCCCTCGATGTGGCCGAAGCCGTCCGGCGCGAGTGGCCCGACGACAAGCCCCTGTTCTGGCGGGTATCGCTGGCCGACGTGGCGGATGGCGGGCTGGAGTTCGAGGAGATGGTCGATTTGCTGCGCAGCCTGAAGGACCGCGGCGTGGACGTGGTCGACTGCTCCTCCGGCGGCGGCATCTCGAGCTACCCCACGCAGGGCAAGTCCGTCTCCAACAGCCTGACGTTCCGGGCCGAACTGGCCGGGCGCCTGCGGGAGGCCACGGGCCTGCAGGTCATGGGCGTCGGCCTGGTCATCGACCCGCAGACGGCGGAAGGCTATCTCCAGGCCCGGGAGGCCGACCTGATCGCCGTAGGGCGCGAGGCCCTCTACAACCCCAACTGGCCTGTGCATGCCGAGGTTGCGCTGGGAGCCAATCAGGACTACGCCACCTGGCCGCAGCAATACCGCATGTACCTGGTTCGCCGCGCAGCGGCCGCCGATGCACTGCGCAACACCGACATGACAAGGAGCACCGCATGACCCTGGCATCCCCCCGCGTCGAAATCCTCGGCGCACACCGCGACCGGCTGGGTGAGTGCCCGCTGTGGGACACGCGCGAACAAGCCCTGTACTGGATCGACTCCAAGGCCCGCAAAGTCCACCGGCTGCGCGATGGCAGCCATATGGAGTGGGCCACGCCCAGCGACGTGGGCTCCATCGCGCTCACCCGGCGCGGCCGGCTCGTGCTGTCGGTCGAAGACGGCTTCCACCTGCTCTTCCCCGTGACGGGAACCACGCGCCGGTTGGCCGAAGTGGTGCACAGCGGCCCGTCGATGCGCATGAACGATGGCCGCACCGACCGCCAGGGACGGTTCGTCGCCGGCTCCATGGTCATGGGCCGCCACGACAAGGACGGCGCCTATTACCGGCTGGAGCGCGATGGCAGCGCCACCCGGCTCTTCGGTGGCATCGCGCTTGCCAACGCCACCTGCTTCAGCCCTGATGGGCGCACCCTGTATCACGCCGACAGCTTCAGCGACGAAGTCAGCGCGGTGGACTACGACCCGGCGACCGGCGCCGTGGGCGTGCCGCGCACGCTGTTCAACACCAGGGTGCACGGCTCGGCCCCCGACGGCACCACGGTGGATGCCGAGGGCAATCTCTGGGTCGCGCTGGTGCAGGCCGGCAAGGTCGGCTGCTTCACCCCCGAGGGGCAGTTGCTGCGGCTGGTGGACGTCCCGACGCCCTACCCCACCTGCCCCTGCTTCGGCGGGCCCGATCTGGACGTGCTCTACGTCACCAGCATCAGCAACAGCGGCAATCTCATGAAGAGCGACCACCCGGATGCAGGGGCGGTCTTCGCCATCCACGGCCTGGGGGTTCGGGGTTTGCCCGAAGTGCTGTTTGACGACGAGGCCCTGGCGTGAACCCATCCAACCAGCCACACCATGCGGGCGAGGACGTGATCCTGCGCACCGAGGGACTGAGCAAGCAGTTCATGGGCTTTCACGCCGTGCGCAACGTGTCGCTGGCCATCCGGCGCCACAGCGTGCATGCGCTCATCGGCCCCAATGGTGCCGGCAAGACCACCTGCTTCAATCTTCTGACCACTTCCATTCCTGCGAGCGCGGGCCGGATCCACTACAACGGCCGCGACATCACGCGCAGTGACCCGGCCAGCGTGGCCGCCAGCGGCATGGTGCGCTCGTTCCAGATCTCGGCGGTGTTTGGCGCCATGAGCGTGCTGGACAACGTGCGCGTGGCGCTGCAGCGCCGCTCTGGCGGCACCTTCGCCTTCTGGCGCAGCGACAAGGCGCTGGACCGGCACACACCCCGGGCGCGGGAACTCCTGGCCTCGGTGAACCTGGAGCGCTACGAGCGCGAGATGGCCGCCGACCTGTCCTACGGCCGCAAACGGGCGCTGGAGCTGGCGACCACGCTGGCGCTCGAGCCTGAAATGATCCTGCTCGACGAGCCGATGGCCGGCCTGGGCCACGAGGACATCGGCCCGGTCACGCGGCTCATTGCCGAGGTGGCCCGGCAGCGCACCGTGCTCATGGTCGAGCACAACATGAAGGTCGTGGCTGAACTGTGCGACCGCATCACGGTCCTGCAGGCCGGCGAGGTGCTGGCCGAAGGCAGCTACGAAGAGGTGTCCACCGACCCGCGCGTGCGGGAAGCCTATGTGGGAGGGGGAGCCCATGCCTGAGAATCCAAACCCGCCGTGCCTGGACGTCCGCGGCCTCACCGGCCACTACGGCGAGACCCAGGCCCTGCACGGCATCGACTTCGTGGTACAGCCAGGGGAAGTGGTCTGCCTGCTGGGTCGCAATGGCGCGGGCAAGACCACCACGCTGCGCGCCATCGTGGGGCTGCTGACCAGGCGACAGGGGCACATCGCCGTCAACGGCCGGTCCACGCAGGGCATGGTGCCCGAAGACATCGCGCACCTCGGGGTCGCCTACTGCCCCGAGGAAAGGGGCATCTTCGCCAGCCTGGACGTGGAGGAAAACCTGCTGCTGCCTCCGGTGCTGATGCCTGGCGGCATGTCGGTGGAAGAGATCTACACGCTGTTCCCCAACCTCAAGCTGCGCCGCCGCAGTCCGGGCACGCGCCTGTCGGGTGGCGAGCAGCAGATGCTGGCGATCGGTCGCATCCTGCGCACCGGCGCCAAGCTGCTGCTGCTCGACGAATGCACCGAAGGCCTGGCGCCCGTGATCATCGACAAGATCGGCGAGGCCATTGCGACGCTGCGGCAGCGCGGCTTCACCATCTTGATGGTGGAACAGAACTTCCGCTTCGCATCGGGCGTGGGCGACCGGTTCTACGTGATTGAGGAAGGCCGCGTGGTCGAACACTTCGACCGCCAGGCCATCGTGGAAGACCGCCCGCGCATCGAAGCGCTGCTGGGCGTCTGAACCCTTTCCCACCGCACACAAGAACAACACTCAGGAGACATCAACGATGCCCGACTCCCTGTTCGGATACCCCCTGGCCGCCATCTCGGGGCAACTGCTGGTCGGCATGATCAACGGCTCGCTCTATGCGCTGATGAGCCTGGGCCTGGCGATCATCTTCGGCCTGCTGCGCGTGGTGAACTTCGCCCATGGCGCGCAGTACATGCTGGGCGCCTTCGTGGCCTGGGGGCTGCTGGAGTACCTGGGCCTGAACTACTGGTGGGCCCTGGTGCTGGCACCGCTGATCGTGGGTGCCACGGGCATTGCGCTCGAGCGCTTTTTGCTGCGCAAGCTCTACCACCTCGACCACGTCTACGCACTGCTGCTGACCTTCGGCTTCGCGCTGATCCTGGAGGGCAGCTTCCGCTACAAGTTCGGCGCCACGGGCCAGCCTTATCCCAACCCGATCGCGGGCGGGCTGGACACCAGCATGGCGTTCTTCCCCTGGTACCGGCTCTGGGTGATCGCGGCCTCGCTGACCATGTGCATCGTGACCTGGTTCGTGATCGAGCGCACCAAGCTCGGGTCCTACCTGCGCGCAGCCACGGAGAACCCGAACCTGGTGCGCACCTTTGGCATCCGCGTTCCCCGCATGCTGATGCTGACCTATGGCCTGGGTGTGGCCCTCGCCGGGTTCAGCGGCGTGATGGCCGCCCCGATCTACCAGGTCAACCCGCTCATGGGCTCGCAACTGATCATCGTGGTGTTCGCGGTGGTGGTGATCGGCGGCATGGGATCCATCGTGGGCGCCATCGTCGCAGGCTTCGCGCTCGGCGTGATCGAGGGCATCACCAAGGTGGTCTACCCGGACGGCGCCGGCATGGTGGTGTTCGTGATCATGCTGATCACGCTCGCCATGCGCCCCAACGGCCTTTTCGGCAGTACCAAGTGACAACCAGGATGACAGCGATGAACGACTCCTCCTCTTCCTCCCGCATGGTGCGCTACCAGCGCCCGCTACTGATCGCCGGCGCCGTGGTGCTGCTGGCCGCTCCGTTCGTGGCCTATCCGATCTTCCTGATGAAGTTGCTGTGCTTCGCCCTGCTGGCGGCTTCGCTCAACCTGCTGGTGGGCTATGTGGGCCTGCTGTCCTTCGGGCATGCCATGTTCTTCGGCTCGGCCGCCTATGGCACCGCGCACGCGGTCAAGGTGTGGGGGTTCGACCCCGCGCTGGGCGTGGCGTTCGGCGTCGTCGTGGCGGCCGCCATCGGCGCCATCACCGGCCTGCTCGCTATCCGGCGTGCGGGCATCGCGTTCTCGATGATCACCCTGGCCAGCGCACAGCTGGTCTACTTCATCGCCCTGCGCTCTCCGTTCACCGGTGGGGAAGACGGCATCCAGAGCGTGCCCCGGGGCCATCTGTTCGGTGTCATCGACCTGGCCAACAACACAACCCTGTACTACGTGGTGATGCTGGCCGTGGTGGCGGCCTTCTGGCTGATCTGGCGCATCGTGTACTCGCCTTTCGGCCAGGTGCTGACCGCCATCCGGGACAACGAGCCACGGGCCATTTCACTGGGCTACCGCGTGAACCGCTACAAGCTGCTGGCCTTCACGCTGTCTGCAGCGTTGGCGGGGCTGGCAGGCGGCATGAAAAGCATCGTCTTCCAGATCGCCACCCTCAACGACGTGAGCTGGGTCACTTCGGGCGAGGCGCTGCTGATGGGCATCGTGGGCGGCCTGCAGACGCTGCTGGGCCCGGTGGCAGGTGCCATCGTGGTGGTCACCATGGCCAACTCGCTCTCGTCCATCGCGGAGGCGGTGCTGATCGTGCAGGGCGCCGTCTTTGTCCTGGTGGTGATGCTGTTCCGCCGGGGCATCGTCGGCGAGATCAATGCCTACCTGGCCCGCCGCCGCCCTGGCAACGCAACCCACTGACACAGGACAAGACATGGACAACGATTCGACAACCGCTCGCCTGCTCGAAGGGCGCCTTGCGCTGGTCACCGGAGCGGCGGCGGGCATCGGCCGCGCCATCGCCCTGCACTATGCCCGGGCCGGCGCCCGCGTGGTGCTGGTGGATCTGCGCGCCGAAGACTGCGCAGCGACGGTGGAGGACATTCGCCGCTCCGGCGGGCAGGCGTGGGCGTTCGCGCTCGACATCACCAGCGTGCCGGCATGCGCGGCCCTGGCAGAGCAGGTCGGGCGCGACATCGGCGCACTGGACATCCTCGTCAACAACGCCGGCATCCTGATCCGCGCCGGGATCGACGCGCCCGAAGTGCACGCCAAGCTGCGCCAGGTGTTCGACGTCAACGTCATGGGCGGCTTCAACGTGTTGCACGCGTTCTTGCCAGCCTTGCGCCAGACCCGCGGCAACGTGATCAACATCGCCTCGGGGGCAGCCTTCATTGCACAGGGCGGCTGCATCGGCTATTCCAGCTCCAAGGGCGCGGTGAAGATGTTCACGCAGAGCATGGCCGTGGACCTGGGCGCCGATGGCATCCGGGTCAACGCCATCGCGCCGGGAGTGATCGAGACCGCGATGACCGAGGCCACCCGCGCCGACCCGCGCCGGCTCGAAGGCTTTTTGCGCCGCACGCCCCAGGGCCGCATGGGCCAGCCCGACGAGATTGCCGCACCGGCGGTGTTCCTGGCATCGGCCATGGCCAGCTACATCAACGGCGTGACCCTGCCGGTGGATGGCGGCATGCTGGCCAACTAGAACCAGCAAACGCAAGCCAGCGCCCGTCTGGCCTGCGACCCCAGGCCCTGGCCAGGGCAGTCACCCAACAAAAAGGCCGCGCGGTGCGCGGCCTTTGTCATGGCGGCGGGTCTCAACGGCCCTGGAACACCGGGGGACGCTTCTCGGCAAACGCGCGCATGGCCTCGCGCGAGTCTTCGGTCTGGCCCAGCTCGGCAGTCATGTTCTGCTCGAAGCGGTAGCCGTCGCGCAGCGTCATGTTCTCAATGGTGGCCGCCGAGTTCTTGGCGGTGCGGCTGGCGATCGGGCTCTTGGAGGCAATGCGTGCGGCCATTTCCATCGCTGCCGGCATCAACTCCTCCAGCGGCACACACACTTCCACGATGCCACGGCGGTACAGCTCCGGGCCGCTGATGCGGTCGCCGGTCAGCATCATGCGGCGCGTGAGCGAGTGGCCGCACACGCGCATGGCATGGCGCCCTCCTCCCATCAGGCCCACGTCCACTTCGGGCAGGCCCAGGGAGGCATTTTCAGAGCACAGCAGGATGTCGCAAGAGACGGCAATGCCCAGGCCGGCACCGAGCGCCGCACCGTTGATGGCGGCGATCACGGGCTTCTTGCATTCGATGATCGAATAGCTGAGCTCGCGCGCGCGGCGCGAATGCGCCCAGCGCTCACCGGGCTCGAAGGTCTTGTTGGCGCGGCTCTTGATGTCGGCCCCGGCGCAGAAGATCTTGCCGGCGCCGGTGAGCACGACCACGCGCACGTCGTCGCGGTCGCTCATCTGGTCGAACGCAGCGATCATCTCGTCCATGAGGCCGGCGGACACGGCATTCACGGGGGGCGCGTCCATGGTGATCACGGCCACATGGTTCTCGACGTTGAGCTTCAGGAATTGCATAGGTTCTCCTCGGATGGATGGGTCAGTGAATTTCAGGGATGGATGCCGTACGGCCGGCGGGATTCGCTCAGCCGCAGCGACGCCAGGCCGTCGACGACGATGCACTGGCCGGTGATGCCGTTGTGCGGCGCGGCCAGCATGCTCACCGCGTGCGCGACGGCCTCGCGGTTGCCAGGGGTGTCCTGGCGCTCGTTGCTGAACTCGCTGGCGACCAGGTTGACGCAGAGCCCTTCGGGCTGGAGTTCGAGCGCCATGGAACGGGTCATGGCCACCAGCCCTGCGCTCGCGGCCATCTGGTGCACGCCGCCCCAGGCGCCCTGGTGGCCGCGCGAGCCGACATGCACGATCTGCGCGCCTTTTGCCAGATACGGCAGTGCCGCCTGTGCCACGCGGATCGGAGCCAGCAATTGGGCGTCCAGCGCCGTCTCGAAGGCAGCGTCGTCGATCTCGTCGAACTGCAGGTTCGAGCGCGTTGTCGGTGTCAGCGTCACGAGCGCATCAAGCGTTCCCAGGGCGGCGATGGCGCTTTGCAACGCAGCAGGGTCCTCGCTGGCGATGGCCAGCACCTGGTGGCCATCGTGTTCCAGGCGCGCCTGGATCGCCGGGGCCAGCGGCTCCTGCGTGCCCACGAGCAGCAGCTTGCTGGCGGTGTGTGTAGAGGTGGAAGGTGGCATGGACATGGCATCGGATGAGTGAAGTACCGGGACGGTCACAGCGGAGGCATGCCCACGCTCTTGCCGCCGTCCACGAACAGCACCTGGCCGTTGCACTGCCCCGCCCGGGGCGATGCCAGGAAGGACACGGCGTCGGCAATGGTCTGCGGGCTGGCGGCTGCGCCCGCGGGCTCGCGCTGTTCCAGCGCACGCCGCATCTCGGGCGTGTAGCCTTCCAGCATCCGGGTGTCGACCATGCCCGGCGCCACGGCATTGACGGTGATGCCGCGCCAGCGCAGCTCGATGGCCATGGCACGCACCATGCCCACCACGGCGGCCTTGCTGGCCACGTAGTGCGCAGCCCCTGCCCCACCGAGGTAGCCGCGCGATGCGATCTGCACTACGCGCCCGCCCTCGGGCATGCGGCGCACCGCCTCCTGGGCCACGATGAAGCTGCCCAGCAGGTTCACGCCCATCATGCTGCGAAGCCGATCGGCGTCCAGCTCGCGAAAGGGGATCATGGTCGAGGCAATGCCCGCGTTGTTCACGACCACGTCGATGGCGGGCAGCGTTGCGAACAGCGCACGGACCGCCGCGCGGTCCTGGACATCCAGGGCGGCCCCTTGCACGGCCAGTCCCTGGGCACGCAGACGCTCGGCTTCGGCATGGGCCAGCTCGCCATCCCGGTCGGTGGCGACGACCGAGAGGCCGTCGCGCGCCAGTTGTTCGGCGATGGCCAGCCCAATGCCGCGGGCCGCGCCGGTCACCACCGCACAACGCGCATGGCCGGATGCGGAGTTTTCAGTCGCCATGGTCATTCGAGAACGATGTTGGTTTTCTGCAGCACGTCCGTCCACTTGGTGCGCTCCGCGGCCACGCGCTGCCCGAGCTCCTCCGGCGTGCTGCCGACGGGCACCACGCCCACGGCCGCGATGCGGTCGCGCACGGACGGGGTCGCCAGCGCTTCGTTAATGAGCTTGCTCAGGCGGTCCACGATGGCTTTGGGGGTGCCGCTGCGCATGGCGATGTAGTTGATCGCCGTGACGTCGTAGCCCGGCAGCGTCGCGGCAATCGGAGGAATGTCCGCGGGGATGCCGGGAAGGCGGTTGGCCGCGGACATGCCGATGGCCCGCACCTTGCCCGCCTTGACCTGCGGCATGGCGGCGGCACTGCTCACGAACGTGGCATGCACCTGGCTGCCGATCACGCCCGTGATGGCCGGAGCCTCGCCGGTGAAGGGCACCATGGTCATGTCGGTACCGGCCAGCAGGTTGAAATACGCCCCCATGAGGTGGCCCTGGCCTCCAATCCCCGCAGTGGCGTAGTTGATGCTGCCCGGCTTGGCCTTGGCCGCCGCGACGAGATCGGCCACCGAATGGATGTTCAGCTTCGGGTCGACCACGAGAATGTAGGTGGCGGCCACCGTCTGGCTCACCGGCGCGAAGTCGGCCACCGGGTCGTAGCGCACCGACTTGGGTGCCAGGTACTGCGCAGCGGGCGTGCACCACACGATGGTGTAGCCGTCCGCAGGCTGCTGCAGTGCGTAGGACACACCGACCGTGCCGGCACCGCCGGGTTTGTTGTCGAGCACCACGGGCTGCCCCAGCTTTTCCGAGAGAACGGTCGAGAGGATGCGGGCCACGGCGTCGGAGCCGCCGCCGGGCGGAAACGGCACCACCATGCGCACGGGCCGGTGGGGCCAGTTGGACTCAGGGCCCGAGGCCAGTGCAGTAAAAGGCGTTGCGATGCCGGCCAATGCAGCGGCGAGCGCGTCGCGGCGGCGAAGTCCTTGGCTTGGGGGATGGGTGTGGCTCATGTTGTCTCGTTCTCTTGTTGTGGTCTGTGCATGTCCAGGGGAATGGAGGGCCGGCTACTCCAGCACGATGCCGGCGCGCTTCAGCGTGTCCTGAACCCGCTTGCGCTCGGTGGCGATGCGCTGGCCCAGCACCTGGGGCGTGCTGGCCACGGGCGACACGCCCAGCCCCAGCACCCGCTCCCGCACGGACGGGTTGGACAGCACGGCCTGGACGGCCTGGCTCATGCGGTCGATGATGGGCTGGGGCGTTCCAGTGCGAGCGGCCAGGTAGTTGATCGCCACCAGGTCGAATCCCGGAAGGCTTGCAGCCACCGCGGGAATGTTCGTCGGCATGCCTTCCATGGGCTGCGCTGCAGAGACGCCCAATGCGCGCACACGGCCGGAGCTCACGTGCGGCAATGCACCGGCGCCGCTGATGAAGGCCATCTGCACATCACCGCGCATCAACGCCACCATGGCGGGCCCTTCACCGGTGAAGGGCACCTGCGTCAGCTCGCCGCCGGCGGCCAGGCCGAACGATGCGGCCATGTAGTGGCCGAAAGAGCCGGTTCCCGCCGTGCCGTAGTTCAGCTGGCCCGGCTTGTCGCGCGCGGCATCGACCAGTTCGCGCACGGTTCGCCAGGGTTGCTGGTTGCCCACCACCAGCAGGTAGGAGGCGGACACCAGCAGGCTGACGGGGGCCAGGTCCTTGACCGGGTCGTAGCGGATGCTGCCTGGCGACATGATCTGCGCCGACGGCGTGCACCAGATGAAGGTGTAGCCATCGGCGGGCGCCTGAAGGCCGACGGCGACACCCAGCGTGCCCGCTGCGCCCGCGCGGTTGTCCACCACCACGGGCTGGCCCAGCTTTTCACCCAGGGCCTGCGCCACGATCCGCGCCACCGTGTCCGATCCGCCACCCGGCGCGGCAGGCACGATGAGCCGGATCGGCTTGCCGGGCCAGGCGTCCTCTGCCGCGCGGGCATGCGGCGTGATCAGCAGGCTGGCACCCGCCAGGTGTCCCGCCAAGACTGCAGGCAGGGCTTTGAGGAATGTGCTGCGTCTCATGCGGCCTCCAGTTGCGCCTGCGCAAGCTTGCGCGCGGCGCGGTAGTCGCCCTTGCCGCTGTCGGCGCGGGGCAGTTGCTCCACCACCAGGAAGTGCTTGGGCACCTTGTAGCCTGCGAGGTACGGCGCCAGGCCCGTGCGCAAGGCCTGGGCATTCGCAGGCACGCCGCCGGTATCGAGCAGAGCGACGATGGCATTGCCCCAGCGTTCGTCGGGCACGCCCACCACCAGCACATCCCGCACGCCCGGCAGCCGCTTGAGGGCTTCCTCGACTTCCTCCACATAGATCTTCTCGCCGCCGGAGTTGATGACCAGGCTGCCGCGCCCGAGCAGTTGCATGGAGCCGTCGGGATGGCGACGCACGCGGTCACCCGGCACGGCGTAACGCCGGCCGTCGATGGTGCGGAACACTTCCGCGGTCTTGCGCGGGTCCCCGAAGTAGCCTTCGGGCAATGGTTCACCCCGGGCGAGCCAGCCTTCGCCCTCCTGCCCTGCCGGCACGATGCGCCCGTCGTCGCCCACCATGACGGTATGCGGACCCGGCTCGAACCGGCCCGTGGGCGTGGCCTTGTCCCGCGTGGTGATGGCGTAGCCCAGGCCCGCGGCCTCGGACGCGCCGTAGATGTCGGCCAGCACCACCGAAGGAAGGTGGCGCAGCAAGCCTGCCTTGATTTCCTCGCTCCACATCAGGCCCGCGGAGCTGATGACCTTGAGCGCAGAGAGGTCGTAGCGGCCGGGCTTTTCGTCCAGCGCCGCCAGCATGGGGCGCGCGAACACATCGCCGACGATCAGCACACGGGTCGCGCGACCACGCTCCGCCAGTTGCCACAGCTCGTGCGGATCGAAGCTGCGGTGCGCGAGCAGCAAGGCCGTGCCGCCATTGAGCAGCTCGGCCAGCGTGCTGCTGATGCCTGCGCCGTGCATCAGCGGGCATGCGGGCAGCACACGGCCGGGCGCAGCGTTGGCTTCGACCATGTCCAGGTGCTCGGGCAGGCTGGCAGGGCGCCGCTGCACCAGGGGCGATTCCAGCTGGCATGCCCGGTAGTGGTTGCCCGGCCAGATCACGCCTTTGGGCCGGCCCGTGGTACCGCCGGTGTAAAGCAGCAGCGGGTCCCGCTCGTCCCGCGCGATGTCCAGCGGGCTGGTGTCGCCTTGCGCCGCCCAGGCCTGGAAGCTGGCCGTGGCTTCACGGCCCAGGCTTTCTCCGTCGAGGCAGATGCGTGAGCGCAGTGCCGGCAAGCGCGTGGCCAGCTCAGCCACCAGCGGCGCGAACTCTTGCTGGTAGAGCAAGGCCGTGGCACCCGCGTCTTCCAGAACGCCTGCGACTTCATCCACCGTGTACCGGTAGTTGAGGTTCACATGGATCAGGCGCGACTTGAGGCAGGCCACAAAGCCCTCGATGTAGCCGAGATGGTTCCTCGACAGGAACCCCACCCTTTCGCCAGCGCCATGCCCGGCGGCGAGCAGAGCCCGTGCCACGCGGTTGCTGCGTGCGTCGAGCTCGCCCCAGCTCACCACCTTGTCTCCCTGCACGATGGCAGGTCGGTCTGCGGGAACACGCGCAGCCACACCATCGAAGATGTCGGCCAGGTTCCAGCGGGATGCGGCCGGTTCGCTCATGCCATCTGCTCCTGTTCCACGGTGGAAGCAGCGTCTTGCGATACTGCGGCGGGCACCGCGTCCGACAACGCGATGAAGCGATCGCGCTGGAAGTCGGCGTTGCCGTAGGCGGTGTCGATCATGGCCAGGCGCTTGAGGTAGTGGCTCACGGCCAGTTCGTCGCTGGTTCCCACGCCGCCGTGCAATTGCACCGCCTGGTAGCCCACGTACAGGCCGCACTGGCCGATTCGCGCCTTGGCAGCGGCGATGGACCTCCTGCGCTGGGCAGGCGGGGCGTCCAGGCCGTCCAGCGCCAGTTGCAGCATCGAGCGGGACTCTTCGCAGGCAATGCTCATGTCGACCATGCGGTGCTGCAGCGCCTGGAAGCTGCCGATGGTCGTGCCGAACTGCTTGCGCACCTTGAGGTAGTCGAGCGTCATTTCGCTGACCGCATCCATCGCGCCGCAGGCCTCGGCCAGGCGTGCTGCGATCGCATGGTCCACCGCATATTCCAGCAGCGCCAGGCCTTCATGCAGGGGCCCCAGCAGCGCCGATTCGGGAAGGTCCAGCCCATCCATCTGCAGCTGGCTGATGTGCTGGTGATCGGGACTGCGAAAGTCGGTGCGCCGCAGCCCGGGCGAATCTGCCGGAACCAGGAACAGGGAGATGCTCGACGCATCCCCTTCCGAGCCGCGGGTGCGGGCAGGCACGATGAGCCAGTGCGCCGTGCTGGCATCGGGCACCCAGGACTTCTCGCCGCTCAGCCGAAAGCCCGCCCCCGAGGGCATGGCACGCGTGCGCACGCTGTTCAGGTGAAAGCGCCCAGCGGCTTCGCCCAGTGCGACGGCGATGCGGACGCTGCCATCCGCCATGCCCTCGAACAGCGTGCACTGCTCGGCGGTACCCGCCCTGGCGAGCAGGCGGGCCGCCATCACACTGGTGCTGACGAAAGGCTCGCGCAACAGGCCCCGCCCGATGCCCTCGGCCACGATCATGGTGTCGGCCGCCGAGGCACCGAAGCCCCCGTGCTCTTCCGGGATGGCCAGCGCCAGCCATCCCATGTCCGCCATGCGGCGCCAGTTGTCTTCGTCGTAGGCAGCCCCTGCTGCCGTGAGCTTGCGCCACTGCTCGAAACGCCCGTGCTCACGCACGAAGCGCTCCACGCCGTCCGCCAGCATCTTCTGTTCGGGTGTGTAATGGTTGTGCATGTCTTAAAGGCCGAGTGCACGGCGCGCGATGATGTTGCGCTGGATTTCGTTGGAACCACCATAGATGCTGGTGACGCGGCTGTGGAGGTAGGCCGTCATCGGGCCCGACTGCTCCATGGGAACGGTACCCGGCGCGCCCCCTGCGGACGCAAAGCGCGTGCCGTCGTAGCCCAGGGTCTCCACCCACAGCTCCGTGGCACGCTGCAGCAGCTCCGACCAGCGCAGCTTGAGCATGGAGCCGCGCGGCCCGGTGTCCACACCCGCCACGTTGTCGGCCAGCATGCGCAGGCCCATCTGCTCGATCGCCTGCACCTCGATCTCCAGTTGCGCCAGCTTGGAGCGAAAGCCAGGGTTCAGGTAAAGGCTGGACCCTGCGTCTGGCGTCTTGCGTGCCAGCTCCTTCACCTGTTCGAGCTGCCTTGCCAGCCGCACGCCCAAGGTCGCCGTCAAGGCGCGCTCGCGGTCCAGGAGCACCTTGCCATAGCTCCAGCCGCGGCCTTCCTCGCCCAGCAGCTGGCTGGCCGGCACCCGCACGGCATCCAAAAACACTTCCGTGACGTGGGACTGCTCGTCGAGCGTGTGGAACGGGCGCACGGTGATGCCGGGCGCGTCCATGTCCATCAGCAGCAGCGAGATGCCGTCCTGCTTGCGCGTCTCATCGCTGGTGCGCACCAGGCAGAACATGCGGTTGGCCGCATGGGCATAGCTCGTCCACAGCTTCTGGCCGGTGACCACATAGTGGTCGCCGTCGCGCACGGCGCGGGTGCGCAGGCCGGCCAGGTCGGACCCGGCCTGGGGCTCCGAATAGCCCTGGCACCACCAGTCTTCGCCCGACAGGATGCGAGGCAGGTACCGTGCCTTCTGCTCGGCCGTGCCATAGGTGAAGATGATGGGACCGATGAGCTCCAGGCCCTGGTGGAATTGCGGCGGCGCATCCGCGGCCGCAGTCTCCTGCTCGAAGATGTGGATCTGCACCGGCGACCAGCCGGTACCGCCGTGCTCGCGCGGCCAGGTGGGTGCCCCCCATCCCTGGCGGAACAGGATGTTCTGCCACTGGCGAAAGCCGTCGGGCGTGGCCCGCATGCCGGAGCGCACGCGTTCGCGCAAGGCATCGGGTACGTTCTGCTCGCAAAAGCGCCGCACCTCGTGCCGGAATGCGCGGTCCGCTTCGTTTTGATCAAGTCTCATGAAATTTACCTGCCGCTCGGTAAGTTATGGATTGCAGTTTGGCCCACTGCCCATATGAAAGTTCTCGCCTTCTCGGCAAAATTTACCTGCCGACTGGTTAATAATACTTCGAAATCCTTCAGACCCACAAGGTCTGTGTCTCGTGGATAACCCGATCCAGCCGATGCCCTCAGGCCAATGCGGGTTAATCTCCACGATTTCCCCACCAAGAAAGCACCCGCTATGGCTCCCCGCGCTGGCACGAAAAAAGCCCCCACCGATCCCTCCCTGGCCAGCGGCAACCGCGAAGACCAACTGCTGGACATCGCTCGCCGGCTGTTCGCGCACAGAGGCTTTCACGCCACCTCGCTGCGGGACATTGCCGAAGAGGCCAAGATCACCAAAGCCGCGCTGTACTACCACTTCCCGAACAAGGACGATCTCTATGAGCGGGTGGTGATCCAGTCGCTCGATGCCCTGGTCCAGATGGTCGGCGCCGACGTGGCGCGCGCCAACACCCCGACCGAGCGGGTTCGCGCGTTCATGCGCTCATCGGCGCACTTTCTCGACGAACATCGCGACCATTGGCTGGCCGGCGCCAACGCTTTTCGCGAAGCAGGCCACACCGAGCAGAGGGGCGTGGCGCTGCACTTGAGAGACACCTACGAGAAGCTGCTGCGCCGCTGCGTCCAGGAGGGGATCGATTCGGGCGAATTCCGCGACGCAGATGCCGCCATGACCACCCGTTTTCTGCTGTCCGGGCTGAACTACGTCACGCGCTGGCACTCCCCCAAGGGAAAGCTGAGCGTGAAGGATGTCATGGGCCAGTACGTCGACATGGCCCTGCTGGGCATGACGGTGCGCGAGCCTGCAGCATCCAGCGCCGCTGCGTCGCCCACGGACGCGCCACCACCGGCCGCAAAGACGCCCTCCAGCACCGCGCGCAAGAAGGCAACGCCCCGGGCCTGACGGGGACCTGGGGGCCCTTTTTTTGCCTTGCTGGATTACCGGTCGACAAGTAATTTTTCAGGAGACATGCATGAACCAAAGGCTTGACAACAGGGTGGCACTGGTCACCGGCGGCGCACAGGGCATAGGACGGGCGATCGCCCAGGCCTTCGCCGACCAAGGGGCCATCGTCGGGGTGCTCGACATCCGCGAAGACCTGGCACAAAAGGCTGCCGATGAGATCCGGCAAGGCGGAGGCCGGGCCCAGGGCTTCGGCGGCAATGTCGCATTGCGCGAGACGTTCACGCAGGCCGTGGACGCGCTGGAGACGCAGCATGGCCGGTTCGACATCCTGGTGAACAACGCGATCTGGGTGCGCTACGGCCCGACCCAGGACATCACGCCCGAGATGCTCGATCGCATGACAGCCACCGGCTTTCACTCCATCGTCTGGGGCATCCAGGCGGCAGCACCTGCCATGGGCCGCAGCGGCGGCGGCTCCATCATCAACATCGCCTCGGCCGCGGGCTTTCTGGGCATTCCTGGCGCGCTGGTCTACTGCGGAGTGAAGGCTGCGGCCCTGGGCCTCACGCGCTCCGCAGCCGTCGAGCTGGGCGCCCGCAAGATCCGCGTGAACGCCATCGCACCCGGCACGGTACCCACCGAAGGCGTGCGCATCAACATGGACGAGTCCGTGGCGGCGCGGCGCATCGCGCGCACCCCGCTGGGGCGCCTGGGGCACGTGGACGACATCGCGGCGGCAGCCTGCTTCCTCGCATCGGACGAGAGCAGCTTCATGACCGGGGAATCCATGCTGGTGGACGGGGGAGTCACGCATGCCCTCCTCTGACCACAGCCCGGGCCACAACGCCCCCGCCCCCGCCTCCACCCCCGCCGTTCAGCCCACCGTGGCTGCGCATGCCAGCATCGCCCTGCCCCGGGCCGATTGGCTGGCGCTGCACCACGAAGACGCCATCGAGCCGGACCTGCCCATCGTGGATGCCCACCACCACCTGTGGGTGCTGGCCGGCGCAAGCTATCTGCAGGCCGACATGGGCCAGGACCTTCGCACCGGGCACGACATACGCGCCACCGTGTTCGTGGACTGCCATTCGCACTATCTGGCCGATGGCCCGGAGGCGCTCAGGCCGGTGGGGGAAACCGCGTTCGCAGCCGCACAGGCGCTGGCCTTCGCACAGACGGGATCGCACACGCAGATCTGCGCCGCCATCGTCGGGTGGGCCGACCTGGCGCTGGGTGACGGAATCGAACCCGTGCTGGAGAAGCACATCGAAGCAGGACAGGGGCGCCTCAGGGGCATCCGCGCGCGCCCCACCTGGCACAGCGACCCGGCTGTCCATCCAGCCACGCAGGGCCGCGAGGGCATCCTTCGCGATGACACAGCCCGGCAAGCCACCCGGCGCCTTGGCGCCATGGGCCTGTCGCTCGACCTGTGGGTCTACCACACGCAACTGCCGGACGTGGCCTTCCTCGCCGACCAGTGCCCGGACACGCCCATGGTGCTCAACCACTGCGGAGGGCCCCTGGGCATCGGCCCCTATGCCGGCGAGCGCGCGCAGGTGTTCGACGCATGGCGCGGGCACATCCGCGCACTGGCCCAGCGGCCGAACCTGCGGCTCAAGCTGGGTGGCCTGGCCATGCACCGCATGGGCTTCGGCCTGGACCAGGCCGACCGGCCCGCGCGCTCGGAAGTGATCGCGAACGCCTGGTCTCCGTATTTCGAGGTGTGCATCGAGGCATTCGGCGCAGACCGGTGCATGTTCGAGAGCAACTTTCCGGTCGATAAGGTGGGCTGCAGCTACCCGGTGCTCTGGAACGCGTTCAAGCATGCCACGAAGGCCTGCAGCCCCTCGGAGCGAACGCAGCTTTTCAGCGGCACCGCGGCGCGCACGTACGGCATCGATCTGTCTTTGCAACCTGCGTCCTGAGCCGGTACGGCTGTCGCAATCACGCCAAACATCGTTCAACTAAATTACCTGCCGACCGGTAAGTTACGCTACATTTCGAACCGGCGGTCGGCGTGCCCGTCCGCCGTGCATGACAAACATTGAACGGAGACAACGTGAACAAACTCATCTCATCCACTGCGGTGCTGGCCTTGCTGGGCTCCCCGCTGG
The DNA here is from genome assembly GCF_044542805.1 of Acidovorax sp. NPDC077693. Lineage (NCBI taxonomy): Bacteria > Pseudomonadati > Pseudomonadota > Betaproteobacteria > Burkholderiales > Comamonadaceae > Acidovorax > Acidovorax sp. NPDC077693. The sequence goes on along the minus strand of NZ_JBITVD010000007.1, from coordinate 156,254 downwards.
CCTACGCGCAATCCTCGGTGACCATCTATGGCGTGCTCGATGCGTCAGTGACCTGGGTGGACAACGGTGCCGGCAGCACCACGCGGCTCGACTCCGGGGCGGGCTGGGCCTCTCGCCTGGGCTTTCGCGGCACGGAAGACCTGGGCGGCGGGCTCAAGGCCAACTTCGTGCTCGAACAGGGTTTTGACGGCAGCACCGGCGTCCTGCAGCAAGGCGGTGCCGCCTTCGGCCGGGCCTCCTGGGTGGGGTTGAGCGGCACCAACTGGGAAGTCCGTGCCGGCAGGCAGCTCTCGCCCGTGGCGCTGTCGCTGCTGGCAGTGGACCCCGGTGTGGGCAACTACTGGGGCAACCTGCAGCAGACGGGCATTGGCAGCCTGCAGAGCCCGGCCTCCGTGGCAGGCGACCCTGGCCACCAATCCACGGCCCGCATCAACAACTCGATCTTCGGATCGTGGAAAGGCGGCCCCGTGACTGCCCGCTTCATGGTGGCCCCGGGCGAGGCGGCCTCCAGCGACGCCGGCAATTTCCACGGAGGAAGCCTGACCTACGCCGACGGCCCCTGGCTCGGTACCGCAGGCTACGCGCGTTTCCGCCAGTATGCGAAGGACATCCCCACGGGAGCCGCCGCGGCCTGGCAGTCCGAGTGGACCGCGGCAGGCTCCTACAACTTCGGACCTGTGCGCCTGGCCACGGGGTACTACACCTTCAACCCTTCCGAGAAGAACAAGGTGCTGGCGGCCACGAGCCTCCTCAAGAGCGAGTCTGCCTGGGTCGGCGCGACCATTCCCCTCACCCAAAGCCAGATCCTCTTGCAAGTCATCAGGAACAAGACCGAAAGAATGCCTGGCATCGCGGATGGGCAAGCCACGATCTATGGCGCGACCTACGAGTACTTCCTGTCCAAGCGCACGGCGCTCTACGTGTCTGGTGGCCTGGTCAAGAACAACAGCACCAGCAACACGGTGCTGGTGGGAAGCACCGTCGCCGTAGCCCCCGCCGCCATGGGCGCCAACGCGAAGGCCCTGTCCTTCGGCGTCCGGCACAGCTTCTGAGGGCACTGGCTCCAAGGCTTGAAGCGCCTCCTGGCGAGAGGAGGCGCTCGTGCCAGAGCACGATGGTGGTCGTGCTCTGGCACATCCATTCCGACCGGCCGGTTCCAGGCCGGGTCACAGCAGCGACAGCATGAAAGGTAGACACGTGAAAATTCTCGTCCCCGTCAAGCGCGTGGTGGACTACAACGTGAAGGTCCGCGTCAAATCGGACAACACGGGTGTGGACATCGCCAACGTGAAGATGAGCATGAACCCCTTTGACGAGATCGCCGTCGAAGAGGCCGTGCGCCTGAAAGAAAAGGGCCTGGTGACCGAAGTCATCGCTGTGTCCTGCGGCGTGGCCCAGTGCCAGGAAACCCTGCGCACCGCCATGGCCATCGGCGCCGACCGCGCCATCCTGGTCGAGACCGATGCCGAGCTGCAGCCCCTGGCCGTGGCCAAGCTGCTCAAGGCCCTGGTCGACAAGGAACAGCCCGGCCTCATCATCCTGGGCAAGCAGGCCATCGACGACGATGCCAACCAGACCGGCCAGATGCTGGCGGCCCTGGCCGACCTGCCGCAAGCCACGTTCGCCAGCAAGGTCGAACTGTCGGCCGACAAGGTCAGCGTGACCCGTGAAGTCGATGGCGGCGCTGAGACGCTGTCGCTGACGCTGCCAGCGGTCATCACCACCGACCTGCGCCTGAACGAGCCCCGCTACGTCACCTTGCCCAACATCATGAAGGCCAAGAAGAAGCAGCTCGATACCGTCAAGCCCGAAGACCTCGGCGTGGACGTGGCGCCGCGCCTGAAGACCCTGAAGGTGACCGAGCCCGCCAAGCGCGGTGCCGGCGTCAAGGTGGCCGATGTGGCCGCTTTGGTCGACAAGCTCAAGAACGAAGCAAAAGTCATCTAAGGAGAACAAGAAATGACCGTACTCGTTATTGCTGAACACGACAACGCGACCATCAAGGGCGCAACCCTCAACACCGTGACCGCCGCTGTGGCGTGTGGCGGCGACGTGCACGTGCTGGTGGCCGGCCACAACGCAGGCGCCGCCGCAGCCGCTGCGGGCCAGATCGCCGGTGTTGCCAAGGTCATCCATGCCGATGCCCCGGGCCTCGAACATGGCCTGGCAGAAAACGTGGCCGCCCAGGTGCTGGCCATTGCGTCGAGCTACAGCCACATCCTGTTCGCGTCCACCGCCAGCGGCAAGAACGTGGCACCCCGCGTGGCCGCCAAACTCGATGTCGCGCAGATCAGCGACATCACCAAGGTGGTCGCCGCCGACACCTTCGAGCGCCCCATCTACGCCGGCAACGCCGTCGCCACGGTGCAAAGCGCCGACAGCGTGAAGGTCATCACCGTGCGCACTACGGGCTTTGACGCTGCGGCTTCCTCCGGTGGCTCCGCCGCGGTGGAAACCGCCGCTGCAACGGCCGACGCCGGCAAGAGCACCTTCCTGGGCAGCGAGATCGCCAAGAACGACCGCCCCGAGCTGACCGCCGCCAAGATCATCGTCTCCGGCGGCCGCGCGCTGGGCAGCAAGGAAAAGTTCGACGAAGTCATCACGCCCCTGGCCGACAAGCTGGGCGCGGCCATCGGCGCATCGCGCGCCGCGGTGGATGCGGGCTACGCACCGAACGACCTGCAGGTGGGCCAGACGGGCAAGATCGTCGCGCCGCAGCTGTATGTGGCCGCCGGCATCTCGGGCGCGATCCAGCACTTGGCCGGCATGAAGGACTCCAAGGTGATCGTCGCGATCAACAAGGACCCGGAAGCGCCGATCTTCAGCGTGGCCGACTACGGCCTGGAGGCTGATCTGTTCACGGCCGTTCCTGAATTGGTCAAGGCGCTCTGAGCACGCCGCTGGCCCGCTAAAAGGCATCGCTTGCGGTTGAATCGCCCCGGCTTATCTAGACACTTTTGAGCCTTTGGGAATGTTGCTGTTCGAACTCTACAGGGGATAGTCCTGACGGCCCTGCCGACAACGCGCTGGCGGGAGTCGGGATTCAGTTCATGAATCCAGGCACGCAGCAAATCGCGGCACGGATAGCCCAACGCCTTGACCGCGGAGGCAATACAGCGCCCGTGCTCGGCGTAGTGCTTGACAGCCTGCTCCTTCTGAATTTGAGAATACTTCGGCTTCGAGCGCACGTAGCCGGACGACAGGTCCAGGCGCCGCTCGTACTCCTCATGCCAGCTCCTCAAAGAGTTCTTCGTCGGATAGCCCAACTGGCGAATAGTCGCCCCGGTGCGCTTGCCCAGCTTGATGTAGAGCGTGACCGCCCGGATGCGGTCTTCGTATGAATACATGAACTATCTCCAGGTAGTCCAAGTTTTCCGCCGCACCCCCGCTGCTGCCCTCTCTGGGAAACTTGTACCAACGCGATCCGCTGCGCCGGTCACGAATGATTGCCGGTTGAAGTCCGCCGGGATCGTCCGCATCACCTTGCGTAGTCCATATCGCCATTGCGAATCGAAGCGCCTCGCCGCGCTGGGCTGCGGTCTTGCTGACGTCAAACGCGCTCCAGTGCGTGCCCGCCTCGATGACTCCGAGCGCTTCAAATGCCTCGTTGTGCTGAAGGTTAAAGGTCGCTTTCTTGTTCATCATTTCTACCTGGTTGTGACGCTTCGCTAGAGATCTAGAGCAAACCGAAAAGAAACTTGGCTCTCTTGGGCATTCGGACAGGATCGGAGTCGATAGCCTAGCGAGTCTCGCAACGCTTATTGCCAAGTAAGGACGGCAACAGAAATTCGGACCGACGATTCGGTCATCGGCCCGATTCATCCGCAGTAGCTAGCCCCGCTTTGCAGTTGCACATGCATCGTGGCAATCGGGTCTTCCGACTCGGAGAATGACGGACGTGAGAACAATTGCAGCGTTGTTTGCCGTTTGATTTGCGATGGCTCGTAGCAACGAATACATTACCGATTCACCGCACAAACGATATAGAAGAATCTGGGAGACTTTTCGGGTGTTTGCATTCACTTCAGAAGACGACACCCTTGCCTTGCCTCTTTCAGGCCGCGATCCGCTAGGCACTCAGGTGATCTGGCAGCGCAGAGCTCGGGACATCGTGCCGGCACTGACCGGCGCCAGCCGCCAGGTCGAGGGATTTCAGATCCTCATCACAGCGCTTGCTTGGTGGCCAACTTTTGCAGTCCAGCACAAGCGGCCGCAAAAGGACCTGCACAACTTCTTCTTGCTGATCGAACAGATATTTGCTCGAGCGTGCAAGATGAATGCCACCGATTGGCGCTTGCCCGGTTCACGCCGCCTGAAGGATGCGCAAGAAAGGGATCTATGGATAGGACTGGACGGTCGACGCGACTTCCTTGTGAACAGTCCTCTGACGAACGGAACCTGGGGTATCTATCGCAACCCCGCCGAAACGGCTGGCCTGGTCGACGCCAGTGGCCGGGTACCAAGCGTCCTGGCCAAGCAGGTACTGTCGAGCACGGAGGTCGTCAGAACCATGTTCGGTCCCATTGCGACATCTTTGGCAGACCCCAAGCAGCGCATCACCGTTGCACAGCGGAGCTCTAAAAAAATCTCGCAGCTTGCTCGGATTGTGGAGCGCCCACCTCAGCGGTCTTACTTCCGGAACAAACTGGTCTGCCCTGCCAACTCTCCGGTGACGACCGCTCTGGCGGAGCTCGCAAGCGAGCAAAACGACGAGACGATCGATAAGCTCCTGGCTCGAGCGCTGCAGAGGCTTCCCCTGTTCGAGCAACCTCTGCAAGACGTGAGCCATTGCGAGCGATACATCACATCCCTCGACCTGGTCTTCGAATGGCTCGGTAGTCATCCAGGATGTACGCTCAAGGAGCTGGCAGAGAAGCTTCCTATGCACTTGACTGCGCTGCGTGGCGCCCAGAGCCGATTCAAAAGCAGCGGCAAATATGAAGGCCTGTCAGCTAATCGGCACAGCGCGCTGGCATCATTTTCATTGGATACGTCGGCATCGCTGATCGAAAACGTGATCGAGCATCACCGACTCATAAGCGCAAGCAGAGGCACCACACCGCTGATCTCCTGGAGCGATACCAGGAAGCTCGAGAGTGTGGTGGCCACCGAGCCCACGGAAGACCAGCAGATCGACGTACGCCACGTTTGGCGCAATTCGTACTACCTCGACTCACTGCGACAGCTTGCGGTGCGTACGGCACGGAGGTTGCCATGACGGTCATACGCGAGCGCCTGACGCAGGTCGCTGAGCGATTCAAGGAAATTGAGGTCGCGCTTTTCAGCACCTTCACCTTCAATGCTGACTTCTTCGAGCAGAACGCCCTTGCAGCGCTATTCAAGTGCCAGCCTGATGACAAGCGCACAGTGCGCGAGGCACGGATCCACAAGGAACTTTCATCGACACGGGTGGCGGTTTTCTACGATGCTTTGCTGCTCACACCCAGCAAGCACCGGTTTCGCTATTCGGCGCTGCCGGTGTATCAAGGACCGAACCGACTGTTCCACCCAAAAAACATCATTCTTATCGGCAAGGATTCCAACGGAGAGCAATGGGTCTACATCGCGGCGATGTCTGCCAATCTCACTCTTTCTGGATGGGGTAAGAATCTAGAAGGATTCGCGGACGCCTGGATTCACGCCAAGTCCGAACAGCCTGCGAAAGAGCTCACCCAGTACCTCGAATGGCTCCAAGCAAACAGGAAAAGGCCTTCGGATGTCCTGAAGGCAGCCCTCGACGCGATGGACGGCCTGAGAGCACAGCGCGCCCTGACCGATCCCGAGGGCGGTCCGCCGCAGGCTAAACAAGACGTTCGAGTGTATTTTTCCCCTTTGCACTCCTCGCTGTGGTCGTTCCTTAAACAGCAGTACGGCAGTCTGACTTCCGTGGTCGCTGGGTCGCCGTACTGGGGGGACTCTTCCCGGGCTGCGACCGAGCTCCGGGACGTCCGGATCGAGCTGATCGCCGCGCGCTGTCCTCCTCACTTCAAGGCAGTCGGCTTAGGGAAGAGTACGGTGGCTCAACTCTATGGCTGCGCCGACCCCGATCCGGCGGTGTGCGCCTGGCAAGGCCAACATGGCCGATTCCACCATCTGAAGTTCTACAAAATTCAAACCACGCGCGGTCAATTCATGGGTTTGGGGTCTTCGAACTTTACCGACCGCGGGCAATTCTGGAGCGAGACACAGGGCAATGTCGAGTCGATGATGTTCGACCAGAGCAATCTTAAGCAACCTGCCACGGTCGACCTCCCAACAGACGGGTTGCCCGAGGAGAGCACATCGGAAGATGCCCCTACCCCGCTTCCTGCGTACGTATCGGTCCAATACGACTGGCACGACGGAACTTTCAGATGGCAGACAGATGGCACTTCGAAGGCGTTTCCGATCACGTTGCGACTTCCGAACGGCGGTGGGCCTTTCACGCTCACTGCCGACGCTTGCTCGGGTAGTCGCAAAGGCGCCCTTGAGGCTCGAACATTCACTTTTACCTTGCAAGAAAGCGAGCCTATCGAGGGCTTGGTAGAAGAAGTGAACGTCCAAGAATCCACGCTCCTCTACGCCAGACCTCTGCCGGTTCGTGACATCCTTCAATCCTGGCAAAACAGGAGCGCTGCCGAACCGCCGCCACCAGATGAAGACGATCCTGGCAGCCAGGTCAACGAGGACGGTGAAGGCGGCGCTGAAGACCCTGTGGACGAACAGCAGGTGATCAAGCCCGAAGACAAGGAATCTGCATTTGACTGGTTTCTTTTCTATCGGGTCGTCCGGGACATGCAAGGACGACTACAAAGAGCTTCAGGCGATTCACGCCAACTCGCCGAACTTGCCGTGACACGATCGGATAGCGTGATCGCGCTGGCCGAGAGCATGGCCGACGAATCGGTCCCATCGGTCAGACAGTGGCTTGTGGTCAAGGAATGCATCGGCCTTCTAAGGCCGTTCTACGACCGTGTCCCGCATCTAAAAAACAAGCTTAAACGCCTGAAACGGCGAGAAGACGAGCTCAAAACACTCGTCGAGCGCGATCTGGCCGCTGAGGCGTCCACACGGACAGCTCGAACGAGGTCACCTGAAATGCTGGCCTGGTACACCCACCAGCTCTCGAAAGCAGGCGCGCAATGAGAAAGTGGTCCACGGAATCGGTCTCGCAACATCTCGATTTCTCCTGCCGCGGTGTGTTTGGACCTCCGAACAAAGCCCTTGTCCAACTTCAACTCGAAGGTGTCAGTCGCATTTGCAACATCCTGCGCCGAAACCAAGGCATCGCCTACCTGGCGGACGAAGTCGGCCTGGGAAAGACGATGCAGGCGCTCGGCGTTATCTCGTGCATTCTTGGCGACCATCCCAATGCGCGCGTGCTGATCATCGCACCTCGCGAAGGTGTTCAGAACGGCTGGGAGAACGAGGCAGAGCGCTTTAACGAATACGTCGCGTCGCAGGCAATACCTGCCGTCTCCCGCTACGACAATCTGCGCTCATGGCTGCGAGAATTTGCGCAAGGGCCGAGCGTCTCGCTGCTGCGGCATCCAAGCTTCAGCCGCCCAGTGTTCAAAGCTGATTTGCCTTGGCAGACGGCGACTGAGGGGCTGGACCTTCCGAACATCAAGTTTCGTGCGGATGTGCCCACGACCGTGGCGACGAGGAGTTGGGATTTCAACGTCGCGTTTGCCAACGATGTGAACAAATGGCTTGCCCGTCAGAATGCACGTTTTGACCTGGTCATCGTTGACGAAGCGCAGTGTTTACGGAACATTGACGGCCAGCAGACCAACACCGTCTTCAAGAAGCTCTTCAAAGGACAGGTCGACCGTTGGCTCTTCTTGAGTGCCACACCGGCTCATTCAGGTGTGGGCAACATCGCGGCGGTCATGAACGAATACCAAGGCGGCGACAAGCCAATCCGCGTAACTGGCAACGCCGAGGAGGATGCCAAGGCATTGCGCAGCGCGGTCAAGCGTTACTTCGTGCGCCGCCCGCGCACGTTCACTGTCGACGATAAGGTAGTACACAAAAGGACGTACCGGGACGACGACGACACAAAGTTCGCATTTCACTGCCAGGGCACCCTCGACACGCTGTCGATCGCTCTGATGCAGAAACACCTGGTTGGCCACCTCAGCGACGGCGACGGGTTCCGGTTTCGCACTGGCTATATCGCATCATTCGAAAGTCTTGAAGATTCGCTCAAGAATCGTGCGGCAACGAAACAGGTGGACGCCGAGGAGAATCCTGAAGCGCAAGTTTCGGAGAAGAGCGACTTCGTTCAGGAGGGGCATACAGGTTCGCACGAGAACCACGCACCAGACGAGGGGTTCGTCTCGAAGGTCAGCCAGGATTTCACCCAACAGTTTGAAATGGGCCTGCCTCACCCGAAGGTGGACGCGGTCGCTGATCATCTGCGCAAGACCGCTTGGGGCGATGGCTCCAGCGCCTATCCAGGAGGCAGTAAGACTGTTGTCTTCTGTCGTCGGCTAAGCAGCATACGCATTCTGCGAGAGCGCCTGATGAAGCAGTACTTGACGGGAATCGAGCAACGCTGCGAAACGACGTGGAATTTCAAGGTTGATTGGGAGGCCGGCTTGCAATCCACGAACGACGAGATCACGCAGCCCATCTCGTCGATCGAAGACCCCCACGACGCCGTACCCGAAGATCTCGACAGCCAAGATGAAAACGACGACCTGAACCGTCTGCGCGTCGCACAGCGTCAAGGTAAATGGTTATACAAATTCCGAAGCTCGTTCAACGATGGTCAGCGCAACGCCCTCTTCTTTGAACTGAATTGGTTTCGATGGCTTTGTTCAATCCAAGGTGTCGATCCCGTGTCAGCTGCGAACGCGATCCCGGACGATCTGTGGCGGGAGTCGGCTGCCGCGGCGACACGTTCGGACAAGAGATATCGTCGCGAGCAATCGCGTTACCTCGCGTGGCACTGCCTGGAGCGCTATCCGCTGGAGATTTTTCATCTCGATCAGACGCAAGCTACAGCGCTGGCTGACGCACTACGTCCCGTTCTGCACAAAGCGGATGTCGATCTATGCGAAGTTGCGGCCCAAGCTTCGTCAGGCCCAGTCAACCGCGATGACGCCCTGCTCCTTTTCGAGTCGATCTGGACTCGGGCAGAGGCAGACCACCTACTCAAGTTGCCCGCTGATGTTGAGCCTTCGAGTGCTGACGCCGTTCATTGGCGCAAGATCGTGGCGACGGTGCTGTCTCAATACATGAAGCTGACAGATGTTCTCGTCGACTTGCGTTGCGCGGAGCAGCGTGGTCACGAGAGCAATACTTCCATGCTTGACGAATTCGTGGCGTGGTTGAAGACAGGAAGCACAGATGCGGCACGCCTGCTGCAGCATTGGAGGGAATGGTGTGAGCACTATCGCCTCATATTCTCTTCGGCGGTAGGCAGCCTTGCACCAAAATCCTCTGTCGCGCTGGCGCGACTCGACAGCTTCACTTTCATGGTCAGTATTGACCCGGTTGTGGCCATCACCGGCGGCACCGGCGGACATAAGCTGGCGATCTGCCAGTTCAATATGCCCGGCATGCCGTACGCGATGTTCGGAACGGACACGATTCGCGAGGGCGTGAACCTGCATCTGTTCTGTGACCGCGTGATGCACTACGGCCTTCCTTGGACCTCAGGAGATCTAGAGCAGCGCATTGGCCGTGTCGATCGTTTTTTTGGGCAAATCGAGCGACGGCTGCTTCGTGAGAAAGCCCAAGCAAAACTAGCAATCGCTTATCCGCACTTGAGCGACACACTAGAAGCGCGCCAGATCGAGAACCTCCGGGAACAAAGAGCAAAAATTGCTGAGGTCTTTGAAGACGATATCACGATGGACCGGAACGCTGGTGGCCAGTTCATAGAGGTCGACGGTGCGGTGAAGCATCACCAGGTTTAAGCAACGCCGATTGCATTTCCGTACTTTTTCCGTACCAGCAAACAAAAAAGCCCACTTGTTAGTGGGCACTTTCGCTGCAAACCCTGGTTAAGCTTGCAATTTTGGTAGGCGCGATTGGACTCGAACCAACGACCCCCACCATGTCAAGGTGGTGCTCTAACCAGCTGAGCTACGCGCCTGTCGTTGTTTAGACCACGATTATAGCCATAAAAAACAGGCGTTTTGAAATGTGCAGCGAAATCATTGCAAGGCTGCTGCCATCACTCATCAACGCCGACGCGCCGAACGCACCCCCGGCACACCCGACACGATGCCCAGCACCTTGTTCAGACGCCCCGAGTCGGCGACCTCGACCGTGAACGTCATCCAGGCCGTGCCTTTGACCGACTGGGTCTGCACGCCGATCACGTTGGTCTTCTCGCGCGCAAAGACTTCCGAGATGTCACGCAGCAGCCCCTGGCGGTCTGCGGCTTCCACGGCCACGTCGACTGGGTAGACGGCAGCCTGGGCGGCGGTTTTGGGCACGCCCCACTCCACCTCGATCACCCGCTCCACGCTGCGCGCCGCCATCTCGCGGAAGTTGCTGCAGTCCGCGCGGTGCACGCTCACGCCGTTTCCGCGGGTGACGAAGCCGCGGATGTCATCCGGCGGCGCGGGCTTGCAGCATTTGGCCAGCTGCGTCATCAATGAATCGATGCCCACCACCAGCACGCCGCCCTTGGGCGCCGATTCGTTGGTGCGGGTCTTCTTGAGCAGCAGGTAGTCGTCGGGCTGCCGCACCGGCTCGGGCGGGCGCAGCACGGTCTCTATGTTGCGCAGCGAAAACTCGTCCTTGCCCACCACTTCGAACAATGCGTCGGCGGACTTGAACCCAAGTTGCGCCGCCAGGTCGTCCAGCCTCATGGCCGTCCTGCCTTCGCGCTGCAGCAGCTTCTCGACCGCTTCCCGGCCGCGGCCGATGGTTTCATGCGTGGCCTGCGCGTTGAACCAGGCGCGCACCTTGGCCTTGGCGCGGTGGCTGGTCAGGTAGCCCAGATCGGCGTTGAGCCAGTCGCGCGACGGGCGGCCTTCCTTGACGGTGGAAATTTCGACCGTCTGCCCGTTTTGCAGCGGGGTGTTGAGTGGCACCATGGCGCCATCCACACGGGCGCCACGGCAGCGATGCCCCACGCTGGTGTGCACGGCATAGGCAAAGTCCACGGGGGTCGCGCCCTGCTGCAACTCGACCACAGCGGCGTCGGGGGTCAGCACGTAAATGCGGTCTTCGAAGAGGCCGCTGTTGGACTCGGTGGTGCCCGACAGGTCCCGCTCCCAGGCCAGCAACTGGCGCAGCACGGCGATCTTGGCGTCGTACTCGCCCGTGGCGGACACGCCCGCATAGCCCTTGCTGCCGGCCTCCTTGTAGGCCCAGTGGGCCGCCACGCCGTGCTCGGCATGGTCGTGCATGGCCTGGGTGCGGATCTGGATTTCGATGGGCTTGCCGTTGTCGTCGCGCACGATGGTGTGCAGCGACTGGTAGCCGTTGGGCTTGGGTTTGGCGATGTAGTCGTCGAACTCCTCGACGATGGGCTTGAATTGCTGGTGCACCCAGCTGAGGGCTGCGTAGCAGTCCTTGACCGTGGGCACGACCACGCGCAGCGCGCGGATGTCCAGCACCTGATCGAAGTTGAGCGACTTGCCGCGCATCTTCTTGACGATGCTGTAGATGTGCTTGGGGCGGCCCTGCACGCTGGCGCTGATGCTGTGCGCGCGCAGGTCGGCCTCGACGCGCGAGCGCAACTGCACCATGTAGACCTCGCGCTCGCCGCGTTTCTCGTCGAGCAGGCGGGCGACTTCCTTGTAGGTGTCCGGCTCCAGAAACCGGAACGACAGGTCTTCCAGCTCCCACTTGATCTGCCAGATACCCAGGCGGTTGGCCAGCGGCGCAAACACCTGCAGCGACTCACGCGCCAGGCTGGGCGGAACGGGCCGCTTGCTGGCGGCATGAAAGCGCAGCGTCTGCAGGCGCGAGGCCAGGCGCAGCATGACCACCCGCAGGTCGCGCGAGAAGGCCAGCAGCATCTTGCGCACGTTCTCGGTCTGCAGCGCCTGGCCATCCACACGGTCCCCGGCGCGGGCCTGCTGCTGCACCCGCATGAGCTTGGTGGTCTCTACCGCCAGCGCGGCGAAGTTCTCGCCAAACGCCTTGGAGATCACGTCGTGCGGCTTGGCCAGGTGAATGCAGGCATGCACCAGATAGCTGGCCGCCTGCATGGCTTCGGAGCCGCCGATGCCTTTGAGGATGGCCGCCACGGCGTCAGCATGGGCCAGCGTGTTTTCCCCCGAATCGAGGGTTTCGCCCGCCATCAACGGCTCGGCAAAGGCCCGTGCGCGCACCAGCGCATTCACCTGCTCCGGCAGCGTGTGCGCCGTGGCCGCGATGAGCTGAGGAACGGCGTCTGGCTGGGGGGATGCGGTCGCAGCAGCGGAAAGGTTGGTTTTCATTCCGCCGTCGCACCTTCTGCTGCCAGCAAGAAACCCGTGACGGCGGCGACCTGGTCAGCCGCCACCAGCGTGGGCGCATGCCCCACGCCTTCGAACTCCACCACATGCGCACGGGGACCGCGCTGCGTCATGGCCTGCGCCGTATCGCGGGACAGCAGATCGGACTGGGCTCCACGCAACAGCAGCGTGCGCGCCGTGATGTGGTCGTACAGGTGCCAGAGCGCCGCTTCGCCCGCAGCCGCCGAGTCTTGCGTCAATGTCTTGAAAGGCACGGCGATCTGGGGGTCGTAATGCAGCGTCACGCCACCGTCCGGCAGGGGACGCACCATCGCCCGCGACAGATCGAGCCACTGGGCCTCGGTGTGCGGCCCGAAGCTCGTGGAGATCGCCCACATCGCCTGGGCCGCCTGCTCCACCGATTCAAAGCGGGCCATCTGCCCCAGGTACTGCCCGATGCGCTGCAGCGCCTGCCACTGAATGACGGGCCCGACATCGTTGAGCACCATGCGGCGCACTGGCACCGGCAAGGGCAGGCCCGGCTGGCCCGCAATGCCCATTCCGATGAGCCCCCCCATGCTGGTGCCCACCCAATCCAGGGTGCTGATGGGTGCCTGCTGGTGCAGTCGCGCCACCAGCGACAGCATGTCGGCCGCGTATTGGGGAATCTGATAGCCCATGGGGTCTGCCAGCCAGTCGCTGCGGCCCCGGCCCACCACGTCGGGGCACACCACGCGCGCATGGCGGGCGAGCTCTGCGGCCAAGGTATCGAAGTCGCGCCCCTGCCGCGAAAGACCATGCACGCAGACGATCACGTGCGGGTGCGCGGGGTCGCCCGTCGCATTCCACTCCCAGTACGCCATGCGATGCTGCTGTGCAGGGGCAGGCGCTGCGCCTGCTGACACCGGTGCGGCCGCAGGGCCGGGGCACAGTACGTAGTTCAGCGTAGGTTCAATCATGGGGGGCGGAATCCGGGAGCAGCGCTTGATAATCAGCTGCGTTGCATCGTAATTCATTCGGGAGAGACTCTCATGCTGAAAGGCAAAACCGCCCTCGTCACCGGCTCCACCAGCGGTATCGGCCTGGGCATCGCCAAGGCCCTGGCCCGCCAGGGCGCCAACATCGTGCTCAACGGTTTCGGCGATGTGGATGGCCCGCGCGCCGAAGTGCTGGCCGACGGCGAATCCGCAGGCATCCAGGTGACCTACCACGGTGCCGACATGAGCCGCGCGGCGGACATCGAAGACATGATGAAGTACAGCGCCTCGCAGTTCGGGCGGGTGGACATCCTGGTCAACAACGCGGGCATTCAGCACGTGGCCAACGTGGAGGATTTCCCCGTGGAGCGCTGGGACGCGGTGATGGCCATCAACCTCTCCAGCGCCTTCCACACCTCGCGCCTGGCGCTGCCCGGCATGAAGAGCGCCAACTGGGGCCGCATCATCAATGTGGCTTCGGTGCACGGCCTGGTGGGTTCGGCACAGAAATCGGCCTACGTGGCCGCCAAGCACGGCATCGTCGGGCTCACCAAGGTCACCGCGCTGGAGAACGCCACGACGGGCGTCACCTGCAACGCCATCTGCCCCGGCTGGGTGCTCACCCCGCTGGTGCAAAAGCAGGTGGACGCCAAGGCGCAGGAGCACGGCCTGTCGAACGAAGACGCCAAGAAGCTGCTGCTGGGCGAAAAAGAGCCCTCGATGCAGTTCACCACGCCCGAGGAGCTGGGCGAACTGGCGGTGTTCTTCTGCTCCCCCGCCGCGAACAACGTACGTGGCGTGGCCTGGAACATGGACGGCGGCTGGGCCGCGCAGTAAACCCGGCAGGCCTGCGGGTCGGGCGCCGTGGCGCCCTCCCGGAAAAAAAGCGCCAGCCAAGATGGCCGGCGCTTTTTCCTTGTTCCATTTGGCTTCACCCCCTCGCGCCTTCAACGCCTGGTGGCGGGCCGTTCCATCAACGCATCTGCACGGAGCCGGACACGTTCACGATGACCTGGGCCTTGCCGGCTTCCACCGGTACCGCGGAATCCGAGAACGAACCCATCTTGGCCTCGGCAGCCATCATGCGGGGGCGAGGACCAGGCATCGACTCGTTGCTGTTGACCGCCACTTCGCGCAGGCTGTAGTTGCTGAAACCAAAGCCCTTGGCCAGTTCTGCCGCACGCGCCTTGAACTGCTCGATGGCTTGCGTCTGGGCCTCGCCCTCGACCTTGGCACGCGCCTCCCGCGACAGGCCGAAGGCCACCTGGCTGATGGACATTGTCTGGATCTTGCCGGCAGTGGTGGTGATGCGCGAGAAGTCACGCCCTTCCAGCACCAGCTCCGCCCGGCCCTGCCAGCCATTGATCTTGCCGTCCTTGCCATAACGCGGGTACAGGCCGAACGGGCCCGTGCGCACATCCAGCTGGCCGGGCTGCGCATTGCGCTTGGCTTCGGTCAGGGCCGTGTCAAGCGCCTGCTTGAGCTGGGTCTGCACGGTGGCTGCGTCGGCTGCCTCCTTGCTGGTGGCGAGGTTGAGCACCAGCAGGTCCTGCTGCACTTCGACCGTGCCTGTGGCCGACAACTGCACCACATTGCGCGGCTCGGGCACGGGCGCAGCGGTTTGAGCAAAAGCGGCACCAGCGCAAGCCAGTAAAGCGCTGGCAGCTATCATTTTGGTAGTTTTTTTCATGGTCTGAATGTCCTTCAAGGCAAAACACAGCCTCCATGCGGGCATGTGCGGGCTTCACCATAACCGCACGGGATGGCAGCACGTTTGAACCACGGCGCACCAGCGTGCGAAGCTGGGCAAAACTTGTTACTGATGGCAACAATCCCACAAAAGAAAGCCCGGTTTATCCGGGCTATTTTTTTGGCCACTGGCAGGGCTTCGCCCTGCACCCAACAGCCTAAGCAATAGCCGCCTCATAGACAAGCCGAGCCTTATACAAACGTCGAGGGTGACCATCCGCGTCCAGCAACGACCGGCGCACGGTAGCCGGACTAACCCCGAGGCGCCGCCCAATCTCTGACTTCGACAATCCAGCACGCGCCATTCCCTGCACTACAGCATGCCTATCGGGCTGCAACAACCTGGGCCGACCAAAACGAACACCAGCGCGCATAGCGGCAACCTGCCCAGCGAAAACCCGCTCTCGAATTAACGAACGCTCAAGCTGAGCAAACGCACCAAGATTGTGAAACAGATACTCACCGACAGGCGTTGACGTATCGATAGGCTCAGACAGTGACCGCAGGCTAACGCCCTTCTCCGAAAGCTCCTCAGCAAATCCCAGCAAATCGCGGAGCGACCTAGCAATACGGTCCATTTTCCAGAACACCAACACATCGCCACGACTAAGCGAATCGAAGCACTGACGCAAGACAGGCCGATGCCCAACAGCGCTAGCCTTCTCCTCGAAAAAACGCTCAACGCCAGCACGGCGCAAAGCATCCAATTGCAGTCTTGTTTCCTGTTCTCTCGTAGACACCCTCGCGTAGCCAACCAACATCGCACCTCCTAAAATTATTGGACCGGGAACGTTTTGACAAAACTTTGCAGCAATACCTAGAGAGCTAATGGCCGAAAAACCGCCCCAAAACGGGCCAATGACTCTCTATCAAATTTGAGGGTAGGCAATGAACGTAGACGCATACATAAGCAATCTCGAAACACTGGCAATCCGCGCAGTGATTTTCGAAATTGCGGTGACGATAAGCATCACCATCATCATGTTTTGGCTGACCTATTTCTGCATACGAGCAGCCGTGAGAGACGGGATAGTGGCAGCGACACCACGCACTAGGTCAACCGGACAAGCATCGCCGCCGGCCGGCTACAAATGGACTCTGGTAAAAGACGAAGCAAACATCGACGACATACGAGCAGACTAAAAATCACTGAGGCACAGCGCTGGAGCGAACCTGAGCATTACGAGCCGCAAGGCCCTGAGACCACTGCGATATAGGCTGGACCTGCTCAGGACGCTCTGCAGGCATCGGCACAGGCACTGTGCGCGGTTGCTGGGCCTGACCAGCGGGAGAGTCTGGCGACACTGGCGCCGATGGCTGAGAAGTCCGGTGAGCGCCAGCAGCTTGCCCCTGCAGGTTCCAGTCAACAAAAAATCCGTGGCGCACTATCTGCCCGCAAGTGGCAGCAGAGACGCGCAAGAGCGTGCCCTGTTGCGTATAGCAGTCGCAACGCCCGCCCATCTGGACACATGCAGCGGGGTAAGGAGCAATCGACGGAGAGGTAACCTGATCGTAGGCAGGCGCTGTATGAGGGAAGTCTGCGATGCGTGGCTTGCGGTGGTCGAGATACTCGCCCACGGTCATAGGCGCTTGCCCCCTTGATGCAGGCCCAGCGGGCGCAGGCGCGCCGATGGAGGGTAGCCCGACGCCCGTCGTAGACGGCGTGGCCGCGGCGGCAGCGTCAGGCGTTTTAGGCTTTGCAGCGCCGAAGAACTGGTAGCCCACGTATGCGACCAACGCACCAGCTACGAGCAGCGCGCCGACGCCTTTCCAGACCTTTGCGGGAATGCCCTTTTTTCGAGTATCCATGCTGGTCGACGTGTACCAGTCATAAACCTCGCGTGGCCACTTGCGGCTAGTCACCTCGCCGTCTTTGCCGGACCCATCCTTTTGCGGCTGATCCTTCACAGCAGACCACTTGAGTTCATTACTCGCATCGCCCATCAACGATGCCTTGAAATGGCGATGCCACGATGGCGCAGCAATGAGGCGGCGCACGAAGCTATCGATGTTCAACGGGTGCTGCGTGATGAAGAAGAAGTCAAAACCACGCTTGCGGTTGTCCTGAGCAAGGGCACCAATCCAGGCGGGCGGCTGACCAGTGGCCCGCGTGGGCATGACCTTTTGGCACTCATCCACGATGCAGATGGATCCATCCGGCAGTTCTTCCCACTTAGCAGGCTCAAAGGGTTGCCAGCCGAAGTCCAACAGAGGCTGCTTTGCTTCAAACCCCCAAAAGAAGACCGGGCGGCCGGTTCGTTCCTGCAAATCGCGGACATCACGGAGGGTGAACAGTGTCTTACCTGCACCGTTACCGCCGGTCGTGAGATACAGATAGCCGAGCTGGCGGCGCAATGATCGAATCATCTGAGCACCCACTTTTTAAGCGATCCATCCGTAAGCCCCTGCAACAGCATGCGGGCCGTGATAGCACTCAGAATGATCGAGAGAAACTCACCGACGCCAAGCATCGACAACATGCCGACGACCTCAGAGGGCATGGAACCGAACGAACTTGCGACGTTGTTCTTCGCCCAGTCAAGAGTGCTCGACAGACCCGTGAACGTAACGACACTCAACCCAAGGGCGATGAGCACGCGGCCGACCAACGTCCCCGCAATGTTGATCAATGCTCCCATGAGCATGGCGACAAATGCTGGCATGACCTACCCCCTAAAAACGATGATGACCCACAGCAGCGCGCCAAAAGCGAGCAGCGCTAAGCGCAGCGTGGCGAGCATGGGGCAGATATTGCTGAGGGGCAGCACGACGTTTTTGCCCATGATGTCCACTGTGAGATCGCTGATGCAGCTACCAGCGCCAAGCATGTTGGAGCTGTCATACCGGCCAGAGCCAAACGAGATGGTTTCGTTGCCGGGAAGGTCACCAGTGCGCTTGCCGGTCTTACTCTTTTCTTGCTGATAGAGCTTGTATTCCTGCGAATCCACATCGTCGAAAAGCTTGCAGGCCCTGCGGTGCTGTTCCTGAGCAATTGCGCACTGAATCGCATCACCTTCACAGGTAAATCCAGCACTGCAAGTGCCACCGAACGACGAGCCTTTTTCATCGCCGTCGCTGCAGAGCTTTGAGCGTGGATTTTCTTGGCAGAAACCTGCCTGCGGCTTAGTAGTGGTGCTGGTACTGGTCGAGCTACTTGATGCGCCAGTGCTGTTATTCGTAATCGTCGTAGTGACTGTCGTGACCGTCGTGCACACCCCGTTTTTGCACGTCGTGTTTTTGTCAGTAGTCACGCGCCGCGTCTCGGTACCGTTGTCTTCTTCGCTCTCTGTTTTATCACCGCCGTCCGCACCACTATCGGGCACCCTGTTCACGCAGGTATCCACGCCGTTGACCATGCCGCTGTATCCGTTAGGGCACTTCTCCCGAGGGGGCGCGGGCTTGGGATTTTGTCCTTCGCCGAGGGTGCAAGACTGGTCAACGACGTTTGAATCAGGAGACATGGATATACGCCCCTCAGTAACCGAGTTGCCACCACCGTAATCGAGGTATGCATCCCGGCTGAAGGTCACGGTACAGCCCTTTCCGGCAGTGGTGCCAGGAGCCTCTATGCAGAACTTAGACCCGTCGGCCACATTGCCCTGGTAGCGGTATTCCTGAGCCAGCACACCCCCCGGCAAGGTGCCGGAGCCTGCGAGGTTGAAACACGCCAGCTTGTCCTGGTTGGCTTGCTCGCAGGTGTTGCCAACCTGCAAATAGCCAGCATTACAGCTACAGCTACCGGCGCCATCCGACGTGCTACCAGCGGGACAACTGTTTGGCAACTTTTGAACCGTGCACTTGCCCGAGTAGGACCCGTTAGCGTAGGTGACGCCGCAATCCTGCACGTTTGGATTACCGGTAGCTTTGCAAGACCACGACGCGCCCGGATAGGGGGTTATGTCGTGCTGCCACAACGAGGCGTTGCACGATGAGGTGTCCCACTGATCCGCCGCAGGAAACGCTGCGTGCGCGAACGACACAGCCACAAGGAGGAGCCAAACGAGCGCTACGCGGAGAACATTAGCCATGCGGCCCCCAGGAATGCAACCATGACAATGAGGCCCATATCGTTCTCCCTTGACGATGCACGCGACATGCGCACATGGGCAAAGGCCCCCAGGTCTGCAGCCCCGGGGCACTGAGCAGTTACGCCCAGTGGTTAGCGCATAGCGCCACGAATCCAGCGGAACACACCAACTGCCACAGCAATCAGCAGGCGGGCATTGCCCAGCAGTGCGACGGTGGCGATAGCGCCGGTCATGTACGCAACTACGTCAGTCACGTCAGGCTGCGCAGGGGCAGCAGCAAAAGCCGGCGTTGCGAACAGGGCAGCAACGAAAACAGCGGTAGCAATGGCACCCTTACGGCGCGAGATGAGGGCGAGAGATGGCATGGTTCACTCCTTTTCAGTGGTTGAGGAAGATCCGTCTACAAAAATGGCCCGATAGAGCTCCCGAAACAGGAGGCCTACGGACCACACCGCGATGACGGCAATCGCGAGTTCGCCGCCCTGCTCCGCCGTGAGGTTGAGCAGTGGCGTAGTTACTTCGACCTGCAGGGTGACGGTGCAGGCCGAGGCGCATTGGATGGTTTGCTCAGGCATGGGAGCGAACGCGTGCGGCTGCCATGCGCTGGCGGCGTGCTGCGTAGGCGTGCAGACGGCAGGCAAGCACATGCAGGGAGCCCACAAGAAGATGCCAGAGGCCTGCGCCTATGAAGCCGCTGCAGATGCCCAGGACAGCGAGCCGCTGGGCTACTTGTGCAAGATCAATTTCGTTCATGTCGTGTCCGGGAACGTTTTGCGATCTATCGCAGTTAAGGGGGTTGCCGCTTGATGTGACTACAGGGCCACAGAGCGGTGCAGTTCGCGAAGGTCCACAACCTGAGCCCGATGGAAGGGCTCTGCGTGGTCTTCGATGAGCTGCGCGACGGTTTCGAGGTCTTCAAGCGCAACGGCTTCGCGCAGCAACATGACCCAT
This sequence comes from Acidovorax sp. NPDC077693, assembly GCF_044542805.1. NCBI lineage: Bacteria > Pseudomonadati > Pseudomonadota > Betaproteobacteria > Burkholderiales > Comamonadaceae > Acidovorax > Acidovorax sp. NPDC077693. The sequence continues at coordinate 136,160 of NZ_JBITVD010000007.1, read as the reverse complement.
TCGGGCTGTCCGTCCTCATACGAGGGGGCGAGGAATGCGCCCGTGGTTGCCGACTGGATCACGTAGCTCATCACACAGCCTTAGCGGGCGCTTTGTCGACCGGACGGATATCGACCAGGACCATCTTTGTGCCGTCCGCTGCAGCAGCCGCCATCTCAAAAGTAGCCAGCGCCTTGATAGGCAGCGATGCGCCGAGGTGGGCCCACTTGTCGAATTCCTTTGCGTCGCCAAGCTTGAAAGGGCGAGTCGCACGACCGATGGAGCGGCCTGCACTGTTTTCTGCAAGGTCTACTTCGCAGTGAAACGTTGTGCTGCTGAATGCGCGGCCTTCGACTACGCCTTCGCTTTCCTTGACGCCGTGAACGATGACTTCGGATTTGAATTGCATGGTGATTTCTCTCTATGGTTTGGGCCTTGGTTTGAGGGCTATGCGGTGACGTGGCCAGCGTCTGCGCCCTTGAAAACTCGCTTGGTTGCGCGTTCGTAGACGCGGGCGATCTCTTCGCGCTTGAAGCGGCGAAGGCGACCGGGGAGGCTTGCGCCTTCGACGATGGAGGCGAACTCTTCGCCGTCCATGAGGGTGAACATGAGGGCCAAGCTGGGGCCTGCGACGTCGCGAACCCAGCGCTTGTTGCGCGTGACTTCGGCTTCGATGGTTTCAGCGGCCAGACGGCCATTGCAAGCAAGGCTTGCGGGCTCGAGCTCGAGCAGTTCATCGGCTTCGCGCAGCAGTGAGGCGTGCCATGTGCTGGCCTCTGCAAAGAAGTCAGCGGGGCGGCGCAGCATGTCGACATCGAGCACGCGGGCTTTGTTGCCAAGGCGCAGCTCTGCGCGCATCCAGCCAGAGGCGTCTTTGTCGCCGAAGAGCTGGTGGCCCTTTTCGTAAACGTTGGTTTGCTTGCCTACCTCTTTCGAGCCCACGTAAAAGCTCCGGGCTTTGCCGTTGGACCAATCGCCGACCATGTTGCATTTGAGGCGTCTGCCGCCCACATCCATGAGCCCGCTTTCATAGTCGGACTTGATGCGCGGCATGCCGCCTGCGATGCCTTCGAAGAAATCGAGAGCGAGGTCGCAGCGTGTGAGGACGCCTTTAACGTCATCGACCAAATCGGCCATGGCGAAGCGCCAGGAGGGCTTTGCAAAGGTGCATGCCGTGCCGTAGAGGTTGACGTGCAGCGTGCGCTTTTGCGCTTGCTGGCGCGGGCTTTCACCGCTTGCACCGAAGCCGATCCAGCCTACTTCTTCGCCGTTGCGCTCGATGCTCCAGCGGCTCTTGTAAAAGTCGTGACCCTTGCGGATTTCCGGCGCAACTGTAAAGCCTTCGCCGAGCGCATTGACGACGCGCATAGCCAGTTCAACAGCTTGCGTGCTGAGCGCAAAGTCGACGTCTGGCACTTCCTGCAGCTTGCGCATGAAGCGGGCAAAGCGCTGAGCCTCATACGTGCCGTGGTCCTCTTCGAAGGGCGACAGAGGACGCTCAAGCGTGCTTTGCACTGGAGGGGGGAACAGAACGTCTGCTACTGGCATTGGAGCGTTTCGCACTTGGCAGGTGAAGCGCAGCCAATCGACGTGTACAGGCACCTTGGTTTCAAGTCGCTCAGCGATCAATCGGACCTTGACCTGATTGCCTTCAAGCACGAGGGCGCACGTTTGGGAATGCTTGTTCAGCTTGGAGTTTGCTGGGCGGGTCATTCGGTGGCCTCTTTTTGGTTATCCCCGTGATTACCATCGGGGATGGTTGGCGCCTGCCCCGCCCCGGCGCCCGCGCCCGCGCTTCGCTTGCGGGCGCGGGCGCACAGGTCGGGGGAGAACGCCGCAGCGCACGATGCGCAGGCAACACAAGCAGGGCGCATCCCTTCGGGACCGGGCTCTATGGCTTCGCCACCAAGCCGCTTCGCGTCTCGGCCCATTCGGGTAACGATCCCTTGCGCGGTGGCGCGGTCGGTAGGGGCGTTTTCACGCGGTACGGGTTGCACGCAGGGCGACATGGGCATGCTGCCCATACCCTGCCCCGCACACCCCTGCGGGGCCGCGCTAATCGCGCTGTGCGGGTCCCCGGCTGTCTCCAAAGAGAGGGCGGCGGCATCCAATGCCCTGAGCACCACCCAGGCCAGGACGACGCAGGCCAGAACGAAACAGTAGACAGCGACGACGCCAGCAACGATCTCGGACGTTGATAACGTCGCCAGGACGTGCCCCGGGGTCATGGCAGCAACCCCTGCATGCCTTCAAGGCGCAGCACGTGCAGGCGGGCGCGGTCAGCTTGGTGACCGGTACGCAGGTATGCGCCGACCACGGCAGCGCAATGCTTGTAGTCAGCAGCCCTTGAGGCACCGCCTTCGAGAACGCTTTTCGGGACCGGGGCCGCAATGGCCCGGCGGCAGCGGTATTGCAGGTCGCGCTTGGTTTCGGGACTCATTGCAGCGCCCCGTTATTGCGGGCGCCGTAGAGGCCGACCTGCTTCCAATTGCGGTTGCACTCAGCGAAGCGCACCATGGACTGCAGCAGCTCGTTGACGCTGCAATCGAGCATGCCCGCCGTCTCGCGCAGCTTGGCAATGATTTCGGGCTTGTCGGTGAAATCGACGCGGGCCTTATCGGCGCGGTAAGCAGCCTTACGTGCGGCTGCATTGGCGTGTGATGGCTTGCGGCCCTTGCGCTTTTCGTTCCCGGTCTGAATGCCACTCTCGCCGCCAACCTGAGCGACCAGGGCCACAGATGCACCTGTGCAGACGGGAGAGTGGCAATCATTGGCCGCGTCAATCGCGGCGAGCTCGGGGAATTGCAGTTGATGGGCTGGCATGGGTCGCTCCATGGGTGTAAAGTTCAGACCGGCTAGTTATTCACCCGAGTGGCGACTTATCTATCCGATATGGCTATATTTTAGCTTTTTCAGACAGTTTTTACACGTGGAGAATTTCTATGAACGCTATGCAATCAATAGTTGGAATCTATAAGGCCAAGTGCGGCATGCGCTTCGACCGGGAGGTGGCAGAGGCGCTGGGAATCAACGAACAGACGTTCAACAAGTACATGAAAGGGCGGAGCAAACTCCCTGACATTGCAATCGCAAAAATTGCTGAAGGCGCACAACTTGACGCCATGCAAGTAATCGCCGCAACCAATCTCACCTGCGAGAAAACGCCAGAGGAAGAACGCCCCTTTTGGCTTGACAAACTGAAGTTAGCGACCGGGCAAATGTTGTAACAGTTGGTCAAACCACCCCCCAAAACCCGAACTTCGGCGTTCCAAGTGGTCAGAATCGGCTCTGTTACAAATTGGACTTGAGATCTACATGGCCACAACAACCAATCGCACCGACAAAGTTCTCGTGGTGGACGACGACGCCCGTATCCGTGATCTGCTGCGCCGCTATCTGACGCAGGAAGGCTTCGAGGTCATGGTCGCTGAAGACGGCAAGGCCCTGAACCGCCTGCTGCTGCGCGAGACGGTGGACATCATCGTGCTCGACCTGATGATGCCGGGCGAAGATGGCTTGTCGATTTGCCGCCGCCTGCGCGCCGCCAATGACCGCACCCCCATCATCATGCTCACCGCCAAGGGCGAGGACGTGGACCGCATCGTCGGCCTGGAAGTGGGCGCCGACGACTACCTGGGCAAGCCCTTCAATCCCCGCGAACTCCTGGCCCGCATCCACGCCGTGCTGCGCCGCCGCCCCGCGCAGGAAGCCCCCGGTGCCCCGTCGGGCGACAACGAGGTCGTCACCTTCGGCCCATTCACCTTCGACCTGGGCACGCGCGCCCTGCAGCGCAATGGTGAAGAACTGCCGCTGACCACCGGCGAATTCGCAATGCTCAAGGCGCTTGTGCGCCACCCGCGCCAGCCGCTGTCCCGCGAAAAGCTGGCCCTGCTGGCACGCGGCCGCGAGTTCGAGCCCTTCGACCGCAGCCTGGACGTGCAGGTCTCGCGCCTGCGCAAGCTGGTCGAGGTCGATGCTGCCGCACCGCGCTACATCCAGACGGTGTGGGGCGTGGGCTACGTGTTCGTGCCGGACGGAACCAGCTGAGCCCCTCTTCATGCGAAAGAATGACGGCAAGCCGAGACCCCCTTTCCGGCAATCCGTGACCGCCCCGCCCGACGCCACCAGCCCCGCGCCTCTCGAAGCCCTGCGCCTTGCGCGGGAGCAGCGCGCGCGCGTGGGGCTCAACCTTTTCTGGCGCACGTTCTTCCTGCTGGCCTTGCTGCTGGTGGGCAGTATCCTGGCCTGGCTGCAGACGCTGCGGGCGCTGGAGTTCGAGCCGCGCACGCTGCACACGGCGCAGCAGATCGCATCGCTGGTCAACCTGAGCCGCGCGGCACTGGTGCACTCGGATGCGATTGCACGCGTCTCGCTCATCAAGACCATGGCGGACCAGGAAGGTGTGCGCATCCTCCCGCGCGAGCCCAAGGACAAGTTCGAGCTGCTCGAAGGCACGGCCCTGGGCAACCGCCTCACCGACGAGCTCACCCAGCGCCTGGGGCCCGACACCATCGTGGCCCAGAACGTGAACGGCGAGACCGGCCTGTGGGTGGGTTTCAACATCAACGGCGACCCCAACTGGCTGCTGATGGACCGCTCGCGGTTCAGCCCGGCTGGCGGCCGCACTTGGCTGATCTGGCTCATCACCGCGGGCGCCCTGTCGCTGGCGGGTGCTGCGGCCATTGCGCGGCTGATCAACCGGCCGCTCAAGCAGCTATCGTACGCTGCCAACCGCGTCAAGGACGGCGACTTCGCAGCCAGCCACCTGGATGAAGAGGTGGTGACCAGCGAGATCCGCGAGGTCAACATCGGCTTCAACCGCATGGCGCAAAAGCTGGCCAAGCTGGAGCAGGACCGCGCGGTGATGCTGGCCGGCATCTCGCACGACCTGCGCACGCCCCTGGCGCGCCTGCGGCTCGAAACCGAGATGAGCGTGAACGACGAGGTCGCCCGCGAGCACATGGTGGCGGACATCGTGCAGCTCGACGCCACCATCGACAAGTTCCTGGACTACGCGCGGCCCGACCACGTCACGCTCACCCCGGTGAACCTGCATGCCGTGGTGTCGTCGTGCGTCTATGCCGTGCAGGACCACCGCGAGCTGCAGATCACGATGTCGGTCCCCGAGGACCTGAACGTGCTGGCCGACGAGGTGGAACTGGCGCGCGTGATCTCCAACCTGCTGGAAAACGCGCGGCGCTACGGCAAGGCGGAGGACACCGGCATCACCAACGTGGACATCGCCGCCAAGGGGCGCGAGAACTGGGTGCTGGTCAAGCTGCGCGACCACGGCCCGGGTGTGCCGCCCGAGCAGTTGTCCAACCTGACCAAGCCCTTCTTCCGCGGCGACTCGGCGCGCACCGCAGCGGCGGGCGCGGGCCTGGGCCTGTCCATCGTGGACAAGACCGTGCAGCGCATGGGCGGCATCTTCGCGCTGGCCAACTCCAGCACGGGCGGCCTGGTGGCGCACCTGCAGCTGCAGCGCGCCACAGGGCTGCCGGATGGCGCCGACCCCAAGCAGCGGCTGCAACGCCCGTCCGTCAAGCGCCAGTTGCCCCGGCGCCGCGCCGAAGACCGGACGGCCTGAGCCGCCCTCTTTCCCCAATGCAAAAAGCCCCGGACTTCGGGGCTTTTTGCTTTGTGCCGTGCCGCACCTGGGCTGAGGTGGCTCTTTACACCTTGCTCAATGCCGCGAGTGCGACACGACGGGGTGACGACGCACCAGCGTCTACCGTTCAACGCACCATGCACGGCGATTTGTTGTTGAACTTCCAGCCCGGAATCAGGTACTGCATGGCGATCGCATCGTCGCGCGCGCCCAGGCCGTGCTCCAGATACAGGCGGTGGGCCCGCTCGACCTCGTCCATGTCCAGCTCCACGCCCAAGCCGGGCTTTTTGGGGAGCTGGATGAAGCCGTCCTTGATCTGGAACGGCTCCTTGGTCAGGCGTTCGCCGTCCTGCCAGATCCAGTGCGTGTCGATGGCCGTCACGCGGCCGGGGGCGGCGGCGCCCACGTGGGTGAACATGGCCAACGAGACATCGAAGTGGTTGTTGGAATGCGAGCCCCAGGTCAGGCCGAAGGCCTGGCACATCTGCGCCACGCGCACCGACCCGGCCATGGTCCAGAAATGCGGGTCAGCCAGGGGGATGTCCACCGACTGCAGGGCCAGGCTGTGGGCCATCTCGCGCCAGTCGGTGGCCACCATGTTGGTGGCGGTGGGCAGGCCCGTGGCGCGGCGAAACTCGGCCATCACCTCGCGGCCCGAGAACACGCCTTCGGCGCCGCAGGGATCCTCGGCATAGGCCATCACGCCGTGCAGGTCGCGCGTGATGCGGATGGCGTCCTTCAGCAGCCAGCCGCCGTTGGGGTCCAGCGTCACACGCGCTTCCGGAAAGCGATCGTGCAGCGCGCGGATGGCCTCGACCTCTTCCTCGCCGCGCAGCACGCCGCCCTTGAGCTTGAAGTCGGCAAAGCCGTAACGCTCGTATGCGGCCTCGGCCAGGCGCACGATGCCGTCGGCGGTCATGGCCTTCTCGTTGCGCAGGCGGAACCAGTCGTTGTCGGCACCGGGCTCGGTGCGGTAGGCCAGGTCGGTCTTTTGGCGGTCCCCCACGTAGAACAGGTAGCCCAGCATCTGCACCGATTCGCGCTGCACGCCATCGCCCAACAGCGCGGCCACGGGCACGTTCAGGTGCTGGCCCAGCAGGTCCAGAAAGGCTGATTCCACGGCGGTGACCGCGTGGATGGTGATGCGAAGATCAAACGTCTGCAACCCGCGCCCGCCTGCATCGCGGCCGGCAAACTGCGCGCGCATGGCGTTGAGCACGGCGTTGTGGTGCCCGATGGGGCGGCCCACGATCAGCGGCCGTGCGTCCTCGATGGTCTGGCGAATCTTCTCGCCGCCGGGCACCTCGCCCACCCCGGTGTTGCCCGCGCTGTCACGCAGGATGAGCAGGTTGCGCGTGAAGAACGGGCCGTGCGCGCCGCTCAGGTTCATGAGCATGCTGTCGTGGCCCGCCACCGGCACCACGCGCAGCTCGGTGACGACGGGGGTGCTGGCGGCAGAAGGGTTGGAAGAGGTGGTCATGGTGTTCTGGAATATGGGGGGAGCGCCCCCCGGGTCTTTCGTGTCAAAGCGGCTCACAAACCTCGGCGAAGCGGTTCTGGCCAGGCGCTGCGTCGCATGCAGTGCGAGGAGCACGACAAGACGGAGCAACAACGCCACAAGAGGTTTTTGAGTCGCTCTCAATCGGCAGTGATCTTGCGGGTCTCGATGACTGTCTTCCATCGCGCGAATTCGCGCGCCTGGTAAGCGGTGAAGGCTTCGGGCGTGCTGGCCACGATCTCCAGGCCCTGGTCGAGCATGCGTTTCTTCACGGTCGGGTCGTTCAGGGCGGCGATGGCTGCGTCCGAGAGCTTCTTCTTGAGCGCGGGCGGCAGACCCTTGGGCGCGGCCATGCCTTGCCACGAGTACACCTCGGCACCGGCCACACCGGCCTCGGCCAGGGTGGGCACGTCGGGCAGCACCGGGCTGCGCTTGTCACCGGTCACAGCGATTGCATGCAGCTTGCCGCCGCGGATGTGCTGCAGCACGGCGTTCACGTTCTGGAACGAGAACTCCACCTGCCCGCCCAGCAGGTCGTTGATGGCCGGAGCGCCGCCCTTGTAGGGGATGTGCAGGCCTTCGGTGCCACTTTGCTGCCAGAACACTTCGGCCGAGAGGTGGTCCGACGAGCCGTTGCCCGAACTCGCGAAGCTCACCTTGCCGGGGTTGGCCTTGAGCTGGGCGATCACTTCCTTCACGGTGCGCGCCTTCTGGCCAGGGGCGGCCACCAGCACGTTGGGCGCCTGCACCGGCACGGTGATGTAGTCGAAATCCTTGAGCGCGTCGTACGGCACGCTCTTGAGCAGGTGCGGCGCCACGACGAAGGCGCCCAGCGAGGACACCAGCAGCGTGTAGCCATCGGCCGGCGCGCGCTTGACCATGCCAGCGCCCAGCGTGCCCGTGGCACCGGGGCGGTTGTCCACCACGAAATTCTGGCCCAGCTTGTCGCCCATGTGCTGCGCCACGGCGCGGGCCACCATGTCGGTGGAGCCGCCGGCCGGGAACGGCACGACGATGGTCACGGGCTTTTCAGGCCAGGCTGCGGGTGTACCGGGCGCGGCCGTCTGGGCCGATGCGGCGAAAGCAAAAGCCAGGCTGCACGCGCTTGCGGTCAGCAGCAGTTTCTTGATGAACATGGTGGATGTCTCCGAAGTTGGATGGTTGACACAGCCCTCTGCGGGGCCTGGGTCGGGTCTTGCGTGGAACGGGATGGGGTCGGGCTGGGCGCGTAGTGCAGTTACTGCGGGCCGAGCTTGTCGATGAGCGCCTTGAGCTCTTCCATCTCGCTGGGCTTCAAGTCCGTCAGCGGCGCGCGCACCGGGCCGCCGTCGTGGCCCACGATCTTGGCGCCCGCCTTGATGATGGAGACGCCATAGCCTTCCACCCGGTTGCGGATGGCCAGGTAGGGCATGAAGAACTCCTTGAGCAGCTTGTGCTGCGTGGCGGTGTCGTCCGCCGCCACGGCCTTGTAGAACTCCATCGCGGTCTTGGGGATGAAGTTGAACACTGCCGACGAATACACCGGCGTGCCCAGCGCCTTGTAGGCAGCCGCATAGACCTCGGCCGTGGGCAGCCCGCCCAGGTAGGAGAAGCGGTCGCCCATCTTCATGAAGATCGAAGACATGGTCTCGATGTTGCCCACGCCGTCCTTGAAGCCGATCAGGTTGGGGCAGCGGTCGGCCAGGATGGCCAGGGAGTTGGCCGTGAGCTTGGTGCGGTCGCGGTTGTAGACGATGACGCCGAACTTCACGCTGTTGCACACCTGGGCCACATGCTCGATCAGGCCTTCCTGGCCGGCTTCGGTCAGGTAGTGGGGCAAGAGCAGGATACCGTGGGCGCCCAGACGCTCGGCTTCCTGGGCATGGGCGATGGCGGTGCGGGTGGGGCCGCCGGCGCCGGCAATGATCGGCACCTTGCCGCGGCAGGTGTCCACCGCGGTCTTGACCACCTGGCCGTACTCGGGGCCCGACAGCGAGAAGTACTCACCCGTGCCGCCGGCGGCAAAGAGAGCGCTGGCGCCATAGGGAGCCAGCCACTCCAGGCGCTCGATGTAGGTCTTGGGGCGGAATTCACCCTGCTCGTCGAAGTCGGTGATGGGGAACGACAGCAGGCCGGAGCCCATGATGGATTTGAGTTCTTGCGGGTTCATGGTCATCCAGTCAGATCGGTGGGTGGGAGATGGCAAAAAACAGGCACCAGCAGCAGCGTCGTCGGCCGCGACAGAAGTCATACAACTGCTTTGACGCGTCCACACGTACCTGGGAGATACGCTGTATTTGCATTTTTCAAGCCAAATGTTAACGTTAACAAAATCATTCGATACTAAGGTTAACCCTTAGTCATGGGATCTCTTTGGTTATGCTGCGAAGCCTCCCAAAAAATGCTTTGCTATATTTTTAATAGCTTAAAACGCTTGACCATCAAGCGGTAGCAGCCATGTTTATTCAAACTCGCAAACATTCAGGCAGCGGAAATCACTCTGGGGGACGCTTCTGGACGCTGACCCTCACAGCGGCAGCTACGCCGGCCAATGCCACACTGAGTCGCGCCAGGCTCACCGCCGACCCCGTCCACGAGGCAATTCCACACTGCTTGTCGATAGACTCCGACCATGCAAGCCCCCTCCACTCCCGCCACAGCATCCCCCGCACCGCGCGACCGCCCTGCGGTCACGCTGCGGGAGGTGGCCGAGCGCGCGGGCGTGTCGATGATCACCGTCTCGCGCGCCATCAACACACCGCACCAGGTGTCGGAGGCGACGCGGGTGCGCGTGCAGGAGGCCGTCTTCAACATGGGCTACGTGCCCAACCTGGTGGCCGGGGGGTTGCGCTCGGCGCGCAGCCATGTGGTCACCGCGCTGGTTCCTACCCTGACCGGTCCGCTGTTTGGCGAGATGGTGCAGTCGCTCACCGATGCGCTGGAACTGCGAGGGTTCCAGGTGATGGTGGGTCAGATCGGCTATGCACACTCGCGTGAGGACGAACTGCTGCGCGCCATCGTCGGCCGGCGCCCCGACGGCATCGTGGTCACGGGCGTCATGCACTCGCCCGAAGGGCGCCGCATGCTGATGGCATCGGGCATCCCCATTGTGGAGACCTGGGACTTCACCGACACCCCCATCGACATGCTGGTGGGCCTGCGGCACGAAGCCCTGGGTGCGGCCGTGTGCGAGCACCTGTTCGCCAAGGGCCGGCGGCGCCTGGCGCTGCTCAGCGGTGGTGACGAACGCGCCGCCCGCCGCGCCCGCGGCTTCCAGGCCGCGGCCCTGCGCCTGGGCCTGCGCGAGCCGGCGGTGCGGCTGGGCAAATCCCCCACCACGCACGCCGACGGCCGTGACGGCCTGGCCGCACTGCTGGCCGATGCGCCGGACATCGACGCGGTGTTCTGCAGCTCCGACATGCTGGCACTGGGCGTGTTGACGGAGGCACGCGTGCGCGGCATTGCCGTGCCCGGGCCGCTGGCGGTGGTGGGGTTTGGCGATATCGACTTCGCGCAGACGGTGAGCCCCAGCCTGACCACCGTGCGCATCGACGGCACGCGCATGGGGCAGATGGCGGCTCAGTGGATCGCCGACCGGGCCGACGGCAAGTCCGTGGCGGAGCCGGTGGTGGACATCGGCTTTTCCATCGTGGAGCGGGAAAGCGCATAGCCGCACCCGCCCAGGCGCCACATGCAATTTGTGGTGTATTGTATTGACATCATGCGCAGCACCGCCAGCTCTCCGCCGGACCTCGACCAGTTCCTCGACCAGTTGGCCCACAAGGCCCAACCCGGCGAGCGCCTTCCCACCATCCGCGAGCTGATGAAGCGCTTTGGCGCATCGCAGATGCTGGTGCAGCGCGCTTTCCAGGGACTCAAGGACCGGGGCCTGATCGACTCGCAGGTAGGGCGTGGCACCTACTTTCGGGGCACCGGCGCACACCGTGCCGCAGCAGCGCCGGCTGACGGCGAGCGCCCCCGGACGCCTGCGGTCGGCACCGCCCTCCCCGCCGTGAAATCGGTGCTGCTGCTGCGCCGCTCCATCAGCATTGCGCGCGGCCGGGTACTGGTGGAAGGGCTGCAGCGCCGCCTGGCGGCCGAAGGACACCGGGTGCTGGAGCTGTCGTACAACGACCCGGACCACGCACTCACCGTGCTCAAGGGCCTGCCGCGCTTCGATGCCTGCGTGGTGCAGTCCACCTTCAAGGCCATTCCCATTGCCCTGCTGGCCGCGCTGCGCGACAAGTGCGAGGTGCTGGCCGTTGACGGCGCAGCCCTGGTGGGTGCCGACGTCGAGGCCGTCGGCACTGAATGGGGCGAACCGCTGGCCGCCGCCATCGAACAGCTGGTGCAGCAAGGGCACCGGCGCATCGCCTATGCCACGACGGCCCACCCCTATCTGGCCACGCAGCTCGGGCGGCGCCGCTTTGCCAGCCTGCAGCACACCCTGCCCGGCGTGGAGCTGATCGAGATCACTCTGGACCAGCTCCCACACGAGGACTACGCCACACGGCTGGTGCAGCAGTTGCAGGCCAGCGCCGGTGGCAGCGTCGCCCTGCCCTTCACCGCGCTGGTGGCCTGGGGCATCGAGGACGGTGCCCTGTTTCAGCGCCTGCTGACCCATTCCGGCATCGCCGTGCCCGCGCAGCTGAGCGTAGTGCTGCTGGGCCGCACCGACCTGGCCAACGAGCATGCCGATTTCTTCGACGTGGTGGGCTGCAGCGTGGCCGATCAGGTGGAGGCCCTGCACGGCGCCATTACCGCGCGCTGGACGGATGCCGACAGGCCCTACGGCATCCACCTCACGCCTGTGGTGCGTCGCGTGGGCACATCGGTGGCGGCTTTAGCCTGACAACCTGTTCACGAGCTGCCTGAGGTCTCTCATCGGCGAACTGGCTCCAAGCAGCCGGGTGCCACACGCGCCACCGTCTGCACCGTGAGCGCCGCCGACTCGCCCACATAGGTCTTTGCATCCAGCGCCCGCAGCAGGTCGGCCGGCAGGGCACCGCCGTCAAACGGTGGCAGCGCACGGATCGCCTCCACGAAGGACACGCCCTCGGACTGCGCGCGCTGCGCTGCCGCGTAGAGCAGGCGGTGCGCTTCATGCCGGCCCATGCGCTGGGTCAGCCGCATCATCACGGCTTCGGATGCGATCAGGCCCTGCGTCAGCCCCAAATTGCGCGCCATCGCCTCTTCGTCCACGACCAGGCCGCGGGCCAGGCGCGCCAGCGTTTCCGTGACCGAGGCGGCGATGATGGCGATCTCGGGCAGCAGGGCATCTGCCACGTTGGTGGCCGATGAATCGCCCTCGTCCATGCGCACCATCGTGTCCTGCGCGGCCTGCACGCGGGTGCGCAGCATGCGTGCCAGGCTCACCAGCAGCAGCGCGGTGGAGGGGTTGCGCTTTTGCGCCATGGTGGAGCTGCCCACCTTGCCCAGGTGGAACGCCTCGGCCACCTCGCCGATCTCGGTGCGCTGCAAAAAGACGACATCCTGCGCGATCTTCTGGGCCGTGCCAGCGAGCAAGCCCAGCGCAGCCAGGTAATCACCTGCCCGGTCGAAGGACGACCGCAGCGGCAGCGGCGCTGCCAGCAGCCCCAGTTGCGCCGCCAGCCGTGCCTGGACCGCCGGCCCCAGCGGCCCGGTGGCGGCAAAGGTGCCGATGGCGCCGCCCATGCTGGCCGGGAAGCATGTGGCCAGCCGCTCGGCCAGGCGCTGGCGGCTGCGGTCGAGCTCGTCCACCCAGCCCGCGAGCTTGAAGCCCAGCGTCATGGGCAGCGCATGCTGGCCATGCGTGCGCCCTGCCATGGGCGTGGCCTGGTGCGCCAGGGCCAGCGTGGCCAGCGCATCGATGGCGCCATCCAGGTGCCCCGCCAGCAGCGCGTGCGTGCGCTGCATCTGCAGCGCGCTGGCGGTGTCGAAGATGTTCTGCGTGGTGGCACCCCAGTGGATGTAGCCGGCTGCCGGCTCGCCGCACAACTGCTCGAAGCGGTGCAGCACCGGGACCAGTGGGTGCTGGGCAAAAGCGATGGCCTCTGCGAGCTGCGGCAGGTCGAACAGCTCGGCACGGGCGTTCGCGGCAATCACGGGCGCCGCCTCGGACGGGATCACGCCCAGCTCGGCCTGCGCACGGGCCAGCGCGGCCTCCACGTCCAGCCAGGCTTGCAGCGTAGCGCCATCGCTCCAAAAGGCCTTGGCCTCGGCACTGAACCAGTGGCCCGTGATGAAGGATTCGAACATTCCGACCGCCATGTGTGCTCCGTTCATACAACCTAGGGTATGTCCCTGGATTGCACTTGTATTGTATTGATTTGATTAGAAAAATCTGAATAGATTCAGCATCGAATAGCACCAGGCACGCCTTCGATTGAGTTGCATTGTATTGCATTACAAAAAATCAATACATACAATTTGACTGTCAGCTACAAACCCCATCCCATCGGAGACAAGTCCATGACAAGGTATTCCCCGGCAGGTGCCCCCGCCTGCTCCACCTCTCTCGCGCTGTTACTGGCCTTCGCCGGCCTTGGTGCCTGCGGTGCAGCGCAGGCGCAGTCCTCGCTCACCATCTACGGGATCGTCGACCAGGGCCTGGCCCGCGCCAACGGCGGCACCACGCCGGGCGCGCTGCTGCCCGGCCGCGGCGTGACGCCCCTGGTGTGGACGCTCAAGGCCGGCAACACCTCGCGCCTGGGCTTTGCGGCGCGCGAGGACCTGGGTGGCGGCCTGTACTCGCGCTTTCAGCTGGAGCACCGCTTTGCCGCCGACACCGGCGCGCCCAGCAACCCCAATGTGTTCTGGCTGGGCCGCTCGGTGGTGGCCGTGGGCAGCAAGGATTGGGGCGAGGTGTATGCGGGCCGCGAATACTCGGCCGCCTACACCGTGGCGCTGAACGCCGACCCCACCTACTGGAGCTATGTGAGCCAGCTCGGCTCCGCCTACACCTATGCCAACTACACGCCGGTGGCCGCCACGGTGGAGGCCTCCAACATCCGTTGGGCCAACACGGTCGGCTACAAGTCGCCCACCATTGCGGGCGTCAGCGCAGAGGTTGCCGCAGCACTGGGAGAGGGCACACGCAGCAACGCCACCTCGGGCAACCTGCAGTACAAGAACGGCCCGGTGTGGCTGGGCGCCGCATTTGACCGGCTCGACGCCAGCACCCACTTGGCACTGGTGGCGGGCGGATACGATTTCGGCGTGGTGCAGGCCAAGGCCAGCGTCAGCCGCGCCAAGGGCGGCCTCAACGGCGATGCCACTGCCTACAGCGTCTCGGCCCTGGTGCCGCTGAGCTTCGGCCGCACCTATGTGATGTACGGGAAGCTCAACCCAGCGACGAACCTCGATTCGCAGATGATCGGCGTGGGCCTGCAGTACGACCTGAGCAAGCGCACTTTGCTCTACACCAACCTGGGTACCGCCCAGCGCGACGGGCTCACACGCACCACGGCGATCGATTTCGGCGTGAAGCACACGTTCTGAACAGGAGGCATGCCATGCAACGCAGAGAACTCCTGAATCAAGCTGCCGCCATCGCGGCAGGCGCACTGGCCCCCAGCCTTGCAGTCCATGCCCAGGGCGACAGCAAACCCATCTCGCTCATCGTGGGTTACTCGGCCGGCGGCAGCGCCGACCTGGTGGCGCGCGTCGTGGGCACAGAGCTGGGCAAACGCCTGTCACGCACCGTCATCGTCGAGAACGCGGCCGGCGCCAGCGGCATGCTGGCCGCTCAACGCGTGCTCAACGGGCCCACCGACGGCAGCCTGCTCTACATGGGCGGCACCGACACGGTCGTGGTGCCCATGGTCAACGCCAAGGTCAAGCTCGACTGGGAGAACGACCTGGTGCCCGTGGGCCGCATGAGCACCGTGCCCATGATCTTCGCCGTGCCCAAGGCGGCCCCTTACGCCAGCCTGGCCGACCTGGTGGCGGCACTGCGCAAAGGCGGCAAGGACAGCATCAACTTCGCCACGCCGGGCATCGGCACCATGCAGCACCTGTACGGCGCGCTCATCAACAAGCAGGCCAAGGTCGCCATGCTGCACGTGCCCTACCGCGGCGGCACGCACATCACCAACGACCTGGTGGGCGGCCAGGTGGACAGCGCCATGCTGGTGCTCTCCACCGCGATGCCATTCCTCAAGGACGGCAAGATCAAGGCCCTGTCGGTCTCCGACACCGTGCGCGTACCCCAGCTTCCCGACGTCAAGCGCATCGGTGAGGAAGACGGCTTCGCCGGTATGGCTTTGCCGCTGTGGCAGGGGTTGTTCCTCAAGGCTGGCACACCCGCCACCACCGTGGCCGCGTACGACAAGGCCCTGAAGGAGACGCTGGCCCAGCCCGAGCTGCGCCAGAAGCTGCTGGACGCAGGCATCACCGTGGCACCCATGGGTGGGTCCGAGTTCAAGGCCTTCATCAAGCCCCAGGCTGCGCTGTACCGCGACATCGTGACCAACTCCAAAATCACGATGGAGTGACGGCAGACAGCAAGGCCGCCGACTGTTTGCGCAAGGCACCGCACCCTCCTGGTGGCGCTGGCGGTGCCTCCTTCGCCATGGCGGGTGGGACGACGGGGCGGACTCAGTTGCGCACCGCGCCCGCCAGTTTTTTCACCACCGGCGCCATAGGCTCTTGTATATCGGTCACTGCGCTTGGCGCAGCCGAATGCGGTGACAAGGCCTGGTGCGTGTCGTCGAAGCGGCACGCTGATGCTGCAGGCACAACGCCCGGTCACATTATCCGTCCAACACCGAGCGGCCGTCGGTTTTGGCGCGCAGCGCCTCAGGCTTTGTAGATCAGCGCCGCGGCCCGCGCTTCCATCGCCAGCCCCTGACCCACGGGCCCCAGGCGTTCGGCGGTCTTGGCTTTCACATTCACCTGGCCCGGCTCGATGGCCAGCGCCTTGGCAATGCATTCGCGCATGCCGGGAATGTGCGCAGCCAGGCGCGGGGCCTGGGCCACCACGGTGCTGTCCACATTGCCGATGGTGTAGCCCGCAGCGCGCACGCGGCGCGCGGCTTCCGCCAGCAGCACGGCAGAGTCTGCCCCGCGGAACTGCGCGTCGGTGTCCGGGAAATGGGTGCCGATGTCACCCAGGCCCGCCGCGCCCAGAATGGCGTCGGTGATCGCATGCAGCAACACGTCGGCATCCGAATGGCCCAGCAGACCCATGGTGTGGGGGATGGTCACCCCGCCGATCACCAGCGCGCGGCCTGGCACCAGCGCATGCACGTCCCAACCTTCTCCAATCCTGAAATTCATGTGTGCCTTTTGTTAGCGACTTACCCAGCTCTTATGGCGTCGTTGCCCCGCCGTGCCGTACGGGTGTATTGCGTGCGGCGAAGCGCCTGGCCAGAACCGTTGGGCTTGGCTGGGTGAGCCGCGCTGTTCCGCTGCGTTGATAAATCCGTGTCTCGCACCAGCGAATTCGCGGGCGATGTGCTTCAAAAAATAGTCTTGCGCCCCGTCTCGGTGGCGCCCTGCCCGCGCTCGCCGCCAAAGCGCGCCAGCGTGGTGCCGTGGCCGCGCTGGGCCAGCACGGCTTCGGCCAGTGCAAAGTCGTCGGGGTAGGTCACCTTGAAGTTCTGCGCGCCGCCAGGCACCAGGCGCGGGTGCAGGCCCATCGCCTCCATTGCGCTGGCTTCGTCGGTCACGTTCGTTCCCACCTTCGCCAGGGCATCCTGCAGCGGGCCGATGCGGAACATCTGTGGCGTCTGCGCCAGCCACTTGTTGCTGCGGTCTACCGTGGAGGACACGCGCACGCCGCCCGGGCCATCGGTCGATGTCTTGAGCGTGTCCGCCAGCTGGTGCGCCAGCAGGCCGCCCACGCTGTCGTGCGCGCACACGTCGATGAGCCGGTCGATCTGCTCGGCGGTGACCAGGCAGCGCGCTGCATCGTGCACCAGCACCCAGTCGTCGCGCTGGGCGCCCCGCGCCTCCAGCGCTGCCAGCCCGCCCTGCACCGTGGCGGCGCGGGTGGGACCGCCGCAGTCGACGACAAAGAACGAGGGATGCGCGTGGGCCTGCAGAAAATGATCCCCAGGCGCCACGGCGACCAAGGTGCCGGCCAGGCGGCCCACACCCGCAAATGCCGCCAGCGTGTGCATGACCATCGGGTAGCCCGCCACCAGGTGGTACTGCTTGGGCAGGGGTGGCGGCGCGGCTGGCTCGCCCGCCGCGGCAGCCAGCGCGCCGAAGGCCGACACGGTGGAGCCCGCCGGCGCGGCAGGCGGTGCTGCCACCGCCCGCGACCCGGTGCCCGCGCAGGGCACCAGCGCCCAGAACCGCCCCGGCGCCACTGGAGGGGCGTGGGACGTGGCGAGCGAGGATTGCAGCAGCGGATCGATGGTCATGAGGGGGCCATTTTAGGAGGGGCGGGATGGTGCACCGTCCACTGCGTCCTGGGCGCTGCCGCAGGCGGCGGCGGGCAAGCGCGTGCGCGGGCCCGGCAGAGTTCATGCGCAGGTCCTAGAATGCTCCGTTGCCCCCGAAACAGCCCGTGCGCTTTCTGCGCCCAACGGGTGCGGCGGGCCCACCGACGACACGTACCGTCCGCATGGAACTGCCCAAACTCTCCCCCGGAAAACGCTTCACCCTGCCCCGCCCCGTGGGCAGCGCCGATTCGCTGCTGCTGGCCCGCCTGGCCGAACGTGACAAGGCCGCCGGCCGCACCACCGCCATCGTCACGGCCGACGCCACCGATGCGCAGCGCCTCATCGAGGAAATGGCGTTCTTCGCGCCCGGGCTGCGCTGCGCGCTGTTCCCGGACTGGGAGACGCTGCCCTACGATACGTTCTCGCCCCACCAGGATCTGATCAGCGAGCGGCTGGCCACCCTGTGGCGCATCAGCCAAAAGGACAAGGACACCGGCGCCGACGTGGTGCTGGTGCCCGCCACTACGGCGCTGTACCGCTTGGCGCCGCCGTCCTTCTTGGCGGGCTACACCTTCCACTTCAAGGTCAAGCAAAAGCTCGACGAGGCCAAGTTCAAGGCCCAGCTCACGCTGGCGGGCTACAGCCACGTGTCGCAGGTGGTCAGCCCCGGCGAATACGCGGTGCGCGGCGGGCTGATCGACCTGTTCCCCATGGGCTCGCTGGTGCCGTACCGGGTGGACCTGTTCGACGACGAAATCGACAGCATCCGCACGTTCGACCCCGACAGCCAGCGCAGCCTGTACCCCGTGCCCGAGGTGCGCCTGCTGCCCGGCCGCGAATTCCCCATGGACGACGAGGCACGCGCCAAGTTCAGGAGCCGCTGGCGCGAGATGCTCGAGGGCGACCCGACCAAGAGCCGCATCTACAAGGACATGGGCGCGGGCGTGGCCACGGCCGGCATCGAGTATTACCTGCCGCTGTTCTTCGATGACACAGCGACGGTGTTCGACTACCTCGGGTCAGAGGCCACCGTCGTGCTGCACGGCGACCTGGAGCCCGCCTTCCAGCGCTTTTGGCAAGACACGAAAGACCGCTTTCGCCTGGTGCAGGGCGACCCCGAGCGTCCGGTGCTGCCGCCCGAGGAGCTGTTCCTCTCGGCCGACCAGTTCTACACGCGCGCCAAGGAGCATGCCCAGCTGTCCATCCGCCCTGGCGTGGAGGACATTGCCGACAACCCGCACTTTCAGAAGCTGGGCGACCTGTCGGTAGTGCGTGGTGCCGAAGACCCGCTATCCCGGCTGCACGCCCACATCCGCAACACGCAGCACCGCGTGCTGCTGCTGGCCGAAAGCGCGGGCCGGCGCGAGAGCCTGCTCGACTTTCTGCGCGCCAGCGGCGTGAACCCGCCGGCCTTCGACTCGCTGGCCGAGTTCCAGGGCACGGCCGACGAAAAGGTGGGCATCGCCACCGCCGGCCTCACGGTGGGCTTCAGCTGGATCGAGGACGGCATCGACTTCGTCACCGAGACCGAGCTGTTTGCCGCCGGCCCCACCACGCGCCGGCGCAAGAAGCAGGAGCAGGTGAGCGACGTCGAGGCCTTGATCAAGGACCTGGCCGAGCTGAACGTCGGCGACCCCGTGGTGCACAGCGCCCACGGCATCGGCCGCTACCGCGGCCTGGTCAACATGGACGTGGGCAACAAGAACCCCGACGGCACGCCCGCCATGCAGGAGTTCCTGCACCTCGAATACGCCGACAAGGCCGTGCTCTATGTGCCCGTGAGCCAGCTGCAGCTGATCAGCCGCTACACCGGCGTGAGCGCCGACGAAGCGCCGCTGCACAAGCTCGGTAGCGGCCAGTGGGAAAAGGCCAAGCGCAAGGCCGCCGAGCAGGTGCGCGACAGCGCGGCCGAGCTGCTCAACATCTATGCCCGCCGCGCGGCGCGCGAGGGCCACGCCTTCCGCTACAGCCCGCAGGACTACGAGACCTTTGCCAACGACTTCGGCTTCGAAGAAACCGCCGACCAGAACGCCGCCATCCACGCGGTGATCCAGGACATGATCAGCCCCCGCCCCATGGACCGCCTGGTCTGCGGCGATGTGGGCTTCGGCAAGACCGAGGTGGCCCTGCGCGCGGCCTTCGTGGCCGTCACCGGCGGCAAGCAAGTGGCTTTTCTTGCGCCCACCACGCTGCTGGCCGAGCAGCACTACCAGACCCTGGTGGACCGCTTCAGCAAGTGGCCGGTGAAGGTGGCCGAGGTGTCGCGCTTTCGTTCGGGCAAGGAGATCACTGCCGCCATCAAGGGCATCGGCGACGGCACGGTGGACATCGTGGTCGGCACGCACAAGCTATTGAGCGAATCCACCAAATTCCACAACCTGGGTCTGCTCATCATCGACGAGGAACACCGTTTCGGCGTGCGCCACAAGGAGCAGATGAAGGCCCTGCGCGCCGAGGTGGACGTGCTGACGCTGACGGCCACGCCCATCCCGCGCACGCTGGGCATGGCGCTCGAAGGCCTGCGCGACCTGTCGGTCATCGCCACCGCGCCGCAGCGGCGCCTGGCGATCAAGACCTTCGTGCGCAACGAGGGCACGGGTGTGATCCGCGAGGCGGTGCTGCGCGAATTGAAGCGGGGCGGGCAGGTGTACTTCCTGCACAACGAGGTGGAGACCATCGAGAACCGCCGCCAGAAGCTCGAAGAGATACTGCCTGAAGCCCGTATCGCCGTGGCCCATGGCCAGATGCCGGAGCGCGAACTGGAGCGCGTGATGCGCGACTTCGTGGCCCAGCGCTACAACATCCTCTTGTGCTCGACCATCATCGAGACCGGCATCGACGTGCCCACGGCCAACACCATCATCATGAGCCGCGCCGACAAGTTCGGCCTGGCGCAGTTGCACCAGCTGCGCGGCCGCGTGGGCCGCAGCCACCACCAAGCGTACGCCTACCTCATGGTGCCCGACACCGAGGGCCTGACCAAGCACGCCGCGCAGCGCCTGGATGCCATCCAGCAGATGGAGGAACTGGGCAGCGGCTTCTACCTGGCCATGCACGACCTGGAGATCCGCGGCGCCGGCGAGGTGCTGGGCGAGAACCAGAGCGGCAACATGCTGGAGGTGGGCTTCCAGCTGTACAACGAGATGCTCAACGAAGCCGTCAAGGCACTCAAGGCCGGCAAGGAGCCGGACCTGCTCAGCCCGCTGAGCGTCACCACCGACATCAACCTGCACGCCCCCGCCCTGCTGCCCGACGACTATTGCGGCGACGTGCACCTGCGCCTGTCGTTCTACAAGAAGCTGGCCACCGCCAAGACGCCCGACCAGATCGACGGCCTGCTCGAAGAGATCGTGGACCGCTTCGGCAAACTGCCGCCGCAGGCCCAGACCCTCATCGACGTGCACCGCCTGCGCGTGCTGAGCCAGCCCTACGGCGTGGTGAAGGTCGATGCCGCCCCGGGCGTGATCAACATCACCTTCAAACCCCAGCCGCCCATCGACCCGATGCGCATCATCGAGCTCATCCAGAAGAACAAGCACATCAAGCTGGCGGGCAACGAGAAGCTGCGCATCGAGCGTGAGTTGAAGGACCCGAAGGACCGCGCGCAGATGGTGCGGGATATCTTGCGCTCGCTGGGGCAGCCGGTGGCGGTGCCGGCTTGACGGGTTGCAGACTCTCCTCGCGCTGCGGGCAGTGGTGAATCCATGTTGACCGACACCGCGCGCAGGGCGTGGTCCGCCGCGTGGGCGCTGCTGCTGGTGCTGTGGGTGGTTGCAGCCTGGAGCGCGCAAAGCGGGTTCTCGTCCAGCGGCCCGATGAACATTCATTGGTCGCCCGGGTTTTTGGTGGTCATCAGCATCCCGGTCAGCGTGCTGGCCCCCTGGGCTGCCCTCAAGCTCGGAGCCCGGTTGCATCGAGCGGCCGCATCTATGGTGGTGGCGCTCACGTGCTGGTGGCAGTTCTGGCTACCCGCCACGATGAGGGACATCGGCTATTCAGTCCGCTATGACATCCCCGACCCGTACATCTGGCCAGGCACGCCAGGCTCCGCCGCGCTGGCTCTGAGCGTGGCACTGTGGCTTTTCGCTCCGCTGGCTCAATGGACCGGGCGGCGGTGTTTGGTGAGCGGGGCGGTGGGTGCGGCGTGCACCGCTGCGGCAGTGCTGGCACTGGACGGGGCGGATTGGTCGTATGTCCCGTGGCCGGCAGCTCTGGGTGGCTTCGCGGGGATCATCGTGCTGGTGGCGGCACGGCACCGCGTGTGGCCTGCATACCCGATGCTGCGGTGGCTGAGCCTGTGGTGTACCGGAATGCTGGGGCTGATCGTGTTCTGGTTTGTCACCGAGGCTGTGGCTGGGTGGGTCCCGCATTCAGTGAATGGGTGGTTTACAAGATGGCTGTACTCCTGAGACAAGGCCCGGTCTCTGCAGCAGTGTTTCGGTCAACCACGCCCGGTGGGTACCGTTGGGCAGATAGACCCAAAAAGGCCGCTACCGCTGACCGTCCCGGGCCGAGTTGCTCAAACCTTCTTCCAGATGCCACTGCATGAAAAAGGTCAGGGCCAGGCCCAGAACGATGCCCGAGCCCCCCATCACCGCCGAAAAACGCGCCCGAACACTTCGAAACGGCGAAACCCGGTTCAAAAACCTGTTGATCATGGCGCCCCTCCAGGAGAACCATTGTGAGTCGCGATCGCCAAATCGCTAAGCGTTTTGTTACACGCGCGACGTGCGCCCGAAAGACTTGACGCAAGTCAAGGAAAAATCCCGCCACCGTCCGCACACTCGCCGCCTGGCACGACCAGGCCGCGATGCGCGGAGTTCCACGTCAGGACGACGTCAGAGGCTGGCCGTAGGATGCGCGCTTTTTGGAGCCTGGATGGCGCCGCGCACAGCGCCGCAGCAGGCAGTACGCAGATTGCACTTGCCGGTGCCTACAACGAAACCCAGAATGGGCAGTGCATGAACACGAGCATCCTCATCGTTGATGACAATTCCGCCATGATCCAGGTAATGGCGGGCATGCTCAAAGGGGTTGCCCAACTGCGGTTTGCCACGCGTGGCCGCGACGCGATGGAACAGATGGCACGCAGCATTCCCGACCTGGTGCTGCTGGACGCCGAGATGCCCGGCATGAGCGGCTATGAGGTCTGCGCGGCCATGAAGGGGGATGCCCGGCTGGCGAATGTGCCCGTGATTTTCGTGACCGGCCACGGTGAGACGGAGTCCGAGGTCCGGGGCCTGGAGGCCGGTGCCGTCGACTTCATTACCAAGCCCGTGAACGCGGCCTTGCTGCTGGCGCGCGTACGCACGCAGTTGCGCATCAAGAGCCTGACCGACGAACTGCGCAACCTGGCCACGACCGACGGGTTGACCGGCGTGAGCAACCGCCGCCATTTCGATGAACTGCTGCTGCGGGAATGGCAGCGGTGCGCGCGCAGTGCCGCGTCCCTGTCGCTCCTGATGGTGGACGTGGACCACTTCAAGCGCTTTAACGACCACTATGGACACCCTGCGGGTGACAGTTGCTTGAAGGCCCTTGTGAAAGTCCTGCTGTCCGCGGGCCAGCGACCCGGGGATCTGGTCGGCCGCCTGGGCGGTGAAGAGTTCGCCATCATGCTGCCCGAAACGGATGCGGCGGGTGCGCAGGAGGTGGCAGAGCGCACCGTACAGGCGGTGCGCATGCTGGCACTGCCGCACGCAGCATCCCTTCATGCAGACCATGTGACGGTGAGCGTGGGCGTGGCGACACGCTCGGCGCACGCACAGTCCCAGGCCGAGCCCGTGGATGACGAAGACCTGAGGGGGCTGGTGGGCCGCGCCGACAAAGCGCTCTACGCCGCCAAGAACGACGGGAGAGACTGCTGGCGCGCGTGGCGCCCAGGGTACTGAACCGATGGCTGCCGACCCGCGCCAGTCCAGCCAGAATGCCACCAACGTGGCGAGGATGTCGATCCTCGTGGCGTTGGTGGTGATGTGCATCACCCTGGTTGCAGCCGTGGTGGCCTACGACCAGCAGGTGCAGCAAAACCGGGAGGCCCTGGACAAGCGCTTCGACGGGCTCAAAGGCCGGGTCATGGAAGAGATCGCCGTGCGCATGCGGCAGTATGAGTACGGCCTGCGCGGCACCCGGGGGGCCGTGGCGGCGGCGGGCGACGACCTCGACCACAAGGCCTTCATGCGCTACAGCCAGAGCCGGGACTTCGCGCGCGAGTTCCCGGGGGCCCGCGGCTTCGGGTACATCCACAGGGTCGCCAGACAGGACGAGGCCGCCTTCGTGCGCAAGGTGCGGGCAGAAGACTGGATCGATTTCAGCGTGCACCAGTTCGAGCAGCATGCTGGCGATCTCTACGTCATCCAGTACATCGAACCCCTGGAACGCAACAATCCGGTGGTGGGGCTGGACATCGCTTCAGAGCCCTTGCGCCTGGCCACCGCTGTGACGGCCATGCGCTCCGGACAGGCCACGTTGAGCGGCCCCATCACGCTGCTGCAGGACGCGGGCACACCCTCCCGAGGCCTGCTGCTCATGCTGCCGGTCTACCGGTTTGGTGCCGCAACGGACACCACCGAAAGCCGTGAGCAGGCCCTGCGGGGTTGGGTGTACGCGCCGCTGCAGATGGACGAGGTGCTGCGCGGGCTCGATGTGGAGTCGGGGCATTTCATGCTGCGCATCCGCGACCGCCTGGCACCCGAGGGCCAGTGGCTGTACAGCAGCCATGCCGAGATGCCGGCCGAGCCAGGCATTGGAAGGCTGACCGCCCTGCCCCTGTTCGGCCGCGAGTGGGAGGTCGACATGCGGCCCACTCCCGCATTCGTTGCATCGCTCAACCTCGCACCGCCGCAACGCGAAGCGGTCATGGTCGTGCTATTGGGCCTGGCCGCGACGGCGCTGGCCATCGCCGTGCTGCACCTGGTGCACCGCTCGCGCAGCCAGTTGCTGGAACAGGCCAGGCGCGCGGCCATCGTGCAGGGGTCCGACGATGCCATCATCGTGCAGACCTTGCAGGGCATCATCACCGACTGGAACGACGGGGCCAGACGGCTCTTCGGGTACGAGCCTGACGAGGTGCTGGGCCACACCGCGCAGGAGCTGCTGGTACCCGCAGGGCGCGAGGGCGAAGACGAGTCCATGCTGGCCATGGTGGCCAAGGGGCAGCGGGTCAAGGCGTACGAGACATCGCGGCGCCATCGAGACGGCACGCTGATCGATGTCTCGGTCTCCGCCAGCCCCATCGAGGACAGCCATGGCCGCATCGTGGGCCTGGCCAAGACCTTGCGCGACGTGCGTGAAGTGCGGGCTGCAGCACTGCGGGTCATTGAACTGAACGCCACCCTGGAAGACCAGGTGCGCGAGCGCACCAGCGACCTGGAATCCGCAAGGCACGCCCTGCAAACCGTGCTGGACGCCATGCCATCCCAGATCGGCTACTGGGGCCCGGACCAGCGCAACCGGGTGGCCAACCGGGCGTATGGCGAGTGGTTCGACATGGACCCCGCCCTGGTGCCGGGCATGCACCTGCGCGAGCTGATCGGCGAGAGCATGTACGAGATGTCTGCGCCCCACGTCCAGGCGGCGCTGCGGGGCGAGGCCCGCATGTTCGAGCAGACGCGTCGCGGCAACGAAGGCGAACGCCAGCGGCACTCTCTCGTGCACTATCTGCCGGACATTGCCGAGGGCCAGGTCAAGGGCTTCTACGCCTTCGTGCACGACGTGACGGAACTCACCGAGAGCCGCCTGCAGCTCGCCGCCGTCCAGCGGGACAATGCGGCGCTGCTGGAAACCCTCAACAAGCACACCATCGTGTCTGTCGCCGACCGCTGGGGCCGCATTGTGGATGTGAACGATGCGTTTTGCCGCATTTCCGGGTTCGAGCGGGACGAGCTCATGGGGCGCAACCACCGCATCGTCAACTCCGGTACGCACGCGGCATCCTTCTGGGTCGACATGTGGCGCACCATCAGCGCGGGCCACAGTTGGCGGGCAGAGGTGTGCAACCGCTCGAAAAGCGGCGCTCTGTACTGGGTGGACAGCGTCGTGGCGCCGTTTCTGGATGCCCAGGGCCGGGTCGAAAAATACGTGTCCATCCGCACCGACATCACGGACCGCAAGCGCACCGAGATGCAGTTGCAAAGCACCCTCACGCTGCTGCGCACCGTCCTGGAGGCGTCCACACAGGTCGCGATTGTGGCCACCGATGCGCAGGGCGTGGTGACGGTGTTCAATCGCGGAGCCGAACTGCTGCTGGGGGAGCCAGCGCAGCAGATCATCGGACACCGCAATGCCTCGGATTTCGTCGAGAACGGCGATCAGGCCTCGGACCCAGGACCTGCGCCGATGCGGCAAGACCCCATGGACAGCATTGCTCCCGAAGTGAGAATGGCCCTGATCCACACCGCCAGCCAAGACCCCTTGCGCCAGTGGCGCCTGGCGCGGGCCGACGGAGGCCGGGTGCCGGTATCGCTGGCGGTGACGCGCATGGCCGATGCGACGGGCTCGTTCGTCGGGTATCTGGGCATCGCCCATGATGTGAGTACGCGCCTGGAGCAAGAGAAATCTCTGCGCATTGCCATGCAACAGGCGCGGGAGGCGAGCGACGCCAAGAGCCGCTTTCTGGCGAACATGAGCCACGAGATCCGCACCCCGATGAACGCGGTGATCGGACTGTCCTACCTGCTGGCACGCACCGCGCTCGACGGCGAGCAGCAACGCATGCTGCAGCAGGTGCAGGTGGCAGGCAAAGCCCTGCTGGCCGTCATCAACGACGTGCTCGATCTGTCCAAGATCGAAGCGGGCGAAGTGACGCTGGAGACGCTTGCGCTGGACGTGGGCCAGGTGGTGCGCGATGTGTCCGCATTGATCGAGCCCCAGGCCCAAGCCAAGGGCATTGCCTATGTGGTGGATGGCGCAGGGCCGCCCGACATCGCGCTGGAGGGCGACAGCACACGCCTGCGCCAGGTCTTGATCAACCTGTTGAGCAATGCGGTGAAGTTCACCGACCAGGGTGAAGTGCGGCTCGAGGTGCGCTTTCAAGAACTGACTGCCGACACGGTGGAAGTCCGCTTTGTGGTGAGCGATACCGGCATCGGGATCTCCGAGGAATCCAGGCAGCGGCTGTTCGCGCCTTTTGTGCAGGCGGACACGTCCACCACACGCCGGTTCGGCGGCACCGGCCTGGGCCTGTCCATCGTCAAGCAGTTGGTAGAGCTCATGGACGGGCACATCGAACTGCACAGCCAGATCGGCCAGGGCAGCCAATTCATGGTGGCGCTGCCGCTGCACCGCGCGGCAGGCAGCCAGTCCGCAACGGCACCGGACGCCCCTGTGCCTGAGGGGCAAGGACTGCGCGGCATGTCACTGCTGGTCGTGGACGACAACGAGGTGAACCAGGAGGTGGCTGCCCGCATCCTGACCAGCGAGGGTGCCCAGGTGTCTGTCGCCCGGCATGGGCAGGCGGCGCTCGACCTGCTGGCACAGCATCCGGACCGCTTCGATGCAGTGCTGATGGATGTGCACATGCCGGTGCTCGACGGCCTTGATGCCACCCGCCGGATCAGGACCTCCCTGGGCCTGCTGCAACTGCCGGTCATCGGACTGACGGCCGGAGTCTCGTCGGCCGAGCGCGAAGAGGCCCTGGTCGCGGGCATGAACGCGATTGTGGGCAAGCCGTTCGATCCGCCCATGCTGGTGAGGACCATTCGCCGCCATCTGCCGGGCCACGATGATCTGGCCGTCCAGCACGCACTGCCACCTGCCGCTGAGCCCCCCGCCGACTGGCCGCGGGTGGAGGGAGTGTCCGCGCAGCTGTCCTTTTCTCGGCTTCAAGGCTCCAGCGAGCTTCTGTGGCAAATGCTGCAACGCATTTCCGCCACGCTGGACAACCTCGCCGGGGCGCTGAACACAGCCATGCCGGAGTCCGCCACCGACGCCCGTCTAGCGGCTTCCCGGAATGCGGCCGCAGTGCTGCACGACCTCAAGGGCATGTCCGGAACGGTAGGTGCCGAGCAGATGCATGCCTTGGCCTCGCAAGCGCAAGCGTCGGCGCGCCGTGGCGACACCACAGGCATTGCTGTGCTGACGGCGCAGATGCAGGACATGGCCCGTCAGTGGGCGCTGGACCCCACGATCAGCGTGCAGCGAGATTCCACAGCTGCGCACGGCCACGCGGCGGCGCTGTCGCCTGGCACCTGGGAGCAGATCATGCACCTGCAGCATCTCCTGGCCACCCAGGATCTCGACGCTCTTGACTGGACGCGCAAGCTCGAACCCGTGCTCACCGCGCAACTGGGAACGGCGTCGCTGGCCAGCCTGCAACGCCACATGGCCGACCTCGATTTCGCCAGTGCCAGCGCCTTGCTGGCTCGCGTGGCGCCACCATCCGCAGAACCGCAGCGGGGGCTTGAGCTGTCGGCCAAATGACCCACAGCCGGCCGCACCGACATCACCCCTGCATGCTGATCGAGCCCTCTCGGCGGGACCGAGCGCTCAAAGCACTGTGAGCGCGCCCCTGGAAAGCGCTGAATGCTATAAAAACAGAAGCAACTGAAGCGTGAACAGGTCGGCGACCGACGCAATGCCAGCCTCTGGTGCAGGAATTGCTTGGGAAGAAAACCCGCGGCAAGCCCGCAAGCAGCAAAGGCTTACCTGCCCAGCAGCGGCTTCACCTACTTCCCTACCGCCTCTTTGGTTCATCTTCTGGGAGTTGTTCATGCAATTTCGGCGTCTCATTCCGGCCCTGGCCTGCACCTTCCTTGCGGCCCTGTGCACCACCGCACCTGCCATCGCGCAGGGCGCCTACCCCGACCGCCCGGTCAAGGTCATCGTGGCCCTGCCCGCCGGCGGCAGCGCCGACATGATCGCGCGCGTGGTCACGCAGAAGATGGCGGCCGAGCTGGGCCAGCCATTCGTGGTGGACAACAAGGCCGGGGCATCCGGCCAGATCGGCACGCCGCTGGTCTCGCGCGCCGCGCCCGACGGCTACACGCTGATGGTCTCGCCCGCGTCCTTCCTCACCACCAACAAGAGCATCTTCAAGACCCTGCCCTACGACCCCGAGGCGGACTTCGTCCCCATCACCAAGTTCGTGAATCAGCCCATGGTGCTGGTGGTCAAGGACAAGCAGAAATTCCCCACCGTCGCCGCGGTGATCGCTGCGGCCAAGGCGGCGCCCGGCAAGCTCACCTACGCCTCGTCCGGCGACGGCAGCCCGCAGCACCTGGCGGGGCTGATGTTCACCACCCGCACCGGCACCGACCTGCTGCACGTGCCCTACAAGGGCGGCGCCCCGGCCATCAACGACGCCCTGGCGGGCACGGTGGACATGTTGTTTGCAGTGCTGCCCGAGGCCTTGCCGCACATCCAGTCCGGCAAGCTGCATGCACTGGGCCTGATGGCCGCGCAGCGCACCGGCACGCTGCCGCAGACCCCCACCATGGCCGAGGCGGGCGCGCCCGAGATGAACCTCTCGGCCTGGGTCGGCCTGCTGGCCCCGGCCAAAACGCCCCAGCCCGTCATCGACCGCCTGCAGCGCGCTGCGCATGCGGCCCTGGCCGACCCCGACACCCGTGCCAAGCTGGCCGCCAGCGGCATGGAAGTGGCGCCGGGCAGCAGCCAGCAGCTCAAGGACGCGATCTCGCACGAGATCAAGGTCCATGCAGATCTGGTGAAGGCGGCTGGGCTGGTGCCACAGTGAGCGATATTGCTGGTCGGTGGCACCACCGCGTGATCGTGATCGAAGGCACCGCTGCACGCCACGCGCCCACAGGCTGCCCCGCCCAGTGCCAACGTCCGGGCCTTTGACGCAGACCACTCAGCAGCCTTCAGCCCACCATTTCAGCGGCCACCGAAGGCTTCCGACAGAAATTCCGCCGTGGCCCGCACCCGGGCCGTGCGCTGCAGGTCGGGGTGCATGACCTGCCAGACCTCGTGGTCGCTGGCGCGGCGGCGCTGCGGCCATACCCGCACCAAGCCTTCGCGTTCTCCCAGGTGCACGGGCATCTCGCCCAGGCCGATGCCCGCCGCCACCGCCTTGCGCAGCAGCAGGCTGGAATTGACGGCCATGGCAATCCTGGCCTGGCGGGCTGGCACCTCCACCACCGTGGGAAACGGGCTCTGGTCCAGGTACGGGCGGTAGGCCACCAGCAGGTGGGCGCGCAGCTCGTCATCGGGCACGGGCTCGCCGAAGCGCGCCAGGTATGCGGCGCTGGCAAACAGGCCCACCGGCCAGGCGGCGACCCGGCGCACCACCAGGTCCGGCGACTCAGGGCGGACGTTGCGAAACGCGATGTCGGCCTGCCGTCGCGTCAGGCTGAGCACCTGGGTCGAAATCTCCAGGTCCACGCGGATGGTGGGCCAGCGCTGCTGCAGCCGCTCCACCGCCGGCAGCAGGAATTCGATGGCGATCGAATCGGAACTGGTGACGCGCACCAGCCCGCCGGGGTTGTCGTCCTGGCCTTCGATCTTGGTGCGCAGGTCGAGCGCCGCGCTTTCCATGCGCCGCGCTGCGGCCAAAGCGGTCTCGCCCGCGGCCGTCAGCAGGTAGCCGTCTTTGGCACGCAAGAACAGCTTGGCGCCCAACTCGGCCTCCAGCGCGTTCAGTCGCCGCCCCACGGTGGCCTGGTCGATGCCCAGGCCGCGGGCCGCGGCGCGCAACGAGGGTGCGCGGGTCAGCGCCAGAAAGATGCGGGTGTCATCCCAGTTCATGGTGGTTTTGGTGATGCAAATTTGCATCACTGTAGAGCGAAATCGCTGCATTTCAAAGGTGTCGTGGCGACTTAACCTTGAGGCATCGACATCCATCCAACGCAAGGAGCCTCCATATGCCAGCACCCACCCTGCCCCCTGCAGCAAGCCAGCCCACCATGCAGGCCATCGTGTTCGACGACTTCGGCGGGCCCGAGGTGCTGGTGGCCCGCCAGATCACAGCCCCCGAGGTGCGCCCCCACGACCTGCTAGTGCGCAACGCCGCCATCGGCGTCAACCGCGCCGACCTGTCGCACCGCAAGGGCGCCTATGGCCGCGCCTACTTCGGCGATGCGGACACCATGGGCCTGGAGATCGCCGGCACGGTGGTCGAGGTCGGGCCGCAAGTGCGCGGCTTCAGCGTGGGCGACCGGGTGATGGGCATCGTGGGCGGCGGCGCCTACGCCGAGCTCTCGCGCATCGACCACCGCATGGCGATGCACGTGCCCGCGGGCCTGGATCTGATCGCTGCGGGCGCGGTGGCCGAGGTCTTTGTGACCGCGCACGAAGCACTGTTCCACCTGGCCCGCCTGCAGCCCGGCGAGTCGGTGCTGATCCACGCCGCCGCCGGTGGCGTCGGCTCGGCGGCGGTGCAGTTGGCCCACGCAGCCGGTGCCCGCGTGTTCGCCACGGCCGGGGGCGACAAGCGCGGCGCGGTCGAAGGCTTCGGGGCGGATGTCTGCATCGACTACCGCAGCGAGGACTTCGCGGCCGTGGTTGCCGAGACAACGGGTGACCAAGGCGTCGATGTGGTGATCGACTTCATCGGCGCGCCGTACCTGGAGCGCAACGTGCGCTCGCTGGCCGTGGGCGGGCGCCTGGTGGCCGTGGGCCTGCTGGGCGGCGCGCAAGGGGCCGCACTGCCGATGGACGCGGTGCTGTACCGCCACCTGCAGATTTTTGGCACGGTGATGAAGTCGCGCCCGCCCGAGGTCAAGCAGGCCATGGTCCAGCGCTTTGCCCAGCGGTGGCTGCCGGCGCTGGCGGACGGCAGGATCCGGCCCGTGATCGACAGCACCTACCCGCTGGCGGAGGCCGCGCAGGCGCACCGGCGCATGGAGTCGGGCCTCAGCGTGGGCAAGATCCTGTTGCTGCCGGGTGGCACCGGCCCATGACATGCACCCAGGCCTGCATTGCGCGCCCTAGCCCAGGGCCAGGCTGTCGGCATCGAAGGACGGGGGACGCAACAGGTCCTCGTCGATGCCCATCACCTTGCTGGCGCGCTCCAGCGCCTGCCACAGGGGCGCAGGCATCTGCAGGATGTCGTCGGGAGAGGCGGAACGCGCAATCCACGCGCTGATGTCCACGTGCTGCTCGGCGGTGAGCAAGTCCAGGTGCAGCATTTCGTCAATGGTCTTCATCTGTGGCCTATCGGTGGAGGGTCTTGCCGGCGAATGCCCAAGGCTACCTGACAAACCTCCACATGCGGCCAAAACCGCCCATGTCAACCGCAGGCCACGTGAGCTGCACCGGTGCTCATCCGCGCTTCCACGCCGCATGAAAGCCGAACGGCACCACCTGCGGCAGGTGCAGCGTGGCCAAGCACTGCATGCTGGCCGGGTCGATCACGCCGATCACCGTGCCCTCGTCCCCCTCGGCCAGGGTCGGCACCAGCAGCACGCCATCGTCCTCGGCGGTCGAGCCGGGGCGGTCCACGAACAGGGGCTCCAGCTGCACGGCCGCCTTGCGCTGCCAGGTGCCGGCAATGCGCCCGGCGTCCAGGTCCAGCTTCACCGTGCGGTCGAACAGGGGTGCCTGGCCCTCAGGGTCGAAACCTGCGAACCACGCGTGGCGCGACCGCTGGCGCCCCCAGTACGCGCCGTGCACCGAGGGCAGCTCCACGCTGGCCCCGTCCACCAGCGTCTGCGGCTGCGCGCCGCTGTGGCCGGGCTGCAGCCGGTAGCGCTGCACGCGGTGTGTCACACCCACGGGCTCGCCGGCACGCAGGCGCGCCAGGCCCAGAGCGCTGAAGATCTCGGGGCCATCGGTGGTGCACAGGTCCAGCACCAGCGTCGCGGGTGAGCGCCCGTCGGGGCTCGGCTCCTCCCAGGCCTGCACCGCGTGGAAGCTGGCCATCGCGGGTCCCGCCCAGCTGCGCACGCTGCCATCCACCAGCGAGATGGCATCGATGCGCGAGCCTGCGGCAGCGTTCCACTTGAAGTTGTCGATGAAGCCCTTGCCCGACAGCGCCAGCTGGATGGCATGGACCCGCAGGGCCGGCTGCCACACCAGCGCGTGCGTGGGCGTCATCGCAAATGCGTGCAGGTAGCCGGCCTGGCGCACGGCCCAGCGCGCAATCACCTCGCGCGTGCGGCTGCCCGCCACGATCTTGAACAGCTTGTAGGTGCACTGGGGGCCCATCTCCACACCCACGTTCCAGTAGGTGCCTTGCGCATCCGTCAAGCCATGGGCCGACATCACGTGGATCACCTCGGCGTCGTCGTACTCGATGCGCCCGGTGGTCCTGAGCGTGTCGGGGTCGAAGCTGGTCAGCAGCGGCGTCTCGGTCTGCGCCACCCACTGCGAGCCGATGCGCGCCATCACCACCGCGCCGTTGTCGGTGACCACGGGGTGCCGCAGATGACGCAGCCGCTGGAAGAAGCCCCTTGGGTCCGGGGTGCCAAAGGCTGCGCGCGCCGGCTTGCGCGCGGCCAGGCTCTCGCGCAGGTCATCGGTCTGCAGATAGCGGCTGCGGTAGGTTGCACTGGCGCCGCCCATGTCGCCCGGCGCGAACCGGATGCGGTGCAGCATGGCCAGCCCGTCGAACCAATGCTGGTAGCTGCCGTGCGGCAGGTCCCACAGCGCAGGGCCGTTGAGCAGCAGGCTGCCGCCCAGCAGCCAGGGCGGTATGTGCCCGCGGATTTCCACGGGGGCGTCGGTGAGTTCGCGGGCATCGGACTGCAGGCCGCGCAGGCGGGTGGCCAACCCCGCGGGCGCGGCGCGAACAGCCGTGGAGGCAGTGGTCATGGGGCGTTTCAAGCAACAGGCAGACGGCCTCCATCATGACCCAGGTCCCGCCATCGCCCCAGCGCTGTTTGGCCACTGACAACGGCCAAGGACGACCGCGCCGCGCCGCAAAGCAGTTCAAACAACCCTGTGGGCGCGTCTCCATGACGACCCGCCATGAAATCCGGCAGCGGGTGTTCATTATTTGCAGAATCAACTGCACAGGGTATTAACACCCACCATTATTGAAAGCCAAACGAAAGTCAATTGAAAGGATTCTCAATTCCCAGGGTTCCTACCGATCTTCACCTGCAAAATCACGACGAACATATTCCATCCAATGCATTAACCTTGCACCCACCGAATACTTCCAGGCGAATCAGCCTGCAAAGCATTCCAGTTTGCAAAAATAATGACAGGAGATATTGAATGGTGAATATGAACGCTGCGCACAGCCGCCGGCAGTGGCTGGCCGCCGGCGGCCTGCTGCTGGCACAAGCCCATGGCCTGGCCGCACCGCCTGCTGCGCAGGCGCAGGGCGGCAACCGCAAATCGCCGCTGGTCTTTGCCGTGATCACGCCGCGCGGGGCCGATGCCGCGGTGGCTTCGTGGAGTTCATTCATCCAGCGGATTGCGCAGGAACTGGGGCAGCCGATCACCCTGCGCACGTGGGAATCGCCGGACTCCAGCGCCCTGGCGAGCGCATTTGCCAGCGGGGAGATCGACCTCGCCTGGGTGGGCAATTCCACCGCGCTGGCCGTGGTCGAGCGCGGAGTCGGCGAGGTCTTCGCGCAGATGGTGACCGACACCGGCAGCACCGGCTACCACGCCATCATCGTCACCCACAAGGACAGCGGCCTGAAGACTCTGGACGCTGCCCAGCAGCCCGGCAAGGGACTGGTCTTCGCCGACGGCGAAACCAAGAGCTTCTCGGGCCACCTGGTGCCGCTGTACTACGCGTTCGTCAAGCGGGGCATCAACGACCCGGCCAGCCTGTTCAGGGAAGTGCGCCGTGGCAGCCATGTCGAGAACCTCACCCTGGCAGCGCAGCGCAAGGTGGATATCGCCACGGCCAACGACGAAGAACTGGCCATGTTCAAAGCAAAGAATCCCGCACTGGCCGGCCAGCTCGGCATCTTGTGGACATCGCCGCTGATACCGCAGTCTCCGCTGGTATGGTCCACCGCACTCCCCCTGGACCTGCGCCGCAGGCTCCAACACATCGTCACCTCGTTCGGCAAGGACAACGCCCTGGACGGGCAGATTCTCAAACAGGTCAACAACCTCTCGGCGTTCAGAAAATCCAGAAACTCGCAGCTCATCACCGCCGGAGACATCGACATGTTCGTGGCCTGGCAGCAGGTCAACCGCAGCAAGGACCTGTCGGACGCAGACAAGGCGCGGCGCATACGGGCCATCAGCGAGCGGGCGTCGCGGCTGGAACTGCGCCTGAAGCTGCCGCCGAGCGTCTCATAGGCACCGGGGCAACGTGCGCGTGAAGCGCAGGGGCGTGGGGGCGTGGGGGCGTGGGGGCGTGGGGGCGTGGGGGCGTGGGCGATACCATTGCGGGTTTGCGGCCACGCCCAGCACCTTCTTTCTTCCAAGCCATGACCCACGCCACCGAATTCGCCCCCGGCCTTGTTGTCCAGGGCATCGAGCCCCCGCTGTCCCTGTCGAGCTACAAGCTCATCGCCTTCGACATGGACTCCACCCTCATCAACATCGAATGCGTGGACGAGATCGCCGACGCCGCGGGCCGCAAGGCCGAAGTGGCCGCCATCACCGAAGCCGCGATGCAGGGCGTGATCACCGACTACAAGGAAAGCCTGCGCCAGCGCGTGGCCCTGCTCAAGGGCGTGACGGTGCAGCACATGGAGCAGGTGTTCACCGAGCGCCTGCGCTTCAACCCCGGCGCCAAAGAACTCATCACCGCCGCCAAGGCAGCGGGCCTGACCACGCTGCTGGTCTCCGGCGGCTTCACCTTTTTTGCCGACCGCGTGAAGGCGGGGCTCGGCATCGACTTCGCCCGCTCCAACATGCTGGAAGTGGACGCCGGCCTGCTCACCGGCCGCATGGTGGACCAGCCCTGGGGCGACATCTGCGACGGTGCCGAAAAGCGCCGCACCTTGCTGGAAGTGGCGTCGCTCATGGGCATTGCCCCATCGCAGGCCATTGCCGTGGGTGATGGCGCCAACGACCTGCCCATGATGGGCGCCGCCGGCCTGTCCGTGGCCTACCACGCCAAGCCCGCCGTGCGCGCGCAGGCCAAGGTGGCCATCAACGAGGGCGGGCTCGACCGGCTGCTGGAAGTGCTGCGCTGAGCAACGCCTGCTGAAGGCCCTGGATGGGGTATGCGACAGCCTGCCTCGGGTGTTTGCAGGACACCGAAAATACGCTGCAGCCAGGAGCGCCAAACCGCCCCGGTCGCGCTGACGCTGCTGCAGCCTGCCGCTGTGCGCGGCTACTTGTCCTTCTTGGTGCCGGGCGTGAAGAACAGCGCCACGCCCACCGCAATCAGCGCCACCGGCCACCACACCCGCAGCAGCTCGCGCAGGCTGATGCTGATGAGCCCCAGGTTGGTCAGCAGAAAAAACACGCCCAGCACGACCAGAACGATCGCAGCAATATTGCCCTTCATGTGCATTCCCTCGGAGTTGTTGGTGTGGTCTGAGCGCGATTATGGCGGGACTGGAAAGCGCCGCGCCTACGGTGCAGGCCGACCTGCGGCGCCGGCGCGCAGCGGCGTGAGCAGATCGGACAGGCCGTTGTGGTCGATCTCTCGCATCAGCGCCAGCAACTGCCCGAGCTCACCCTGGGGAAAGCCCTCGCGCGCAAACCAGTGCAGGTAGTTGCCGGGCAGGTCGGCCAGCAGCGTGCCTTTGTACTTGCCGTAGGGCATCTGCACGGTGACCAGGCGGTGCAGCTTGTCGGGGTCAATGGCCTGCATCGCTCACCTCGTGGGGTTGTTGTGCACGTGTTGCTGCAATCGGCCTCGCGCATTCTGCGCGCCGCGCCAGGAGATATGGGTAGCTTGCCATGAGGGAAGTGAGGCGTTGGTCAGCTTTCAAGATTAACGCCCGCAGGCGAGGAATCTCGCACTTATGTCGAGAGCGGCAAGGCGGCGCGCGCAAAGAGCTGGCCGCAACGCGCGTGATCAAATAGGCATGGGCTGGAAAATGCTACAAGAAATTCCCCGCCGGTCTATTACAGCCGACCCTCCGCGTTCTCAGATCTCGCCATGAATACTCCTTCGGACCTCACGCTCTGTGACCAAGAGCCCATTCGCATCCCCGGCGCCATCCAGCCGCATGGCCGTATGCTGGTTCTTGACGGTGAAACGCTGGCCCTGCAAGCCTGGAGCGCCAACTGGTTCGATGCAGCTGCCGATGCCCTGGCTGCCATGGACCATCAGGCCCTGCATGCCACACCACCCGGCGGCGTGTCCATGCAGGTGGGTGTGCTCCACATCGATGCCCAGATGCACTCCTGCTGGGCGCATCGCAACGCCACACAGCTGATTCTGGAGTGCGAGCCCACCCCTCCCCAACAGCGGCCGGAGGAGCCCATCTATGGCGTGGCTCGCGATTTTCTGCCCCGTCTTCAAGAGGCCGACACGGTCCAGGCACTGGCCCAGCTGGCCGCGGAAGAATTGCAGCGCCTGACGGGATTCGGTCGCACCCTCGTCTACCGGTTCGACGCAGACGGCCATGGCGAGGTGCTGGGTGAGGCCGTAGCGCCGGGGTACGACAGCTATCTGGGGCTGCACTTCCCCGCGACGGACATTCCGCAGCAGGCCCGAGCGCTCTATCTGTCCAACCGGTTCCGGCTGATTCCGGACGCCAACTACCAGGCGGTCCCCCTGCTGGCCGTGCCCGATGGGCCGACGGCACACGACATCGATCTGTCCCAAGCGTTCCTTCGCAGCGTGTCGCCCGTGCACCTGGAGTACATGCGCAACATGGGCACCCTGGCGTCGATGTCGGTATCCATCGTGGTGGACGGCAAGTTGTGGGGCCTGGCCTCGTGCCACGACCACGCGCCCCGGTATCTGGACTCCGGCATGCGGGCGGCCTGCTCGCTGCTCGGCCAATTCCTCTCCATGCAGATCGATGCCAAACAGGCCACCGCAGAAGTGGCGGCACGGCTGGAGCTGCGAAAGCTGACCCTGCAGCTGGTGGCGCACCTGTCGGACAGCGATGCCAGCCTGCGCCGCATCGTGGACGAGCCGTCGCTCCTGCTGCGCCTGGCCCGTGCCACGGGTGCGGCCGTGGTGCTGGACGACCAGGCCTGGACCGCGGGCGAGACGCCGCCCACCGATGCGTTGCTGGATCTGGCGAACTGGGTCGCGGGCATGGGCCATGAGGTCTATGAAAGTTCGCAGCTCACCGCCCACTACCCGCAGGCAGCCGAATGGCAGACCACCGCTTCAGGCGTCTTGGCCATTTCCATTTCGCAGGTGCATCGCCACGTCATCTTGTGGTTCAGGCCCGAGCTGGTTCAGACGGTGACGTGGGCGGGCGATCCGCGCAAAAGTCGCCAGCCCGATGCGACAGGGCGGATCCACCCCCGCCACAGCTTTGCAAGCTGGGTGGAGCAAATCGGCGGCCATTGCCTCCCCTGGTCCGCGGCAGAGATCGGCACGGCCGGTGAACTGCGCCAGGCGCTGATCGGGGTCGTGCTGCGCCGCGCAGAGGAGTTGGCCGCCATCGCCAGCGAACTGGGCCGCGTGAACAAGGAGCTGGAGGCTTTTTCGTACACCGTATCGCACGACCTGCGGGCGCCCATGCGCCATATCGCTGGCTATGTGGACCTGGTGATGGAAACCGAAGGCACGGCGCTCACCGCCCGTGCACACCGCTACATGGGCCATGTCAAGGATGCGGCGGCATTCGCCGGCCAGTTGGTGGATGCCTTGCTGGATTTTTCCCGCATGGGCCGCACGGCGCTCAAAATCAAGCGGGTGGACTGCAACAGCCTGGTGGAAGGGTTGGTGCGCGAAATCTCCCGCCACGAACGCGATCGGACCATTGAATGGCGTGTGGACCCGCACCTTCCCGTGCTGATGGCCGACCCGCTGCTGCTGCAAGTGGCGGTGCGCAACCTCATGGGCAACGCCGTCAAATACAGCCGCGACAGCAATCCCTGCGTGGTCACGGTGCGGGCCGTTCGCAACGCCGAAGGACAGGGCCTGGAGGTACAGGACAACGGCGTCGGCTTTCAGATGCAATATGCAGCCAAACTGTTCCAGGTATTCCAGCGCCTGCACCAGGCCGAAGAGTTCGAGGGCACGGGCATCGGGCTGGCCAACGTGAAACGCATTGTGGAGCGGCACGGAGGCCGCGTGTGGGCCCACAGCGACGTAGGACATGGCGCCACTTTTGGGTTCGAGATCCCCGAGCCCGGGCACAATGCTGCCAATTTTCAATCTGTCGGGAACGAGTCCGATCATGCTTAAGCCGATTCTTCTGGTCGAGGACGACCTGCGCGACCAGGAACTGACGCTCCTGGCCCTGGAGCGAAGCCAGCTGGCCAACGACGTCGTGGTGCTGCGCGATGGCGCCGCAGCGCTCGACTACCTGCGCCGCGAAGGCGAATATGCCGACCGCGCCGAAGGCAACCCGGCGGTGATCCTGCTCGATCTGAAGCTGCCCAAGGTCAACGGACTGGAGGTGCTGGAAGCGGTCCGCCAGAGTCCGGCACTGCGCAGTGTTCCGGTGGTGATGTTGACCTCTTCGCAGGAAGAAAGCGACCTGTTGCGCAGCTACGAACTGGGTGTCAACGCGTACGTGGTCAAGCCTGTCGAATTCAAGCAGTTCGTGTCTGCCATCGCCGATCTGGGCGTGTTTTGGGCAGTGCTCAATGAGCCGCCCCCAGGGTCCCTGCGCACCAACCGCAGGTACGAGTAGATCTTGGGCACCATGGTCCGATCGGAGCACCCGCTGAGGGTCGTGTTGCTGGAGGATTCCGCGTTCGACGCTGAACTGCTCCAGGAATTCTTGCTGGGTATCTACCCCCGCGCCCACATCGAATGGGTTCGCAATGCCCAGGGCTTTGCGGGCGCGCTGGAGCGCGGCGGTTTCGACGTCATCCTGTCCGACCACGAACTGGGCGGCTTTACCGGCACCGAGGCGCTGGACCTGGCCCGCGAGCGGATGCCGCTGGTTCCCTTCATTTTTGTATCCGGGGTGATCGGCGAGGACAACGCGGTAGAACTGCTCAAGCGCGGCGCGACCGACTATGTGAGCAAGTCGAGGTTGCCACGGCTCGCGTCCGTGCTGGACCGCGCGCTGCGCGAGGTGGCAGAGCGGTCAGCCCGCATCGCGGCAGTGGCCGAGATGCAGACCGCCAAGGAAGAAGCCGAACGGTTGACGGTGGAGCTGGCCCAGCGCGTGCGCGAAGTGGAAACAGGGCAGGCGCGGCTGCGGGCCGCCACCGATGCTGGCGAGCTGGGCGTATGGCAACTGGACCTGGCGCGGCAAGAGCTCATGGCCTCAGGCCACTGCAAGGCCAACTTCGGCCGCGACGAATCCCTGCCGTTTACCTACGCCGAACTGCTGGGCGCCGTGCACCCCGATGACCTGGCGCGCATGCAAGCCTCGGTCGCCCACACGATCGCGACCGGCGAGGACTACCGCATCGAGTACCGGATCGTGCGACCGGATGGCCAGTTGGCGTGGGTGCGGATCATGGGCCGCCTGGAGCGTGACGCGGAGGGACAACCCGCCTACATGGCCGGCATCTCGCAGGAGATCACCGACATCGTGCTGGCCGGCCGGCGTGCGCAGCTGATGGAGCTTCTGGAACGCGATGTCTATGGCGTCCCGCACGAGCCGCATGAAATCGCCTACCGCGCCGCCGAGGCCCTGGGCCGGGTGCTGGACGTGAGCCGTGCTGGCTACGGCTTGATCGACCGCGAGGCAGAGACGATCACCATCGACCGCGACTGGAACGCGCCGGGCATTGAGACCTTGGCAGGCACGCTTCATTTTCGGGACTTCGGCAGCTACATCGAAGACCTCAAGCGGGGGGAGACGGTGGTATTTGCCGATGCCCGCACCGACCCGCGCACGCGCGATACGGCTGATGCGCTGATCGCCATCAGTGCGCAGTCGGTCATCAACATGCCGGTGAATGAGGAAGGCGGCTTGGTGGCATTGCTTTACCTGAACCATGCCACTCTGCGCCATTGGACGGCGGACGAAATGAGCCTCATCCGCGAGGTGGCGCACAGAACCCGCCACGCGGTGGAGCGCCGGCGCGCCGAACAAAACCTGCATGCGCTGGCGAACTCGCTCGAACGCAAGGTCAAGGAGCGCACCGCTGAACTCATGCGGACCGAAGCCGCACTGCGGCAGTCTCAGAAGATGGAAGCCGTGGGCCAGCTGACCGGCGGCCTGGCGCATGATTTCAACAACCTGCTCGGTGCGATCTCGGGCAGCCTGGAGCTGCTCAAACGCCAGGCCGGCAAGGAATCTCCATCCTTGCGCTACATCGAGATGGGCCAGACCGCGACCAAACGGGCAGCCGCGCTCACGCACCGTCTGTTGGCCTTCTCCCGCCAGCAGACGCTCGAGCCCAAGGTCGTGCAGGTCAATCAATTGATCGGCGGGTTCGAGGACCTGATTCGCCGCTCCATAGGACCGCAGGTTGCGCTGGAAGTACTTGCCGGGACCGGCGTGTGGCCGGTGCTCGCCGACCCCGGACAGCTCGAAAATGCGCTGCTGAACCTGTGCATCAATGCCCGCGATGCCATGCCCGATGGTGGCCGCCTGGTGGTGGAGACCACCAACCGGTCCATCGATGAACGCACCGCCAGCGACGAAGGCATGCGGCCGGGCCAGTACGTGTCGATTGCCGTGACCGACGACGGTACCGGCATGCCTGCCGAAGTGATCGCCCGCGCGTTCGACCCCTTTTTCACGACGAAACCCCTGGGAATGGGAACCGGCCTGGGTCTTTCCATGGTCTACGGCTTCGCGCGCCAGTCAGGGGGGCAGGCCAGGATCCACTCGGAAGTGGGCGCAGGCACCACCGTGTGCATCTTCTTGCCGCGGCACCTGGGTGAAGACACTGTCCGCAGTGAGCACACCGCGCAGACGCCACCGCTCGGTAACACCGGGCTGGGCGAGACCATTCTGGTGGTCGATGATGAAGCCTCGGTCCGCGCGTTGATGGCGGAGGTCCTGCGTGAGATGGGCTACCGCGTGCTGGAGGCAGAGGACGGGCTTGGCGCGGTCGAGCTGCTGCAGCACGACCCCTCCGTGACGCTGCTCGTCACCGACGTGGGCTTGCCCGGCGGAATGAATGGCCGCCAGGTGGCCGATGCGGCCCGCACGACGCATCCGGCGCTCAAGGTGCTGTTCGTGACCGGGTATGCCGAAAATGCGGTGCTCAGCCACGGACACCTGCCCACCGGCATGCAGGTGCTGACCAAGCCTTTCGAGTTGCATGTGTTCGGCCAGAAGGTGCAGACGCTGGTCAAGGCTGCGTTCTAGTCGCCGCGCCCCGTCGCCCCCGCCGACCCGGCGGTCGGCGGCGCGGCCTTAACCGCCCGCGCGCTTGACCTTGTGGCCCAGCTTCTGCAGCGCGGCCATCACGCGGTCCACATGGTCGCCCTGCACTTCGATCACGCCGTCCTTCACCGTGCCGCCGCTGCCGCAGGCGGCCTTGAGCTGCTTGCCCAGCTGCTCCAGCGCGGCGTCGTCCACCAGCACACCCTTGACCAGGGTCACGGCCTTGCCGCCGCGGCCCTTGGTCTCGCGCGACACGCGCACGATGCCGTCGCCCGTGGGCAGCGGCTTGTTCTGGTGGCAGACGCACTGCGCCACAGGCTGGCGGCAGCCCGGGCACATGCGCCCCGCGTCGGTGGAGTACACCAGCCCGCCCAGGTCCGCGAACGACTTCATCGCTTGTGCTCCACTTCGTTCTGCAGCATGTGAAAGTCCAGCAGGCGCGTGGCCAGCAGCGTTTCGGTCAGAAAGCACACGAGCGCGAGCAGGAATGAGGCCACCCCTGCCAGGAAGCCCGCCACCGCCAGCCGGTTGGACTGGAAGTTCGTCGTCTCGCCCAGGAACAGCAGGATGATGGTGATGCCGATCAGGAAAGCGCAGAACGTGAGCAGCCCGATGCAGCCATTGGCCAGCCGCCCGCGCAGCCGCAGGTCGGCCAGTTCCTTGTAGGCACGGGCCAGGAATTCGGGCTCGGTGTTGGCGCGTGCGCGGTCTTCCACCACACGCGCCCGGTCGATGATGCGGGCCAGGCGGCCGGCCACGGCGCCGATCATCCCGGAGACGGCGGTGAGCAGGAACACCGGCGCCACCGCGAGCTGGATGCCATGGGTGATGTTGGACGGATCGAGGGTCAGGGCCATGGTTGCGAAGAAGAAGTGACGAAAAAGCAGGCGGCCTGATTATCGGTGCCACCGCCCGAACCCGGGCAGCCCCTGTGCCGCAGCCGCAACTGCGGCGACAATGGCGCCTTCCCTTCCTCCACGCGCAGCGCCCTTCGGCCCCTTCCGGATGTGCCTTGAGTGCGCCCGCCCTGCCCCCTGCCCATGCCCTTTGCTTCCCTCGGCCTGTCCCCGGCCCTCGTCCATGCCGCCACCCAGCTGGGGTTCACTGCGCCCACGCCCATCCAGGCCGAGGCCATACCGGCCATTTTGCAAGGCTCGGACGTGCTGGGCGCCGCGCAGACCGGCTCGGGCAAGACCGCCGCCTTTGCCCTGCCGCTGCTGCAGCTGCTGCCCCTGAGCGCCACCTCCGGGCCGCGCCGCGTGCGCGCCCTGGTGCTGGTGCCCACGCGCGAGCTGGCCGCTCAGGTGGGCGAGGTGCTGCGCAGCCTGGCCCAGCACCTGCAGCAGCCGCTGAAGGTGGCCATCGTGTTCGGCGGGGTGTCGATCAACCCCCAGATGCTGGGCCTGCGCGGCGGCGCCGACATCGTGGTGGCCACGCCCGGGCGCCTGCTGGACCTGGTGGAGCACAACGCGCTGCGCCTGTCCGCCGTGGCGCACCTGGTGCTGGACGAAGCCGACCGCCTGCTGGACCTGGGCTTTGCCGAGGAACTGCAACGCGTGCTGGCGCTGCTGCCCACGCAGCGGCAGAACCTGTTTTTCTCGGCCACCTTCCCGGCCGCGGTGCAGGCGCTGGCCGATGCACTGCTCAAGAGCCCCGTGCGGGTCGAAGTACCCCACACGCCGGGCAACGAGCCTTCCATCGAGCAGCGCGCCATTGCGGTGGATGCTGCCCGCCGCACCCAGCTGCTGCGCCACCTGGTCAAAGAGCACGGCTGGTCGCGCGTGCTGGTGTTCGTGGCCACCCAGTACGCGGCCGAGCATGTGGCTGAAAAGCTCTACAAGGCCGGCATCTTCGCCTCGCCGTTCCATGGCGGGCTGAGCCAGGGCGCCCGCAACCAGGTGCTGCAGGAGTTCAAGGATGAACGCTGGCAGGTGGTGGTGACCACCGACCTGGCCGCACGCGGCATCGACATTGCGCAGTTGCCCGCAGTGGTCAACTACGACCTGCCGCGCTCGGCCGTGGACTACGTGCACCGCATCGGCCGCACGGGCCGCGCGGGCGAAAGCGGCGTGGCCGTGAGCTTTGTGACGGCCGAGGCCGAGGCGCACTTCCGGCTGATCGAAAAGCGCCAGCACCTGGCCCTGCCGCTGGAGCAGCTCGCAGGCTTCGAGCGCACCGAAACGGCCCCGACGGCTGCGCCCGATGCGCAGTCACCCGCCGGCACGGGCGGAATCAAGGGCAGGCGCCCGAGCAAGAAGGACAAGCTGCGGGCTGCTGCAGCGGCGGCCGCAGCCGCTGGCGCAGAACCAGAGCCCGGAAAGGGATAGACCCCGGCAGCAACAAAAAAGCGCCGGGGTATGCCTCCAGCGCTTCGTGGTGTGACCTCGTCACCCAGCGACCGGGCCGCCCCGCTGTCACCGGGTCGGCTGGGTCAGGCCTCTTCGTCGCCCATCCCCTCAT
This sequence comes from Acidovorax sp. NPDC077693, assembly GCF_044542805.1. Lineage (NCBI taxonomy): Bacteria > Pseudomonadati > Pseudomonadota > Betaproteobacteria > Burkholderiales > Comamonadaceae > Acidovorax > Acidovorax sp. NPDC077693. The sequence continues at coordinate 92,063 of NZ_JBITVD010000007.1, read as the reverse complement.
CGCCCTCGCCATGAGGCTCTGCGCCAGCGGGCCGCGCCTTGCGCTGGCCGGGCTTGGCGAAGATCTCGACGTAGAACTGCGGGCCACCCTCGGCCGCCACCGCATTGATGCGCTCGGTCAGCGCGGACAGGTGCACCACCTCGGCCGCGTCCTGGGTGCTGCCGAAGCGGCAATCGAAGTCCCAGTAGTCGGCGCCTGGGGGCAGATCGCGGCGGCGTTCGCGCTTGATGTACTTGCGGATTTCGTGTTTGACGGCGTCCAGGATGCGGTCCGGATGCTTGCCTTCGGCGTGGAGTTGGAAAGTTTTTCTCATGGGTGATGGTAGCGCCCCTGACATTCACCCATTCCCACACCAAAAAGCAGGTGCCACAATGGGGCACAACCTCCGGTGACAACCACACCCATGCACCACCCCATCGATCTGCTGCAAGCGCTGCCGGCGGCGGTACTGGTCACCCAGGACGGGGCCGTCCGTTTTGCCAATGCGGCGGGTGCGCAGCTGCTGGGGTTCGACAGCCCGGAGCTGCTGGTCGGCCGGGTGCTCGCCGAGTTCGTGCACCCGCTGGACCAGCGCCGCTCCAACCGGCGCGTGCGGCAGGTGGCGGGGCCCGAGCAGGCCCGCCGGCCCAACAAATCCTCCGAATTCCGCGTGCGCACGCAGCAGGGCCAGCTGCGCATGGTGCTGGTGAGCAGCGTCGCCATCGACTGGGAGGGCGCCCCCGCCGTGCTGATGACCGGCCTGGACATGACGCACCAGAGCGAGATCGAGGCCGAGCTGCGCGAGAGCGAGCAGAGCTATCGCCGCCTGTTCGAGAACATGCAGGACGTGTACTACCGCACCAATGCGCAGGGCGTGGTGCAGCACGTGGGCCCGGCCGTGCGGCGCGTGCTGGGCTACGAGCCGCACGAGATCGAGGGCCGCACGGCCGAGTCGTACTACCCGCAAAGCTCCGACCGCGATGCGTTCAAGGCGGCCATCCTCGCGCAGGGCGAGGTCTCGGACTTCCCCGGCCAGATGGTGCGCCGCGACGGCCAGGTGATCGATATCTCCATCAGCAGCCACGCGCTGTACGACCACGCCGGCCATTTTGCGGGTGTGGAGGGCATCTACCGCGACGTGACGCAGCGCAAGAACCTGGAGCGCGAGCTGCAGCGCCTGGCCACCACCGACATGCTGACCGGCATGGCCAACCGGCGCGCGTTCCTGGAATGCGCCGAGTCGGTGTACGCGCATTCGCTGCGCAATGGCGAGCCCATCACCCTGCTGATGCTGGACCTGGACCACTTCAAGTCCATCAACGACCGCTTCGGCCACCTGGAGGGCGACCGCGCCCTGGCGGCGTTTGCCCAGGCCGTCAAAAGCCAGCTGCGCGCGAGCGACGTCGTGGGCCGCCTGGGCGGCGAGGAATTCGGCGTGCTGCTGCCGCTCACCGCCATCGACGAGGGGCTGGAGGTGGCCACGCGCATCCTCGCCAGCATCCGGGCGCTGCAACTGAGCGACGATGCAGGCCAGCCCTACGGCATCACCGCCAGCATGGGCCTGGGGGCCTTTCGGCAGACCGACCGCAGCCTGCGCGATGCGCTCGACCGTGCGGACCAGGCGCTGTACCTGGCCAAGCACCGGGGGCGCAACCAGATCGCATCGCTGGAGCCCACCGGTCCGCAGCCAGAAACGCCGGGCCACTGACCGCGCCCTCCGGCCGCGCGGCCATCGCCGCCGGGCCACGGCGGGCCACCGCGGGCCCCGGTCAGATCCGCATCCGCTCCTGCTGCAGGTTCCACAGGCAGGCCGCGATGCGCAGCAGCATCTCCATCACGTGCTCGGCGCCGCCGTGCGACAGCTCCAGGTCGTCGATGATCATGGCCAGTTGCGCGATGGCGTCTTCGGGCGTGGCCGCGCCGCCCGTGTGGGCGATCTCTGCAATGGCGATGAGGACGTCCGTCCGGTTCATGGGGATGGGCACGGGGTGGTCGGCGCGGGTGTTCACCGGGGCGCCATGGACAGCCGGGGCTGTACTGCGGTGTCCGCGCCGGCCAGGCGCAGCGGCTCGTCGCCGGCCGCCGCGGCCTGCGGGCCCAGCTGGAACTGGCGGATCACATCCAGCAGGCGCCGGGCCTGGTTCTTCATGCCGGTGGAGGCCGACGAGCTGTCGTCCACCAGCGCCGCATTCTGCTGCGTGGCCACATCGAGCTGGCGCACGGCCTCGCCGATCTGCGCGATGCCGCGCGCCTGCTCCTGGCCCGCGCCCTGGATCTCGCTGATCAGCTCCACCACCTGGTCCACATGGCGCACGGTGTTGGCCACGCGCTCGCCCGCCTGGCCGACCAGGGTGGAGCCGCGCTCCACACCCCGCACGCTGGCGGTGATGAGGCCGCGGATCTCACGCGCCGCGGTGCTGCTGCGCTGCGACAGACCCCGCACCTCGCCCGCCACCACCGCAAAGCCGCGCCCCTGCTCGCCCGCCCGGGCCGCCTCCACCGCGGCATTCAGCGCCAGCAGGTTGGTCTGGAAGGCGATGTCGTCGATGACCTTGATGATGTCGTTGATCTTGCGCGACTGGGCGTTGATCTCCTGCATGGTGGCGATGACGTCCTGCATCACGCTGCCGCCTTCGTTGGCGACCTTGCTGGCCTCTTGCGCCAGCCGCGTGGCGCGGCCTGCGTTGTCGGTGTTGTGCTGCACGGTGGCGGTCAGCTGTTCCATCGATGCGGCCGTCTCCTGCAGGCTCGATGCCTGCACCTCGGTGCGGCGGGCCAGGTCTTCGGCACCGCCCGCGATCTGCACCGCGTCGCGCGCCACGGTCTCGGTGCTGTCGCGCACCTCGGTGATCACGCGCACCAGCTGGCCGTTCATCTCGCGCAGGGCGCCCAGCAGCTCGGCGGTCTCGTCGGTGCCGCGCACCTCGATGCACGCGCTCAGGTCGCCCCCGGCCACCGTGCGCGCCACGGCCACGGCCTGCTGCAGCGGCCGCGAGATGGACCGGGTGATGACCACCGCCATCGCCGCACCTGCCAGCAGCGCCAGCGCGGTGGCGGCCAGCATCCACACGTGGATGGTCTCGCTCATGGCGCGTGCGGCGCCGAATTCATCGGCCGCCACGCGCACCTGCAGTTCCACCAGCCGCTGCACGGCGTCCTGCACCTTGGCGGCGTGGGGCCGGATCTGGTTGATGTACAGCTCGGAGCCGTCGTCGTACTTGCCGCCCACCAGCGCGGCGGCGGCGGGGATCAGCCCCTGGTCTAGGTAGGTGGCATTGGCCTGTGCGAACGCGCGGGCCAGTGCGCCTTCTTCGGCACCGAGCGGCTGGGCGGTGTAGGTCTTCCACAGCGTGCGGATGCGCTCCACGTTCGCCGTGAGCGCCGCGTGGGTGGCCTGGTTGGCAGTGCCCGGGTCCATGAGCATGTCCATCACCAGCACGCGGTTGCGCTGCGTGAGGTGGCTGATCTCCGCCAGCACGCCCAGCGGCACCGTGCGGTCGCCATACAGCGCCGCGCTGCGCTCGGTCAGGCGCTTGGCGCCGCTGATGCCGCCTGCGGCCAGTGCCGATAACAAGAGCAAAAGCACCGCGAACGCCAAGGCCAGGCGGGTGCCGATTTTCATGGTCTGGAGCATGTGAACTTTCTGGTCGACCCGGCGGACTGGCAGCCTTGGGAAGCGGCTGCCTGTGCGACATATCCGCCGGTGTTCAGATACTATTTGTTTCAAGTGACAAAATCATGACTTGGTATTCATTCGCCCCTTGATAATCCATTCACGATAATTTCATTATCTTGAAATTGATTATCTGCAACAAAGCAATGCACCGTACCTGGCATCTACGCCATGTAGCATGACTGCACAGGCAGCGGTTCCATCGCCAACGCCCGGCCAGCACCGCACTCCACGATAATTCGCACTCACAGAAAATATCCCGGGCACCATGGAAATCGAATTCAAGTTCTGCATTCCCCCAGCGCAACTGGCCGCCGTCACCGCCGCCGTTCGCCGCGGCCGGCACACGCCCATTCGCATGGAGGCGCGCTATTTCGACACGCCCGATGCCGCCCTGTCGTCCCGCGGCATCGCGCTGCGCCTGCGGCGGGAAGGCGACCGCTGGGTGCAGACCGTGAAGGCCCTGGGCGAGGGCCCGCTGGACCGCCACGAGCACAACGTGGAGCGCGGCGCGGCCAGCCCGGCTGGCGCACCCGCGCTGCAGCCCGACCTGCATGCGGGATCGCCGGCCGGAGACATCCTGATGCGCGCGCTGCAGGGCGCGGCCGGCCCCCTGGCAGAGACGTACGGCACCGAGATGGACCGCATCACCCGCGACATCCGCTTTGCCGGGGGCATGGCCGAGCTGGCGCTCGACACCGGCCGCGTGGTGGCCCGCCGCGGCACCCCGCAGCAGCAGGAGGCCCGCATCTGCGAGCTGGAGCTCGAACTTAAAACAGGCCCCGTGGCCGGCCTGGCCCGGCTGGCCGACACCTGGGCACGCCAGCACGGCCTGGTGCTGAGCACCATTTCCAAGGCTGAACGCGGGGAGCGGCTGCTGGCCCCGCAGTGGGTGCGCCCGGCGGTGTCGGCCCGCCCGCTGCGCGCGGGCAGCGCCGCGCCGTTGTTTCTGGATGCGGCCCACCTGCAGCGCACCGTGCTGTCCCACTGCTTGGTGCAGATCCTGGCCAATGCCAGCGAAATCGTCGAAACCACGCTGCCCACCACCGACCTGGCCGAGCATGTCCACCAGCTGCGCATCGGCATCCGCCGCCTGCGCACCGCGCTGCGCGAGCTGGACGCCCTGGCCCCCGGGCGCTTTGCCCCGCACTGGGAGCCTGCGCTGCGGGACGTGTTCCAGCGCCTGGGCAGCCTGCGCGACCGCGAGCAGATCCTGCGCGCCTTCAACGCCGAACTGCGCGATGCGGGCGCACCGGCCTCGCTGCTGATGCCGCTGGGCGACGCCCCAGGCCATGCCGCGGCGGACATCGTGCGCACGCCGGCCTTTCAGTCCGCGCTGGTCGAGCTCATGGGCTTCACCGCCGACAAGGCGGAGCCCACCGACGGCGCACAGGCCCTGCCCCCGAAGGACGTGCGCCGCACACTCCAGAAGAAGCTGCAGTCGCTGCGCACCCAGGTGCTCGCCGACGGGCGCCGCATCGACACGCTGGCCGCGCCCGCGCAGCACCGCCTGCGCAAACGCTTGAAGCGCCTGCGCTACCTGGCGGAGTTTCTGGTGCCCGCCTTCGATGGCGACGAGGGCGATGCCTTTCTGCAGAGCTTGCGCCCCGCCCTGGCCGCGCTGGGCCGGCTGCACGACGAACGCGTGGCCAGCGACCTGTACACCGAGATCGCCACCCGGGACGCCCGCGCCTGGTTCGGCGTGGGCTGGCTGGCCGCCCGGCGCCAGCGCACCACCACGGCCAGCCGCAAGGCCCTGGAGCGCATTGGCGAGGTGCCGCGCCTGCACAAGCCCAAGACCCCGAAGGTCCCTAAGGCAGCAAAGGCAGCAAAGGCGCGCAGGCCCTGACCCCGCCGCCGGGCACCGGGCACCGGGCACAATCCCCAGCATGACGGCCCCCACCCCACCCCGGCGCGCACTCGCGCACGGGCAGACCCAGACCCCTTCCCCCACCACCGCCACCACCGCCGACACCGCCCCCCACGGCCGCGCGCACCCATCGCACCACCAGGCCATCCCCGGCAAGGAGCAGATCGCCCTGCTCGACGCCTTCGAGCGGCTGGGCATGGACAGCATCACGCTGGTGCGCACGCAGGAGCAGGCCGACCGCGCGCGCGACGCGCTGTGCAAAGCCACGGCCTGGGGGTTCGACACCGAATCCAAGCCCACCTTCGTGCAGGGGGAGGCGTCGGACGGCCCGCACATCGTGCAGCTGGCCACGCTGGAGCACGCCTGGGTCTTTCAGCTGCAGGATGCCGGATGCCGCGCGCGAGTCGCCGAGCTGCTGGCCCTGCGCGGCGTGACCAAGGCAGGCTTCGGGCTGGGGGACGACACCAAGCGCATCAAGGCCAAGCTGGGCGTGGAGCCCGCCGATGTGCTGGAGCTCAACACCGTGTTCCGCCAACGCGGCTACCGCAAGGACATGGGCGTGAAGGCCGCCGTGGCCGTGCTGTTCAACCGGCGCTTTCTCAAATCCAAGAAGGCCGCGACGTCCAACTGGGCCAACGACCGGCTGACCGAAGCGCAGGTGCTCTACGCCGCCAACGATGCCTGGGCAGCGCTGCGGGTGTTCCATGCGCTGCAGGTGCCTGCCGCACCCGCTGCGTAAGGCGCGGTCGATTCAATTGCTATAAAAACAATAGCTGCTAGCGCTTGACTATCAAGCGGTAGGGCCTTTTTTTATATCAAATCCGCTGCCTGAATCGCTCGCGGCGTCACCTACTGGTGCAGCGTGGTGTGGTGTGTGCTGCGCCCATCACAACCGCGCAGCCAGCCGCGCCGCCTGGTCGATGGCGCGCTTGGCATCCAGCTCCCCCGCCTCCAGCGCGCCGCCGATCAGGTGCGGCTTGCGGCCCTGGGCCTCCAGCGCCTGCGCGAGGCTGGCCAGCGGCACCTGGCCCGCGCACAGCACCACGGTGTCGCAGGCGATCCAGGTGGGGTCCTCGCGCTTCTCGCCGTACGACACCAGCAGGCCTTCGTCGGCAATGCGCTCGTAGTTCACGCCACCCACCATCTGCACGTCCTTCATCTTGAGCACCGTGCGGTGGATCCAGCCCGTGGTCTTGCCCAGGCCGCCACCGAGCTTGCCCTTCTTGCGCTGCAGCAGCGTCACCTGGCGCGCCGGCGGCGTGGCGTGCGGCCCGGCGGGTGCCAGGCCACCGCGCGCTGCGGCCGGGTCGGTGATGCCCCATTCGGCCTGCCACGCGCTCACGTCGAGCGTGGTGGATGGGTGCTCGCCGTGGGTCAGAAACTCGGCCACGTCAAAGCCGATGCCGCCCGCGCCGATGATGGCCACGCGCTCGCCCACCGGCTTGCGGTGCCGCAGCACGTCGATGTAGCTCAGCACCTTGGGGTGGTCCTGTCCGGGGATCTGCGGGTCGCGCGGCAGCACGCCCGTGGCCACCACCACCTCGTCGAAGCCCGCCAGGTCCGCCGCCTCCACCACGCGGTTCAGGTGCAACTGCACGCCGGTGTCCTCCACCCGCGTGGTCAGGTAGCGCAGCATCTCGTGGAACTCCTCCTTGCCCGGGATCACCTTGGCCATGTTGAGCTGGCCGCCGATGGCGGGCGCCGCGTCGAACAGGTGCACCTCGTGCCCCCGCTCGGCCGCCACCGTGGCCGCCGTCAGGCCCGCAGGCCCGGCGCCCACCACGGCGATGCGCTTGCGGGCCGACGGTGTGGCGATGGGGCGGTAGACCAGTTCGGTCTCGTGGCAGGCGCGCGGGTTGACCAGGCAGCTGCTGGTCTTGTTCTGGAACACATGGTCCAGGCAGGCCTGGTTGCAGGCGATGCAGGTGTTGATGCGGTCGGCCCGGCCCTGGGCGGCCTTCTTCACAAAGGCGGCGTCGGCCAGCAGCGGGCGGGCCATCGACACCATGTCGGCGCAGCCGTCGGCCAGCACGGCTTCAGCCACCTCGGGCGTGTTGATGCGGTTGGAGGTGACCAGCGGCGTGGCAATGCCTGCCGCCGCGAACTCGGCCTTCATCTTCTGCGTGACCCAGGCAAACGCCGCGCGCGGCACGCTGGTGGCAATGGTGGGCACCCGCGCCTCGTGCCAGCCGATGCCGGTGTTGACGATGTTCGCACCGCCCGTGGCCACGGCCTTGCCCAGGGTGACGATCTCGTCCCAGCTGCTGCCGCCGGGCACCAGGTCGATCATCGACAGGCGGTAGATGATGATGAAGTCCGGCCCCACGGCCTCGCGCATGCGGGCCAGAATCTCTACCGGCAGGCGCATGCGATGGCTGTAGTCGCCGCCCCAGGCGTCCTGGCGCAGGTTGGTGGTCTGCGACAGGAACTGGTTGATGAAGTAGCCCTCCGAGCCCATCAACTCCACGCCGTCGTAGCCCGCCTCGCGCGCCTTCACGGCGCAGTTGACGAACGCGCGGATCTGTCGCTCCACCCCGCGGGCCGACAGTGCGAACGGCGTGAACGGCGAAATGGGCGACTGCAGGCGCGAGGGCGCCACCGCCAGCGGGTGGTAGGCGTAGCGGCCCGTGTGCAGGATCTGCAGCGCGATCTTGCCGCCCGCCTCGTGCACGGCCCGCGTGACCACCTGGTGGCGCCGCGCCGCGCCCGACGTGGACAACGTGCCCGCAAAAGGCTTGGCCCAGCCCGCGATGTTGGGCGCAAAACCGCCGGTCACGATCAGGCCCACATCGCCCTCGGCCCGCTCGCGAAAATACGCCGCCATGCGCGACAGGTCGCGACCGTCCTCCAGCCCCGTGTGCATGGAGCCCATGAGCACGCGGTTCTTGAGCGTGGTGAAGCCCAGATCCAGTGGCGCGAGCAGGTGCGGGTACAAGGCTGCGCCGGGCGTGGCGGCGGCGGCTGCAGGGAAGGCTGTGGGAGCGGCGAAAGAAGACTGCATGGGCACCATCGTGGACTAGAAATATTTTCTAGAACTTTATTCTAGAATTACATGCCATGGCAAGCCGCACTTCCCCCAACCCGCCCGCCCCTCCGACCGAAGCCACCGCAGACCGCCGCCAGGACATCCTGAACGCCGCCCTCGCCTGCGCGGCCGAAGGCGGCGTGGACGCGGTCACCATCGACGGCGTGCGGGCCCGCTGCGGGGCCAGCGTGGGCAGCATTTATCACCACTTCGGCAACCGCGACGGCATCGTGGCGGCGCTGTTCTTCGACATCTTTCACGACCAGTCGCGCAGCGTGCAGGCGCAGCTCGATGCCTCGCGCGGCGTGGAAGCTGGCGTGCGCGCCCTGGTCACCGGGTACCTCGACTGGGTGGTGGCGCAGCCCGAGCGGGCGCGCTTCTTGTTCCAGGCCCGGGGCGCCGTGGCGGCGGGCCCGCGCTCGCCCGACCTGGCCGAGGCGGCCCGCCGCCGCAACCAGGCGCTGGTGGCCTGGTTCGAGCCGCAGCGCCGCGCCGGTGCGGTGCTGGACTTGCCGTGCGAGCTGATGCCCTCGCTGGTGATGGGGCCGGTGCAGAGCTATTGCCGGGCCTGGCTCTCGGACCGCGCCGGGCCGGGCACGCTGCCGTCGCCCGAAACCTACCGCAGCGAGCTGGCCGCGGCAGCGTGGCGCTCGGTCAAGGCGTGACAGCGCGGCCCTGGCGGCTGTTGCGACTGCCGGTCAGCCCGCTGCGCCCGCCTTGCGGCGCCAGGCCCAATGCACAGCCCCGGCCAGCAATGCTCCCGCCGGGCCGATGATGACAAGGTTCCACAGCGGCATGAACAGCAGGCCGAGCGCGGCGGTGGAGCCCGCCGGGGCCACGAAGACGCTGTAGTGCATGTACAGGTCTGCCACCAGGCACGCGGCAGCCGCCCCCAGGGCCCACGCCGCCCAGCGGCCCCGTGCCAGCCAGGCAGAGATGGCGTACGGCGCGCACGAGAAGACCCACAGGCCGATGAGAAATGCGCTGGCACCCGCGCCCTCCTCGCCGCCCGCTGCCTTGAACACTACCGTGTAGAGGTGCAGCGCGGCGCCTGCGCCGCACAGGGCCAGGGCCGATTGGGTGAGCGTGGAGGATGGCATGGGCAGCCTTTCGACGCGGAGCGCGGTGTACGGCGGGGTGGGCCTTTTATCGTCAATAGTGCGGCGGCAGCTCGTCGCGCGGGTTGCGCGGCGCCGCGGCGCCACCGCCCTCCGGCGCTTGCTGGCGCAGCTGGATCACCTCGCGCGCCAGCCGGTCGATCAGCTCTTGCTGGCGGTAGATGGTCATGTTGAGCTGGTCCAGCAGGTCTTCGGTGAAGCTGGCCTTGATCTCCAGGCTCTCCAGCCGCTCGATGATCTGCTGGTGCGCGTGGTCGTCCATCACACCGCCTGCCCCAGGCGGGCGACGCCTTCGCGGATCTTCTCCACATCGGCCGTCGCGAACGACAGGCGCAGCGTGGCGTGGTCGGGGTTGGCGCAGAAGAACGGCGTGCCGGGCACGAAGGCCACGCCCTTTTCGATGGCGCGCTTGGCCAGCACATTGCCGTCGGCCACCTTGCCGCCCGCGCCGGTCAGGCGTGCCCACACGAACAGGCCGCCCTGGGGCTGCACGAACTCGATGGCGTCGCCCAGTTCCTTGCGCAGCGCATCGCCCATGGCCTGGGCGCGCTCGGCATACACCTTGCGCACGTTGGCCAGCGTGGCGGGCATGCGGCCGGCCTTGAGGTACTGGGCGGCCGTGGCCTGGGCGAAGGTGCTGGTGTGCGCATCGCTGAACTGCTTGCACATGGTGGCCTTGGCCAGCAGCTCGGCCGGGGCGATCATCCAGCCCACGCGCAGGCCGGGCGACAGCACCTTGCTCAAGCTGCCGCAGTGCACCAGCAGCTCGCGGCTGCCGGGCACGCTGGCCGACAGGTTGAGCAGGCTGGGGGGTGGCGCGTCGCCAAAATACAGGTCGCCGTAGGGGTCGTCCTCGACGATCAGGGTGTTGTGCTTCACGGCCATCTCCAGCACGGCCTTGCGACGCGCGGCGCTCAGCATCACGCCGCTGGGGTTGCCGAAGGTGGGGATGAGGTAGACGAACTTGGGCTTGTGCTCGGCGATCAGCGCCTCCAGCTCGTCGGTCTTCACGCCGTTGGCGTCTATGGGTGCGCTGATGAGTTCGGCGCCGTACAGGCGAAAGCACTGGATGGTGGCCAGGAAGGTCGGGCCTTCCACGATGACCTTGTCGCCGGGGCTGATGAGCGTCTTGCCCAGCAGGTCCAGCGCCTGCTGGCTGCCGGTGGTGACGATGAGGTTGTCGGCCGCGACCGACGTGGCACCCTTGGATGCCATGAAGGCGGCCAGTTGCTCGCGCAGCGGGTTGTAGCCCTCGGTGGCGCCGTACTGCAGCGCGGCGCCGGGTTCTTCGGCCAGCGCGGCGTTGCTGGCAGCGCGGATGCCATCCACGTCGAACATCGCGCTGTCCGGGAAGCCGCCCGCGAAGCTGATGATGCCGGGCTTGCCCAGCAGCTTGAAAAGCTCGCGGATGGCGGAGGTTTCTACATTGTTCAGGCGGTCGGCGAATTGCATGGCGTCAACAAGGTGGGTGGCGAAGAATCTGCCATTGTCGCCAATTGCCGAGCAGGTTTCCTGCGACGGGCAAGGTGTTTACGATGCAAGGCGCCGCGTTGTCGGCCATCACCCGACTGAAAGACCTGCCCCATGCCCCTCGAAATCCGCCAATTGCCCCGCATGCGCCTGGCCTACATGCGCCAGACCGGCTCCTACGGCCCGTCGCTCACGCACCTGTGGGACCGCTTTGGCCGGTGGTGCCAGGCCCATGGCCTGGCCGAGCCGCGCCCCAAGTACTACGGGATCAGCCTGGACAACCCCGCCTGCACCCCGCCCGAGCAGTGCCGCTACGACGCCTGCGTGCAGGTGGGCGTGGGCTTGCGCACGGGCACCGAGGCGATGGTGCAGGACTTTGCGGGCGGCGACTACGCCTGCCTGCAGTTCGTGGGCACCGGGCCCGAGATCGGCGCGGCCTGGGCGGGCATGATGGCCCCGGGGCAAATCCCCGCCGGCTGGGAAGTGGCCGCGCAGCCCGCCGTCGAGGTCTATGACGAGCACTTTGCCGTCAACCCCGCCACCGGCGCGTTTGCCTGCTGGCTGTGCCTGGCGGTGCAGCGCACGGCCTGAGCACGCCCCCCGCGCCCCAGCGCGCCCGCCTTCTTGGTCAATCGACGCGGATGTCCGCCCGCGCCGCCACGGCGCGCATCAGCGGCAGTTCGCGCTCGATGCGGGCGCGCAGCGCGTCGCCGTTGCCCCAGGCCGGGGTCATGCCGATGTCCACCAGCTTCTTCTTGAATTCGGCAGACGCCATGGTGTCCGCCAGGGCCTTCTCCAGCTTTTTCTGCACCGGCGCGGGCAGGCCGGCGGGCGCGACGAACGCGAACCACGAGCCCATGTCGAAGCCCGGGTAGCCGCTCTCGGCCACCGTGGGCACGTTGGGCAGCAACGCCAGGCGCTGCGGGCTGAGCACGGCGATGGGCTTGATCTTGCCGGCCTTGATGAGCGGGGTGGAGGCCACCACCGTGTCCACCGCCAGCTGCACCTGCCCGCCCATCAGCGCAGTCAGGTTGGGCGAGCTGCCGTTGAAGGGCACGTGCAGCATCGGAAAGCCCGCGGTGGCCTTGAGCATCTCGGCGCCGAAGTGCACCGACGAGCCCGTGCCGTAGGACCCGTACGAGAACTTGTCCGGCGCGGCCTTGGCCTGCGCCACGATGTCCTTGAGCGTGCTGCCCTGCACATCGTTGTGGGCCACCAGCAGCAGCCCCATGTCCGCCACCAGGCCGATGGGCGTGAAGCTGCGCACCGGGTCGTACGGCAGGTTGGTGCGGATGGCGGGGTTCATGGTGAGCGTGGTGTTGGCGCCCAGCAGCAGGGTGTAGCCGTCGGCCGGTGCCTTGGCCACCAGCGATGCGGCCACCACCGTGCCCGCGCCCGGCCTGTTTTCAACCACCATCGGCTGGCCCAGCCGCTCGCCCATCGCCGTGGCCAGCAGGCGCCCCAGGATGTCCGTGGCGCCGCCGGGCGCGAACGGGACGACCAGCTTCACGGGCCGGTCGGGAAAGGTCTGCTGCGCCCAGGACACGGCGGGCGCCGCCAGCACGAATGCGCTGGCCAGGAGACACGATACGAAGCGGGAGCGCGGCAGGGACATGGTGGGTTCTCCGGTCAAAAAAGCGGCAAGGGCAGGATGGCGGTAAGGGCGGGATGGCGAAACAATGGAAAAAAACAGCGCGCATCAACCCAGCAACGGGCTCGGCACCCGGGCATGGCCGCTGGCCTGGTCGTACGCATGGCCGATCTGCAGCACGGCCGCATCGGCCTGCGCCGGGCCGATGATCTGCAGCCCCGCCGGCAAGCCGCCGGGCCCGAAGCCCGCAGGCGCAGCCAAGGCAGGCAGGCCGGCCATGGTGGCGGGCACCACGGCCTCCATCCAGCGGTGGTAGGTGTCCATGGTGCGCCCGCCGACCTCGTGCGGCCAGTCCAGGTCGGCATTGAACGGGAAGACTTGCGCGGCCGGCAGCACCAAAAAATCGAACTGCTCGAACAGGCCGCGCAGCACCTGGTACCAGGCACTGCGCACGCGGGCGGCGTCGTACACCTGCAGGGCCGACAGGCGCATGCCGCGCTCGATCTCCCACACCGCCTCGGCCTTGAGCAGTGCGTGCGTGGCCGGGTTGCGGTACAGGGCCGCGTTGGCCCCCGCCACGCTGAAGCTGCGCAGGTCGATCCAGGCGTTCCACAGCTGGGCCATGTCGAACGCAGGCACCACGGATTCCACCGTGCAGCCCACCGTGCGAAAGTGCGCAAGCGACTGCTCGCAGGTGGCCAGCACGCCGGGCTCGGTGGGCAGGTGCCCGCCCAGGTCGCCCAGCCAGCCGATGCGTGCACCGCGGAAGTCGCGCTCCAGCGGCCGCCCCAGCAAGGCAATGTCCTCGTGCCGGCGGGTGAGCGGCAGCCGCGCATCGAAGCCCGCCTGCACCGACAGCAGCAGCGCCAGGTCCGGGATGTTGCGCGCCATGGGGCCGGCCACGCTGAACTGCTGGAAGAACACCTCTTCCGTCGGGCCGTGCGGCACCAGGCCGAACGAGGTGCGCAGCCCGTACACGTTGTTGAACGCCGCCGGCGTGCGCAGCGATCCCATCATGTCCGAGCCGTCGGCCACCGGCAGCATGTGCAGGGCCACGGCCACCGCTGCCCCGCCGCTGCTCCCGCCCGCCGACACGGCCGGATCGAACGCATTGCGCGTGGTGCCATACACGGGGTTGTAGGTGTGCCCGCCCAGACCGAACTCGGGCGAGTTGCTGCGGCCGACGAACAGCGCACCGCCCGCGCGCATGCGCTCGAACACCACGGCGTCGGTGGTGGACACCTGCCCCGCAAAGATGGGTGAGCCGCGCGTGGTGACCATGCCGGCCGCGGGCATGATGTCCTTGGGTGCCTGCGGAAAGCCGTGCAGCGGCCCCAGGCTCTCGCCGCGCGCCAGCTGCGCATCGCGCTCGGCGGCCTGCGCACGCAGCACGTCGCGGTCTGCCAGGGCCACCAGCGCATTGACCACGGGGTTCAGGCGGTCGACCTGCGCCAGGTAGGCGTCGAGCACCTCGGCACACGACACGTCGCGGGCGTGGATGGCGCGCGACAGGCTGGTTGCCGTGTGGCCGACGATGCCGCCCGGTGCCCTGCCCTGGGCAGGCTGCGCGGGTGTGGCGGATGTGGCTAAGCTGGAGGATTGTGTCATTTGCAAGTCAGCATAAGCAGCCCCTTGCGTTTCGACAATCGACGATTTCTGAGGTTATCGTTGCGTTTTATGCAACCCACACCCCAAGGCGGCCCCATGCTTTCGACCCGGCTTCAGGACACGGCACTGCGCTACTTTCTGGAGGTCGTGCGCAGCGGCTCGGTCAGCGAGGCCGCCACACGCCTGAACGTGTCGCCCTCGGCCGTCAGCCGGCAGGTGGCCGCGCTCGAAGACCTGCTCTCCGTACCGCTGTTTGAGCGGCGCCCGCGCGGCATGGCGCCCAGCGCCGCCGGCGAGCTGCTGGCGGCCTACGCCCGGCGCGGCGCGCTGGAGGCGGACCGTGTGGTCTCGGACATTGCGGCGCTGCAGGGCCTGCACACCGGGCTGGTGCGCGTGTGCAGCTCGGCCGGCTTTGCCATCGAATTCCTTCCCCGGGTGATGGCGCAGTTCCGCACGCAATACCCCGGCATCCAGTTCCACCTGCGGGTGGTCAGCCCCGCGGCCGTGACCACCGCCGTGCTCAACGGCGATGCCGACATCGGCCTGACCTACAGCCGCTCGGCCGAGCGCGACATCACCGTGGAGCACCGGCAGGCATCCCCCGTCATCGCCATCATGCGCAAGGACCACACGCTCGCGCGCTTCGCGTCGGTCACGCTGGCGCAGATGCATGGCTACCCCATCGCCCTGCCCGAGCGCGACAACACCGTGCGCCAGCTGTTCGACATCGGCTGCAGCCAGCGCGGCCTGGTGTTCGAGCCCGCGCTGGTGTGCAACCACTTCGAGACCCTGATGCACTTCGTGCTGCACGGCGGGGGGCTGTCGATCTCGGGCGAGGTCACAGTGCGCGACCGCGTGCAGCGCGGCGAGCTGCACGCCGCACAGATCCGCGAGCCTGGCATGGGCGCGCGCCATACCGAACTGCAGACCCTGCACGGCCGCACCCTGCCGGCCGCCGTGCGCATGTTCCTCGAGTTCCTGCGCGGCCAGCTGCGGGACAATGCGGCGGCACCACCCGTGCCTTCCAGAAAAAAGACATCCCCACCCAAGTCCAGATGAAGACCTCCGACATCGAGCCCTTCTTCGCCACCCTCAAGGCGGCCAACCCCATGCCCAACACGGAGCTGGAGTACACCACCCCGTTCGAGCTGCTGGCCGCCGTGCTGCTGTCGGCCCAGGCCACCGACGTGGGCGTGAACAAGGCCACGCGCAAGCTGTTCCCGGTGGCGGGCACGCCCCAGGCCATCTGGGACCTGGGGTTGGAGGGCCTGGAGGGCTACATCAAGACCATCGGCCTGTACAAGAGCAAGGCCCGCCATCTGCTGCAGACCTGCCAGATCCTGGTGGAGCAGCACGAAAGCCAGGTCCCCCGCACCCGTGAAGCCCTGGAGGCCCTGCCCGGCGTGGGCCGCAAGACGGCCAACGTGGTGCTCAACGTGGCGTTCGGCCAGCCCACCATGGCGGTGGACACCCACATCTTCCGCGTGAGCAACCGCACCGGCCTGGCCCCGGGCAAGAACCCGCTGGCCGTGGAGCTGCAGCTGATGAAGCGCGTGCCCGATGAATACGCCGTGGACTCGCACCACTGGCTCATCCTGCACGGCCGCTACGTGTGCCAGGCGCGCAAGCCGCACTGCTGGGAGTGCGTGGTGGCACGGTATTGCGATTTCGAGCCGAAGGTGATGGCGCCTTGAACCATAGGGCCCGCCGCTACAAATTCGATAGCTGCTGGCACTTACCAGTCAAGCGGTAGAGGCCAAAAACTCTTGAAGCCCCGGCGCGCAAGCACCGAACATGGTCAAGCCGCCGCAGCCAATGCCGCCATGTCCGCCGAGACTCCGCTCCACGCGACATCGAACCCCGCCACCCGCCGCTCCGGCGGCACCGGGTGCACCCGCAGTGCCCAGGTCGCGCCCGCCACCACGCTGTCGATCACCGGTACGCCCACCTGCGGCTGCACGGCGGAGGCCATGCCGGCCAGGCCTGCACCGCCCAGGATGACGGCCTGCACACCCATCTGGCGCACGACATCGCGGCAGGCCTGGGCCAGCAAGGCGCGGGCGGCGTCCGGGTCGGCGGCCAGTTGGGCCCCTGTGGGCGCCACGGTGTGGATGCCTGCCAGCCCGTGCGCATGCCCCAGGGCCTGCGCCAGGCGCTGCAGCATGGGGCCCCAGCGTTCGCCACCGGTGACGATGGCAAAGCGGCCGTGGCGGGCGGCTTCGATGAAGGACGCTTCGGCCAGGCCGGTCACGGGCACGGGGCTGCTTTCGCGCAGCGCCATCAGGCCCGGGTCGCCGAAGCAGCCGATCAGCACGGCATCAGCCGGCTGCTGCCTGCCCTGTGGCTGGGCCAGGTCATGGGCCCAGGCGTCGAGCGCGGCGTGCGCGGCCACGGCGTAGCTGGCCTCGCAGGCGATGTAGGGCGCACCGAAACGCGCCGTGGCGGTGCGCACCGCCACGTGCGAGCCCGCAGCGGCCTGCACGTGGTGCTGCAGCAGCGCGCTCACGCTGGCAGAGGTGTTGGGGTTGATGACCAGCAGTTGGCGCACGGTGTGGAGAAGGTGGTGGAAGGCGGGTCAATGCGCTCAGGCCGCGCGGCCCAGCAGCAGGCCGATGAGGTCGGGTGCATCGCTGGCAGGCGGCGTGAACTCCAACTGGGACTCGATGCGTTTCAAATGGTCCAGCATCAGCCGCGCCGCCTCGCGCGCGTCGCGCAGGCGGATGGCGTCGATCAGCGCGCGGTGCTCACGGCAGCCGCAGGCGGTGGCCTCCTCGCGCTCGCGGGCATGGCTCGGGCTGTAGGTCATGAGGATGAGCGAAGTGCGCGAGACCAGTTCGCGCAGGATGCGCCCCAGCGTCTGGTGGCCCGCGGCCTGGGCGATGTGCAGGTGAAAGTCGCCCGACAGGCGGATGGCCCGGCGCATGTCGCCACCGGCGCGCGCAGCCTCTTCGTCGTCGATGCAGGTGCGCAGCGCGGCGATGTCGGCGTCGGTGGCGTTGGCGATGAAAAGCTCTACCAGGCGCGGCTCCAGCAGGCGGCGGACCTCGAACACCTCGAGCGCCTCTTGCGGTGTCGGCTGGGCGATGGACGCGCCCCGGTTGGGCGTGAGCGTGACCACCTGCTCGTTGGCCAGCCGCACCAGCAGCGGCCGCACGCGCGTGCGCGACACGCCGAAGGCCGCTGCCAGCTTGTCTTCGACCAGCTTGGTGCCGGGCGGCAGGCGGTGGTCCAGGATGGCCGACACCATGCGGTCGTACATGTCGTTGTCGCTCAGCTGGCCCGGGACGTCGGCCATGGGCGGCGGAACAGGCGCCGGGACGGGCGACTGAACGGGCGATTCAGCGTGCGCGGAGGCGGGGACAGAAGCGGCAGCCTGGGCTGCGCGCCGGGGTTTCTTGGCAGTCGTGGTCATAGATGTGCCGTTTTTACCCCGAACGGCCCTTGCGCCCGCGGCCCAATGCCCACACCAGGGCGAGCGTGATGCCCATCACCACGAACGACACCACCGTGGTGAGGGTGCCCAGCGCGTAGATCGACGGCGTGGTGACCGTGCTGGTCAGGCCCTGCAGCTCCAGCGGCAGCGTGTTCACATCACCGATGGCCTGCGAGGTGCGGGCGATCTCGTCCCAGCTGAGCGTGAAGCCGAACATGCCGATGCCCACGACCGAGGGCGCGATCAGCGGCAGCACCACATGGGCAAAGCCCTGCCAGGGCGTGGCGCCCAGGTCGCGCGCGGCCTCTTCGTACGCCGGGTTGAAGCGGTTGAACACCGCGAACATGATCAGCAGGCCGAACGGCAGCGTCCAGGTCAGGTGCGCGCCCAGGGCCGAGGTGAACAGGCCGAGCGACGTGCCGTAGCCCTCGAGCGCGCTCTCCATGCCCAGCCATTCGAGCGCGGCCTTGATGCCGTTGTCGATGAGCCGGAACTCCAGGCCGATGCCCAGCGACACGATGATGGACGGCATGATCAGGCTGGCCACAACGATGAAGAACAGCGTGTTGCCGCCCGCCAGCCGCTTGCGAAAGGCCAGGCCCGCCAGCACCGACAGCACCACCGTGCACAGCATCACCGCCACACCCAGGCCCAGCGAGCGCCACAGCGCCGCGCCGATGTCCACCACGCCCAGGCCTTCGGCCAGCTTGTGGAACCAGTGCAGCGACACGCCGCGCATCGGAAAGGTCAGCCCGCCTTCGGGGCCCTGGAAGCTCAGGATGAAGATGACGAACATGGGCCCGTACATGAACAGCACGAACAGGCTGAACACGATGGCCAGCAGCCAGAAGCTGGCGGGGCGGGATTCGCGGATGCGGTTTGCCATCACAGTTCCTTACGGATGTCCACGAGGCGCGTGAGGCCCCAGATGATCATGAGCACCACCGCGAGCAGGATCACGGCATTGGCCGCGGCCAGCGGGAATTGCAGGTACGACGTCTGCACCTGGATGATCTTTCCGATGGAGGCGATCTGCTGGCCGCCCATCACGCCGATGGTGACGAAGTCGCCCATGACGATGGTGATCACGAAAATGGACCCGATGATGATGCCGGTGCGCGACAGCGGCACGATCACGTTCCACAGCGTCTGCCAGCCGCTGGCCCCGCTGTCGCTGGCGGCCTCGATGAGGCTGCGGTCGATGCGCATCATGCTGTTGAAGATGGGCACGATCATGAACATGGTGTACAGGTGCACGAAGGCCAGCACCACCGAGAAGTCCGAGAACAGCAGCCATTCGACGGGCTGATCGACGAGCCCCGCCCCCACCAGGGTCTGGTTGACCAACCCGTTGCGCCCCAGCAGCGGCACCCACGAGATCATGCGGATCACGTTCGACGTCCAGAACGGAATGGTGCACAGCACGAACAGCAGCGTCTGCATGCCCGACGAGCGCACATGAAAGGCCAGGAAATAGGCCACCGTGAAGCCGATCACCAGCGTGATCAGCCACACGAGAAAACTGAACTTGAGCGTGGACCAGTACGTCTTGAGCGTGACGCACAGGCCGTCTGACGCATCGCCACACCCCGCGAAGATCGACACGTAGTTCTTGAACGTGAAGCCGGGCAGCAATTCGTACTCGTTGAAGTCCCAGAAGCTGACCATCACGATCAGCGCGAGCGGCACCAGGAAGAACAGCACGAACACCAGCGTGAACGGCGCGGCCTGCCACCAGGCGGCAATGCCGCGCCCGGGGGCGGCGCTGGCAGGCAAGGTCGGAGTGTGGGTGGTGCTCATGGTGGTGCGGTTCAGCCAAATTAGCGCAAGAGAACGTGACTATTCACAAGGATTCGCGTTCGATCGATCCGAGCCGTTCGGGCTGAGCCTGTCGAAGCCTCGTGCGGCGCTTCGACAGGCTCAGCGTGAACGGGTTGGGAGTTTTCCAATGACGGATCGGCACAAAAAGTCATGCTGAGCCCTCACTTCGACAAGCTCAGTGCGAACGGTTGGGGGTGGATTGGGGTCGGATTGGGGGTTGCGGTGAACACCCGCCCTCCCCCAAACCGTTCGGGCTGAGCCTGTCGAAGCCAGGCCCCGCCCTTCACTCCGTCAGGCCGCGACGAATTCATTCCACTTCTGGACCATGTAGTTGTTCTCGTCCATCAGCGCGTTCCAGCAGGCGATGCCACCCATGCGCGACTCATAACTGCCGCCGTCGCGCACCGCGCCGGACTTGGCCAGCACGTCGCCGTTGGGGCTCTTGATGTCCTGCGTGGCGGGCTTGCCTTCCATCCAGTAGGCCCACTCGTAGGCTTCCATCTTGGACTTGGCGGTTTCCAGCACGGCGCTGTAGTAGCCCTGGCGGTTCAGGTACGCACCGGCCCAGCCGTCCAGGAACCAGTTGATGAACTCGTACGCGCCGTCGAGCTTGCGGCCGCTCAATGTGGCCGGCAGGCCGAAGCCGGCGGCCCAGGCGCGGTAGCCTTCCTTGAGCGGCTGGAAGTTGCAGGCGATGCCCTTGGTGCGCACGGCGGTGACGGCCGGGCTCCACATCGACTGGATCACCACCTCGCCCGATGCCATCAGGTTGACCGACTCGTTGAAGTCCTTCCACAGCGCGCGGAACTGGCCCTGCTTCTTGGCTTCGATCAGGGTCTTGATCGTGAGGTCGATCTCCTTCTTGGTCATGTTGCCCTTGTCGGGATACTTGTAGATGCCCATGGCCTCCACCACCATGGCGGCGTCCATGATGCCGATCGAAGGAATGTTCAGGATCGCGGTCTTGCCCTTGAACTCGGGGTTCAGAAGCTCGGCCCAGGAGCTGATGGGGCGCTTGATCAAATCGGGGCGGATGCCCAGCGTGTCGGCGTTGTACACGGTGGGGATCAGCGACATGAACTGCGTGGGCGCGGTCGCGAACTTCTTGGACTTTTCGCCTTCCAGGTAGATCACCTTCTTGGGCGCCGTGCCCTGGTCGCCCACGGCCTTGCCGGCCACCATGCCGGTGGTGAACAGCGTGGTGATCTTGTCGGCGTTCTTGATGCGCTTGGTGTCGATGCCCTTCAAGTTGCCCGTGGGCACGATCTTTTTCAGCGAGAAGTACTCGGTGTCGATCAGGTCGAAACTGTTGGGCGCGGTCACGGCGCGCTTGGTCACGTCGTCCGTGGTCACGGCCACGTACTGGATCTCGATGCCGGTGTCGGCCTTGAACTTCTCGGCAATGGCCTTGTCCTGGTTCACCGCCGTGCCCAGGTAGCGCAGCACGATCTTCTCCTGCGAATGGACGGCCGGGAACACGCCAGCGGCCAGGATGCCCGCCGTGCCCTTGAGCAGCGAGCGGCGCTGCATGCCGCCGGTGGTGTCGGAGGCGGCGGCAGCAACAACAGCGGGGGAATCAGCACGAGAGTCGTCGGACATGGGAAAGCTCCTTGGTTGGCGAAGTGGCAGGGGGTTGGAAACGAGAGGACGAACGATCAAACGAAAAAGGGTCAGGCCGGCACGGCCTGCGCAGTGGCCGCATCAGCAGCAGCAGGCGCGGATACCGGCACCGTGCGGGGCGACAGCGGGTGGGCCTGCTCCGGCGTCCAGTGCAGTTGCACGCCCTGGCCCACCGCATACGGCTGGGTGGCAAAGGCGGCCTCGGACACCATCACCGAATACGCCGCCGTAGCGTTGGCCGACAGGGCCACGCCCTGCTTTTGCAGGCCCAGCAGCACATAGGTGCCCTGGTACTCCACGTCGGTCACCACGGCCTGCATGCGCTGGGCGCCCCAGGGCAGCTCGGCACTGGCGGGGGCGATCTGCAGGTGGTCGGTGCGCACGCCGACCTTGCCGTCCAGCGTATCGATCACGTTGTGGCCGCCCATGAAGCGCGCCACGAACTCGCTGGCCGGCCGGTTGTAGACCTCGTGCGGGCTGCCCACCTGCTCGATCACGCCGTGGTTCATCACCACCATGGTGTCGGCCAGGGCCATGGCTTCTTCCTGCGAGTGGGTCACGTGGATGAAGGTCAGGCCCAGCTCCTTTTGCCAGCGGCGCAGCTCGGCGCGCATCTGGATGCGCAGGAAAGGGTCCAGCGCGGAAAGCGGTTCGTCCAGCAGCAGCACGCGCGGCTGGGTGATGAGCGCGCGCGCCAGCGCCACACGCTGCTGCTGCCCGCCCGACAGCTCGGCCGGCTTGCGATCGGCCAGGTGGCCCATGGCCACGCGCTCGAGCAGGTCGCGCGCCTTGGCCTGCCGCTCGGCCCGGGCCACGCCCTTCATCTTCAAACTGAAGGCCACGTTGTCCAGCGCCGACAGGTGCGGGAACAGCGCGAAGCTCTGGAACATCATGGCCGTGCCGCGCGCCGCGGCGGGCAGGTCGGTGATGTTGCGGTTCTCCAGCAGGATGTCGCCGCTGGTGACCGACTCGTGCCCGGCGATCATGCGCAAGGTCGTGCTCTTGCCGCAGCCCGAAGGGCCCAGCAGGCAGCAATAGCTGCCGCTCGCAATGCGCAGGTTGATCGCGTCCACCGCGGGTTTGCCGTGGGCATACCGCTTGGTGAGTGCGACGATTTCGATGGCGGCCGGGGCCTTGGCAGGGGCTGGGACTTGCATGCACTGCCTATTGCAAGCGCCGTGCCAGTTTTGTACACAATCTTTTATTCACTTTGAGTACAAAATGCACCAGCATCGTGCGCACAGCGCACCAGTTGCACGAACCGCCGGCACCGCGCCCGCACGGTGCAGCCTTTTATTGGTGCGAAAACGTTTGCGCGGCGCGCCTTGCTGGTGAGCCGCTTGGCGCATGGCTATACTGAAACCGAGGCAGACACAAATACTTACCTTTACAAGAGGCGCCACCTCCCCCCACGCCGGATGACGCACCTCGACCCGCGCTCCATGATCGCCATGGCGGGCTTCATGTCCGCGGTCATGGCCATCGTGCTCCTGTTCATGCGGCGGCACTACCCGCCATCGATCCGTGGCGTGGGCGCCTGGGCGGTGGCCCCGCTGCTGTGGCTGGCCTCCACCGTGCTCTTCAGCGTGCGCGGTTTCGTTCCCGACTGGCTGAGCCTGGTGCTCGCCAACGAACTGCTGGTGCTGGGCACCGTCACCTACTACATGGGCACGCGCAGCTTCATGGGGGCGCCCAGCACCTGGCGCGTGTGGGCCTGGGTCATGGCCGCCAGCACGCTGGTGTTCATCGTGCTCACCTACTGGGTCCCGCACTACGCGCTGCGGGTGGCCTTCTTCTCGGCCATGATGGGTTTCATCTACGCCGCGCAGCTGCGCTTCATGCTGCGCCATGGCGAGCAGACCTTTCCGGTGCGCCTGGTGGAGGCGGTGCTGGCCCTGCACATGGCCGTGCTCGCCCTGCGGCTCGTCTCCATCGCCATCGGGCATGCGGGGGCCAACCTGATGGAGCCCTCGATGTTCCAGACCTTCTACATCGGCGCCTACGTGCTGACGGTGCTCATGCTGTCCATCGGCGCGGTGCTGATGGCCACCGACCGGCTGCGCACCGAGCTGGAACACCTGGCCACGCACGACTCGCTGACCAACACGCTCAACCGCCGCGCGCTGCTGCAGCGCTGCGAGGACGAACTGGAGCGCGCCCACCGCTACGGCCAGGGCCCGTCCATCATGATGCTGGACCTGGACAACTTCAAGGCCGTGAACGACACCCACGGCCACCAGCACGGCGATGCGGTGCTGGTGCACTTTGCCGACAGCACACGGCAGGTGCTGCGCCGGCAAGACCGCCTGGGCCGCTACGGCGGGGAGGAATTCATGGTGCTGCTGCCCGGTGCCGATGCCGCAGCCGCCGCGCAGGTGGCCCAGCGCATCCACGCCGCCCTGGCCGCGGGCCACGCCCTCGACTGCCAGGTCAGCATCGGCGTGACCAGCTGGCAGGGGCCGGACGAGACGCTGGACGCGATGCTCTCGCGCGCCGATGCGGCGCTGTACCGCGCCAAGGAACAGGGCCGTAACCGCACCGTGGCGGCCTGACGCAGGCAGCCCGTCAGGCCGTCTGCGTGGCCACGCCGGCCGACTCGAAGCTCGCCATCTCACCCAGCACCGCGCAGGCCGACTGCAGCAGCGGCCAGGCCAGCGCCGCGCCCGAGCCCTCGCCCAGGCGCAGGCCCAGGTCCAGCAGCGGCTCGGCCTGCATCTGCGCCAGCATGAGGCTGTGGCCCCGTTCGCCCGAGCGGTGGGCGAACACGCAGCGCTGCAGCACATGCGGCTGCAGGCGGCTGGCCACCAGCACGGCGGCACTGGTGATGAAGCCGTCCACCACGATCACGCGGCGCTCGGCCGCCGCCTGCAGCACCGCGCCGACCAGTGTGGCCACCTCGAAGCCGCCCAGGGCAGCCAGTGCATGGAGCGCACTGGTGGACTCGGCGTTCACATCCAGTGCCTGCTGCAGCACGGCGCGCTTGCGCTCGATGCCGGCGGCGTCGAGCCCGGTGCCCGCACCCGTCACCTCGGCCAGCGGCAGGCCGGCCAGGCGCGCCAGCAGCAGCGACGCCACCGACGTGTTGCCGATGCCCATCTCGCCCAGCAGCAGCGCATTGCCGGGCAGGCCGCGCACCACCTCTGCGCCATTCGCCAGGGCCTCGCTGCACTGCGCTGCGGTCATCGCAGGGCCCACGGACGCATCTTGCGTGCCCAGCGCCACCTTGCGCAGCAGCAGTTGCGGCTGGCCCGGCGCGGCATCACGCGCCGCGATGGGCTTGGCCACGCCGCAGTCCACCACCGTGAGGCCCAGGCCGTGCTGGCGCGCCAGCACGCTCACGGCGGCGCCACCGGACAGAAAATTCTCGACCATCTGCCACGTCACGTCGCTCGGAAACGCCGACACGCCCCTTGCGGCCAGCCCGTGGTCGCCCGCGCACACCAGCATCTGCGGCGCATGCAGTGCAGGCGTCTCGGTGCCCTGAATGACGCCCAGGCGCAGCGCCAGGCGCTCCAGCGCGCCCAATGAACCGAGCGGCTTGGTCTTGTAATCGATCACGTGCTGCAGGCGGGCGGCCAACGCGGCATCATGCAAATCATCAACGGACGGTAGAACGAAAGGTGCAGTCATGGTGGTAGTGAACACAAAGAATGACGCTGTGCACGCTGCGGCACAGCAGGGTTACGCGAAAGAGGCCCAGGCCTACGCGCGCGGCCGGCCGGACTACCCGGCGGCGCTGTCGGACTGGCTGGCGCACACCCTGGGCCTGGGCCCGGGGCGGCAGGTGGCCGATGTGGGTGCGGGCACGGGCAAGTTCACCGCGCTGCTGGCGACCACCGGGGCCGATGTGGTGGGCGTGGAGCCGGTGGACGCGATGCGCGCCAAGATCGACGCGCTGCAGTTGCCCACGGTGCGCACGCTGGCAGGCACGGCGCAGGCCATCCCGCTGCCCGATGCCACGCTCGACGCGGTGGTCTGCGCGCAGTCGTTCCACTGGTTCGCGGGCACCGACGCGCTGGACGAGTTCCACCGCGTGCTGCGCCCCGGCGGCAAGCTCGGCCTGATCTGGAATGTGCGCGACGAATCCGTGGACTGGGTGGCCGAGCTGACCACCATCATCACGCCGTTCGAAGGCGATGCCCCGCGGTTCTACAAGGGCGACTGGAAGAAGCCGTTCCCCCACCCCGGCTTCAGCGCACTGGCCGAGACACGGCTGCAGCACGAACACGTGGGCCCGCCAGAGCAGGTCATCATCGACCGATTCATGTCGGTGAGCTTCATCGCCGCGCTGCCCGATGCCGAGCGCCAGCAGGTGCGTGCGCAGATCGACGAACTCATCGCCCGCCACCCCGCGCTGCGCGGGCAAGACACCGTGCGCTTCCCGTACACCACGCTCGCATACCACTGCGAGCGGCTCTGAGGCGGCGCGCACCGTCATGCCGCAGCAGGCGTAGTGCCGGGCGCCGGGCGCGCTATCAACGCCGCCAGCACGCCGGGCGCAAAGCAGGCCTCGGCGGACCGCGCCAGGCCGTCGAACACACTGTCGAGCGTGGGGGCGCGCGTGCCGAACAGCGCGTGCAGCACCGCCGTATCTTCGAACAGGCCGTGCAGGTACACCCCCAGCACATTGCCCGCCGCATTGGTCCAGGCCAGGCCCGGCATCACCTCGCGAGCCACATCGCCCCCGGCGGCCATGGCCGGGTGCTGCGCGGTCTGCCCGTGGTGGATCTCGTAGCCTGACACTTCCACCCTTGACAACGCGCTCCATGCCCCCGCCAGCGTGCCCCAACAGGTATGCGTGAGCCGCACCGTCTTGTCGCGCGCAAAGGCGGTCACCAGCGGCAGCAGGCCCAGGCCCGGCGCATTGCCGTCGATGCCGTCGGTGTCGATCAGCGCCTCGCCCAGCATCTGCAGGCCGCCGCACACACCCAGCACCCGCCCGCCGCGCGCGGCATGCGTGGCGATGGCCCCGTCGAGCCCCTGTGCACGCAGCCAGGCCAGGTCCGACGCGGTGGCCTTGGAGCCGGGCAGCACCACCCAGTCCGCAGCGCCCAGCGCCGCCAGGTCGGCCGGGCTGCGCACCCACTGCAGGCGCACGCCGGGCACGTTCTTCAAAGGCTGGAACTCATCCAGGTTGCTGATGCGCGGGTAGGCGATGACGGCCACGGTCGTCTGCACCGCACCCGCTGCGGTGCTGCGGTCGTCGAATACGCCGTCCTCTTCCGGCAGCCCGTGGTGCCACTGCATTGGGATGGTGGCGACCGTAGGCACGCCGGTCAGGTCCTGCAGCATCTGCGGCGCGGGCGCAAGCAGGCTGGCATCCCCGCGAAATTTGTTGAGTACAAAGCCGTGGATGAGCGCGCGCTCGTCTTCGGGCAACAGCGCCCAGGTGCCGTACAGGTGCGCAAACGCGCCGCCCCGGTCGATGTCGGTCACCAGCAGGCAGCGCGCATCGCTGTGGCGGGCCACGCGCATGTTCACGATGTCGCTGGCGTGCAGGTTGATCTCCGCGGGCGAGCCCGCGCCTTCGATCACCACCACGTCGTTCTCGGCGCGCAGGGCGTCCAGCGCGGCGGCGATCTGCGGCCACACCCGCTCGCTGCGGCCGCGCCAGGGCAGCGCGGTCAGCTCGGCGCTCACCTGCCCCATCAGCACCACCTGGCTCTTGGTGTCGGCCTCGGGCTTGAGCAGCAGCGGGTTCATGCGCACCTCGGGCACGGCGCGGGCCGCCAGGGCCTGGAAGTACTGCGCGCTGCCGATCTCGCCCCAGGCACCAAAGCCACCCGCATCGGCGCCCGTGCCGCCGGGGCCGGGCACCACGCGTGCGTTGTTGCTCATGTTCTGCGCCTTGAAGGGCGCCACCTTCAGGCCCTGGTTGCTGTACCAGCGGCACAGGGCGGTGGTGAGCCAGCTTTTGCCGGCGCCGCTGGTGGTGCCCAGCACCATCACACAGCGGGCCAGTGGAGGATGTGTCGAAGACTCGGTCATGAAAGATGGGGACGGCAGGCCGCGGTCAGCGCAGGGTCAGCGCGGTGGCAAAGGCCGCACCATGCGGTCCATGATGTGGTCGAGCGCCGCCGCCGCATCGGTGCAGCGGCCGGTGTGCACCGGAGACGTCTGGATGATCGCGCTGCGCCGCGCCGTCAGCCAGTGAAAGCGCGAGCGGAAGGGCAGCTGCGCAATCGGCCCGCAACCCGCCTCGCCCGCGCAGATGGCAACGATGGCCGACAGGTGGCGGCGCACGGTGTCGATGTCCACCTGCGGGTCCATGGCCAGCAGGCGCGCCTCGTCGAGCGCGATCGCCGCTTGCAGGAAGCCGCTGCGATGGCACGACAGGATCACGCCGGCGTTGATGAATTCTTCGCGCTCCACACGCGGCACCACGCGCACGACGGCGTAGTCGTACACGTCCATCTCAGCGCTGCGCATCGAAGGCTCCCTTCAACGCGTCCACCCAGGCGGCACGGCCTTCCAGGCGCGCGCAGAAATGGTCCACATAGGCCTGGCGGTGGCTGGCCGGTGCCGACAGCGGGCCCTCGGTGTGCTCGGCCCCGGCAAGGGCCAGGAACTCGTCGGGCACATCTGCCAGGATGGCAGTCAGCACATCGCGCGTGAGCAATGCGGCCAGCTCGCCATCGACCTGCGCAATGGCGGTGGCGCGGTGCAGCAGCACGTGGTCGGCCATGGGTGCAAACGGCTTGGCCGGTTGCGCCACCGCGCCGTTCCACGCGTGGTGAAAGGTCAGCGATGCGCCGTGGTCGATGAGCCAGGGCTTGCGGTGCCACATCAGCAGGTTGGTGTTGCGGGCGGTGCGGTCCACATTGGCCACCAGGGCGTCGAACCACACCAGGCGCGAGGCGAAGTCGTCGGTCACCTCATCGACCGCCGGGTCGAAGTTGAGCGCACCCGACAGGTAATCGAGCCCCACGTTGAGGCCGCCGCTGGCGCGCACCAGGTCCTGGATCTCGGGGTCGGGCTCGGTCTGCGCGAGCGCCGGGTCCAGGTCGGCCAGCACGATCTCGGGCACCGGCAGTTGCAGGGCGCGCGCGATGCCGCCCGCGATAAGCTCGGCCAGCAAGGCGCGCACGCCCTGCCCTGCCCCGCGGAACTTGAGCACGTACAGGCCCAGGTCGTCGCCTTCGACCACGGCGGGCATGGAGCCGCCTTCACGCAGCGGCGTGACATAGCGGGTGACGGTGATGGTTCGCACGACGTGGCGCTCCTCAGAGATTGGGTGAATCGGGCATGGTAGCGGCGGCGCGCTGCACATCGTGGAAGGCGCGGGCCAGCGCCTGCTGCGCAGCGGGCGCGAGCACCCCCAGCCGCACGTGGCCGGGCAGGCCGAACGAGCTGCAATCGCGCAGCTTGATGCCGTGGGCGCGCAAGCCGTGCAGGACACGCTCCGTCTGCTCCGCGTGGGCGAAAGGCCACTGCGCCACGACATAGTTGGCCAGGCTGCCGGCCACCACACGCCAGCCCAGGGCGGTGCACAGCGCCTGCTGGGCAGACTTCCACCCGCGCAGCGTGTCCAGGCTGTGCTGCAGCCATTGCTGCACGGCGGGCTGCGCCCAGGCGGCGAGCATGGCCACGCCATGCGCGCCCACGGGCCACGACGGCGCCAGGCCCTGCAGCGCGGCGATGCGCCCGGGCGTCTCGTGCGCCGGGGCTATCGCGTAAGCGGCGCGCACGCCGGTCAGGCCCAGCGCCTTGTTGGGCGTCCACAGCTGCCAGGCCGACGGGGGCGCGTGGGTGGGCTGGCCGTCCAGGCGCAGCGGCGCGTAGGCGCAGTCCAGCACCTGCAGGGCGACTGCCGTTCCGCAGCCGTGTGCGTGCCACAGGGCCAGCGCCGGGTCCACCTGGCCCAGCGGGCTCGACGGCTCGCACGCCCAGTGCAGGCCTGCAGCGGCCTGCAAGCCGCCGGCTGCGGCATGCAGCACCTGCAGGCCCCAGGCCTGCGCCGCGTGCGCGTAGTCGCCGTAGCTGTGCGCCGGCACGGCCACGCGGGTGGCACCCTGGCGCGCTGCCCAGGCCGTGGCGCGGTGAATGAATTCGCTGGCGCTGCCAGCCAGCACGATGCGGCCCGGGTCCACGGCATGCAGGGCGGCCAGTTGGACCCGCAGCGCCGTGTACGCAGGGTCGGGATAGCGGCTGGCATCGGCCGCCTGCACGCTGCGCAGCGCCTGCGGGCACGGGCCGCAGGCGTTGCTGTTGGTCGAAAAATCGTGCAGCGGGACGCCCCCAGCGTCCGGCCCGCCGTGCAGCGGCAAGCCTGCGACAGCGGTGTCGATCTCCATGGGCGCGATCACGTTCATGACCTGGCCCCGCCCATCAGCGCCATGGCCGCCAACGCCACCAGCACCTGCAGGGCCACCACCACCGGCACCAGCATCAGCACGACCTTGTCGCCCTGGCGCGCAGCGCGGCGCGTGTCCAGCGGCCCGGGGGAGCGTGCCGCGCCGTTGAGCGCATACACACCGGGCTTGGCCAGCCGCACGTTCAGCGACAGCGCCATGGCCGCCATGGGCCAGCCGCTGTTGGGCGACGGCGTCTTGCGCGCCTGCCGCACCAGCGTGCGCAGCGGCAGGCCCCCGGCGGCCAGCGCCAGCAGCAGCGCCGCGATGCGGGCAGGCACCCACGACAGCCCGTCGTCCGCCCGCGCCGCCCACTTGCCGGCCCATTGCCAATACCGCCCGCCGCGCATGCCCGGGTAGCCCCACATCGCATCCGCCGTGTTGGCCATGCGGTACAGCGCGGCGCCCGGCAGCCCCAGCAGCGCAAACCAGAACAGCGGCGCCACTACCGAATCGTTGAGGTTTTCAGCCAGCGACTCGATGGCCGACTCGCGCACCTCGTCGGCCGTCAACGCGCTCACATCGCGGCTCACCAGCCGCGACAGGCGCTCGCGCCCTGCGGGCAGCGACTGGCCCAGCGCGACCTCCACCGCCAGCACCTCATCGCGCAGCATGCGCCAGGCCAGCAGGGGCTTGAGCAGCAGCCCCAGCAGGGCCATGGCCAGCAGCCCATACAGCGCCAGCGCCGCATGCTGCGCCAGGCCAGACACTATCAAAACAATAGCTGCCAGCGCACACCAGAAGAGCGCTGCTAGCCAAAAACGCTTCCAATCCGCTGCCACGGGGGCGGTGGGCGCAACCTGGTCGCCACCGTACTGCAGCGCCTTGCCCATCCACACCACAGGGTGCCAGGCCGCGGGCGGCTCCCCCAGCCACCCGTCGATGGCCAGGGCCAGCACGGGCACCCAGACCAACACGCGCAGGGCGTCCCACTGCGTGGCAGGAAGAAGCAAGACCAAAACGTCCATGGAATGTGCGGGCGAGCAAAAAGGCTCAGGATACCGACGGCGGCAGGCGCACCACGATGCCGCTGCGCAGGCGCTCGGGGCGTTCGTTGCGGTGGAGCATGCCGTCCACGGCCGTGGCATGCATCGCGCCGCAGTCCAGCACGTGGCGGGCGGTTTCCTCGTCGGGCTTCAGGTCGCCGAACACGAAGGTGTGCTTGCCGGCCGCCTGGAAGGCCACCGAGCAGGCGCGCGAGCAACTGCTCAGGCAGGCCACGCCGCGCACGCGCACCTGGGCCCAAGTGCCGGCATCGTCGCCCAGCTGTGCGGCCTGCACGGCTTCGAACAGCAGTTCGCCGTCGGCGGGCAGATCACGCGATGCGCCCGCCGGGCGGCAGGTGGTGCAGACGATCACGTCGGTGGTGTGGGAAGGCGTCAAGGCAGCAGCGTCGGACATCGGAAAAAGCTCGTTCATGGATCTAGGAAGAAAGGGGTTCAGGCAGGCGGTGCTCGGCCTGCCAGCGTGCGGCCCAGGCCGCGCAGCGGCCCACGGGGCGCAGCGGGTCGTCGAAATCCACCACCACGACGTGCGCGGCAGCGCCCGGCGCGGCAGGCTGCTCGAGCGTGCGGCCATCGGTCAGCAGCCACAGGCACGAGGGCGCGCCAGCGCCCCGCCGGCGGCGCGCCATGCGCAGCAGCCGTTCGGCCTCGGCCAGGCCTGCCACCAGGGGCGTGCCACCACCGCCGCCCAGCGGGCGCACGCGGGCCGTGCCAGCCGTGCGCGCAGCGCCGGGGGGCAGCAGCAGCTCCACCCCCTGGCCGCCAAAACACAGCAGGGCCACGTGGTCGCCGGCGCGCGCGGCCTGCTCGATCAGGCGCGCGGCATAGCCCTTGGCCCAGGCCAGGCGCCCGCCCTGGCGCATGGAGCCCGAGGTGTCGAGCGCGATCAGGTGCAAACAGGGCTGCACGGCGCTGGCAGGGCGGCGGCGCAGGTGCGCAGGCTGCAGGCGCGCAGTGCCCTTGGCCGCCAACGTGCGCAGCCAATCGACGCTGGCGCCTTGTGGGTCAGCGGGCCGGGCCATGGCCTGCGGCGTGCGCAACCAGGCATTGCGGGGGGCTTGCCACCGCCAGCCTGCGCTCGCCTTGTTTGTGGCCTGGGGCGAGCGCGGGCCGGGGTGGCTCAGGCTTTTTTTGGTGGCCACGCTCCGGTGCTGCGCACGCGCGCCATGGTTTGGGGTTCGGGCGGTAGCGCGCCCCAGTCGCCCTCGGGCGTATTCTGCGCAGAGCCCGCGCCCTGCCCGCTGGCGGGCGAGGGTTTGG
This sequence comes from Acidovorax sp. NPDC077693, assembly GCF_044542805.1. NCBI lineage: Bacteria > Pseudomonadati > Pseudomonadota > Betaproteobacteria > Burkholderiales > Comamonadaceae > Acidovorax > Acidovorax sp. NPDC077693. Next base: position 60,240 of record NZ_JBITVD010000007.1, on the reverse strand, counting down.
ACGGTGACGGCGATGAAAGCGAAGGAGGCTGTGCGGCGCCCGAGGGCGGTGCCGTGCCGGCCGCGCCTGCCGGGCCTGCCGAATTCTCACCGCGGCGGTGCGACAGCGCCAGTTCGGCCACGGCATCCACATGCTCCACGCGCACGCTGGTTTGCTGATCCAGCGCCGCCAGGGCCCGCGCGGCGCGCAGCATCACCAGGTCGGCACGGATGCCGTCCACGCCTGCGGCCAGGGCCAGGTGGGCGGCGTGCTGCACCACGGCGTCGGTCCACTCCAGGCCCGCCAGCGCTGCACGCGCACGCACCACGGACGCCACCAGCACAGCCTGTGCAGCGGCATGCCGCGCTACCACGGCAGCCGGGTCGGCCTCGAACGCCAGCCTCGCCCGCACGATGGCCTGGCGTGTGCCGGCGTCGGCCGGGTTGTGCAGCGCCACCGACAGGCCGAAGCGGTCGAGCAGCTGCGGGCGCAGCTCGCCCTCCTCCGGGTTCATGGTGCCCACGAGCACGAAGCGCGCGGCATGCTGGTGCGACACGCCATCGCGCTCCACCGTGTTCACGCCGCTGGAAGCCACGTCCAGCAGCGAATCCACCAGCGCATCGGGCAGCAGGTTGACCTCGTCCACATACAGCACACCGCCGTGCGCGCGCGCCACCAGGCCGGGCGCCAGGCGTACCTGGCCATCGCGCAGCACGTCTTCGATGTTCAGCGTGCCCACCAGTTGCTCCAGGCTGGCGGCCAGGGGCAGCGTGACGAAGGGCGCATCGGGCAACAAGGCCGCCAGCGCGCGCGCCGAGGTCGACTTGGCCGTGCCCCGCGGGCCGGTGATCAGCACGCCGCCCATGCCGGGGTCGATGGCAGCCAACAGCAGCGCGCGCTGCAAGGCTTCGTGGCCGACCAGCGCGGTGAAGGGGAATGTGGTGGTTGGCACCGGGGCCAAAGAGACAGGAGTCATGTCAGTTATCCATAGCTATGTGAGCCGCCCAAGGTCCTTGAACCCGGCGCGGCCGAGGCCAGCGCCCCCGCGCAAGGGCCGCCCCGCCGCGCTGGGGGCGTCCCCCTCCCGACTCGCGCAGCGAGACGAGAGAGGGGGAAGGCGCGAAGCGACTCAGGGGGTGCTTCACTTCAGCGTCCTTCGCCCTGGGTTTCGAGGCGGTGTTCGAGCTCCAGCAGGTGCTCTTCGATGCGCTCGCGGTGCTCGCCGGGCTCGGCCCACAGGCCGCGCTGCATGGCTTCGAGCAAACGCTCGCCGATGCTGCGCAAGGCCAGCGGGTTGTGTTGTTGCAGAAAATCGCGCGTGGCGTCGTCGTGCAGGTAGGCGTCGGCCACCAGCGCGTACTGGTGGTCGCCCACCACGCCGGTGGTCGCGTCGAAGGCGAACAGGTAGTCCACCGTGGCTGCGATCTCGAAAGCGCCCTTGTAGCCGTGGCGCTTCACGCCGTCGATCCACTTGGGGTTGACGGCGCGGGCGCGCACCACGCGGGCGACCTCTTCGCTCAGCGTGCGGATGCGCGGCGCGCCGGGCGTGCTGAAGTCGCCGTGGTACAGCGCGGCCGGCGCGCCGGCCAGGTGCTGCACGGCCGCGGCCATGCCGCCCTGGAACTGGTAGTAGTCGTCCGAGTCGAGGATGTCGTGTTCGCGGTTGTCCTGGTTGTGCAGCACCGCGTCCACCGCAGCCAGGCGCTGCTCGAAGGCGGCGCGCGCGGCCTCGCCGTGGCCGCCCTGCCCGTAGGCGAAGGCGCCCGCGCGCAGGTAGGCCTGGGCCAGGTCGTCCGACGTGCTCCAGCGGCCGCTGGCCATGATCTCTTGCAGCCCTGCACCATAACCGCCGGGGCGCGGGCCGAACACGCGCCAGGTGGCGCGGCGCTCGGCGTCGTCGGCGGCCATGCCCTGGGCCTGGGCCTCGGCGGCCTCACGCTGCACGCGAACGCGGATAGGGTTCACGTCGTCGGGCTCATCGTCTGCGGAAATGGCGGCCACCGCACGCACGGCGGTGTCGAACAGGTCGATCACGCCCGGGAAGGCATCGCGAAAGAACCCCGACACGCGCAGCGTCACGTCGATGCGCGGGCGGTTGCGGATCGCCATGGGCAGCACTTCGATGTCCACCACGCGGCTGCTGCCGGGCGCCCATCGGGGCCGCACCCCCAGCAACGCAAAGGCCTGCCCGATGTCCTCGCCCCCCGTGCGCATGGTGCTGGTGCCCCAGACCGACAGGCCCACCGCGGTGGGAAAGCTGCCATGGTCCTGCAGATGCCGCTCCACCACGCGGTCGGCCGCCAGCGCGCCCATGCCATAGGCCGTGGGCGTGGGCACCGCGCGCGTGTCCACCGAGTAGAAGTTGCGGCCCGTGGGCAGCACATCGGGCCGGCCGCGCGATGGTGCGCCGCTGGGGCCGGGCGGTACGAACCTGCCCGTCAGGCCGCGCAGCAGCTGGCCCATCTCGTTGGGGCCGCAGGCATCGAGCCGGGGGGCCAGCACCGTGCGCATGCGCGCCAGCACCGGGGCGCTGTGCGGCCACTGCGTGGCGTCCATGGGCAGGCCCACGATGTGCCCTTCATCGTCCACCGCCAGGTGCTGCTGCACGCACTGCACGGCCAGCTTTTCGAGCCGCTCGCGCGTGTGGCCCACGTGGCGCCAGGGCTCGTCGCTCAGGGCCTGCAGCGCCGCGGGGCGCGGTCCGGTCCACGGTGCGGCCCACTCGGGGTTCAGCGGGTCGAAATCGCCCAGCTCCAGGTCGCGCGCCAGCGCCACCAGCAGGCTGCCCTGCCCTGGCGCCGAGCCGCCCGGAAAGCGCGCCAGCGCCACCAGCGTGTCGGTGCGCTGGCGATCCCGCGGCGAGCGGCCCAGGATGTGCAGGCCGTCGCGGATCTGCGACTCCTTGATCTCGCACAGGTAGGCGTCGAGCCGGCCGAGCAGCGCCTCGCGCTGCGCATCGTCGGCCGGCGGGGCGAAGCCCAGTTCCTGGTGCAGGCCGTTCTTCAGCACTTGGTCGAGGATGCTCTGGCGCAGCAGCTTGGCGCGGCGCGGGTCGAGCGACAGCGCCTCGTAGTACTCGTCCATGGAGCGTTCGAGCTGCTGCAGCGGGCCGTAGGTCTCCGCGCGCGTGAGCGCGGGCATCAGGTGGTCGATGATGACCGCCTGCGTGCGGCGCTTGGCCTGGCTGCCCTCGCCCGGGTCGTTGACGATGAACGGATACAGGTGCGGCAGCGGGCCCAGGATGGCATCGGGCCAGCACGCGGCGCCCAGCGCCACGCTCTTGCCCGGCAGCCATTCGAGGTTGCCGTGCTTGCCCACGTGCACCACCGCGTCCACCGCGAACGCGCGGCGCAGCCAGAAGTAGAAGGCCAGGTAGCCGTGCGTGGGCACCAGGTCGGCATCGTGGTACGTGGCCACCAGGTCCAGGTCGCGCCCCCGAGCGGGCTGGATGCCCACGAAGACGTTGCCCAGGCGAACACCCGGCACCATGAAGCGCCCGCTGCGCACGATGGGGTCTGCGCCGGGCGATCCCCACAGGGCGTTGACCGCGTCCTGGCTGGCCTTCGGCAGCGCGCCGAAGTCGGCCAGGTAGTCGGCCATGGCCAGGCTCTGGCCCGCGGGGCGGTCGGCGTTGGCGTCAAGGTTGTTGGTCACGCCCGCCACCAGCTGCGCGATCAGCGCATCGCCGCCCTCGGGCAGATCGCCCGTGGTGTAGCCCGCGTCGCGCAGCGCCTGCAAGATCAGCACGGTGGAGGCCGGTGTATCCAGGCCCACGCCGTTGGCCAGGCGTGCATCGTCGTTGGGGTAGTTGGCCAGGATGAGCGCCACGCGCTTGTCCACCTGCGGCTTGCTGCGCAGCACGCACCAGCGGCGCGCGAGCTCGGCCACGAAGGCGATGCGCTCGGGCTCGGGCTGGTAGCGCACCACATCGACCTCGGTGCGCTCGCAGCGCCAGGCCAGGCCCTTGAAGCTGATGGCGCGCGCGCCGATGCGCCCGTCCACCTCGGGCAGCACCACCTGCATGGCCAGGTCGCGCGGCGCCAGGCCATGCGGGTCGTCCTGCCATTGCTCCAGCGAGCAGCCGGCGGTGATGACCTGCAGCACCGGCGCATCGCCCGCCAGGGTGATGGCCTGCGCGTCGTCGTCGTCACTGCCGTCGATGGAGGCCACGGCAAAGCTCGTGGCGTTGAGCACGATGCCCACGCCCTGCGCGGCGGCCATGGCCTGCAGCGCGGCCAGGCTCTCGGGGTTCTTGAGCGAGTCCACGCCCACGGCCAGGGTGTTGAGCCCGACGTCTGCCAGCGCCGCATGCACCGCATCGAACACCGCCGTGTTGCCCGACTGAATGTGCGCGCGGTAGAACACCAGCATCGCCACCGGCGCGTCGGGAATCCACGGCGCTGCGGCGGCCGGGGTGTAGGCCATCACCGGCGGCAGCGCCCGGGGTGGCGCCGGGCGCGGGCCGATGCCGAAGGCCGCATGGCCGATGAGCGCAAAGAACGCCAGCGCGTTGTCGCGCCCACCCTCGCGCAGGCAGCGCCACAGCTGGTGGCAGTCCTCGGGGCTGGCGGTACTGCGCATCAGAAGCTGAGGGTCTTCGATGTTGTCGCCCGAGAACAGGGCCAGCCACTGGCGGTGCTTGCCGGCCAGCGACATCGCCTGCTCCACCACATAGGCCCAGTCGCTGGGGCTGCCCAGGTGGTCGATGACGATCACGCGTGCATGGCGCAGCACGTCGTCCACGTACATGTCGGTGGACGCGGGCTGGCGCAGCCACATCAGGTTGGCCAGGCGCACGCTGGGGAATCCATCGCCCAGGCTGGCCGCCGCATCGGACAGCAGCGACAGCGTGGTGTCGGCCGCGCTCAGGATGACGATGTCGCCGGGCGTCTGCTCCACGCGCACCAGGCCCTGGCCCCCGTCCTCGACGTAGCCACCCGGGCGTGTGGAAAGCAGATGCATGGGTGTCGCCTCAGACGGTGGTGGCAGCGGGTTCGGACAATGCCGATTGCAGTTCGGCCTGCAGGGCCGCAGCGTCCAGGTGGTCGCCGATCACGACCAGGCGTGTGGCGCGCGCATCGCCTGCGCGCCAAGCGCGGTCGAAGTGGCTGTCGAAGCGCTGGCCCACGCCTTGCACCACCAGGCGCATGGCCGCACCCGGCAGGGCCACGAAGCCCTTGATGCGGTAGATCTCGTGGCGCTGCACCAGGGCGACCAAGGCCTCCACCAGGCGGGCGCGGTCGGTCACGTCGAGCGTGACGTGCACCGATTCGAACTCGTCGTGGTCGTGGTCTTCTTCCTCGTCGTGGTGGGTCTTGCGGTCATCGATCACGTCTTCCACCGCATGGCCCAGGCCCAGCAGCACGCTGGGGTCGATGCGGCCGTGCTGGGCGTGCACGAACTTCACGCCCGGCAGAGTCTCGCCGCGCACGATGGCTTCGACGCGGGCCAGGGCTTCGGCGTCCAGCCCGTCGGTCTTGTGCAGCACCACCAGGTCGGCGGTGGCGAGCTGGTCTTCGAACAGTTCGTGCAGGGGCGATTCGTGGTCCAGGTTGTCGTCGGCGCGGCGCTGGGCGTCCACGGCCACCGGGTCATCGGCGAACTGGCCGGCGGCCACGGCGGGCGCATCGACCACGGTGATCACCGAGTCCACGGTGAACACGTTGCGCAGCGCGGGCCACTGGAAGGCCTGCACCAGCGGCTTGGGCAGTGCCAGGCCCGAGGTCTCGATGACCAGGTGGTCGATCTGGTCGCGGCGCGCGGCCAGTTGCTCCATCACGGGCGCGAACTCTTCCTGCACGGTGCAGCACAGGCAGCCGTTGGCCAGCTCGAACAGCTGGCCGTTCTCCACCCCGTTCTCGTCGCAGCCGATGCCGCAGCTGCGCAGCAGCTCGCCGTCGATACCGAGCTCGCCGAACTCGTTGACGATGACGGCGATGCGCTTGCCTTGCGCGTGGGTCAGCAGGTGGCGCAGCAGCGTGGTCTTGCCGCTGCCCAGAAAGCCGGTGACGATGGTGGCGGGGATCTTGTGGACTTGTTGCATGGAGGTCTCCAGTCAGAAAATGGTGGGAGTCAGGATGTGTGGATCAACGCAAGGCTTGCGGCAACCCTGAAAGGCAATCGACCAGCATGTGCGCCGCCTCGCCCAGGCGCGGGCCGGGGCGTGAGAGCAGGTCCATGCGGTCGGCATCGAGCTGGCAGACCTGGTGCTGGCGCAGCGCTCTCATGCCCGACCAGCCGGGCCGCTCCGCCAGGTTCATGAGGGATGCCGCCGGGCCGATGACGAGGTCGGGCGCGCCGCGCACCACCATCTCGGCGTTGACGCGCGGGAACAGCCCCAGGTCGCCGGGCACGATGTTGACCAAGCCCAGCCGCGCGATGGTCTCGCCGATGAAGCTGGCAGCGCTGGCCGCAGTCGGCCCCACGCCCACCTCGACATACACGCTGCGCCCGCGCAGGTGGGCCGGCATGCGGCGCGCGGCAGCGTCGAGCTCGCGGTCGATGCGCGCCACCAGTTCGGCGGCACGGGCCGATTCGCCGAGCGATTGGCCGACGCTGAGCAGCATGCGCTGGAGGTCGGCATGGGTGCGCGCATCGAACACCTGCACGGGTACGCCCAGGGCCGACAGCCGATCCCCTGCCCTGCTGCGCGGGCCCAGCAGCACCATGTCGGGCCTGAGGGCCACGATGCGTTCGATCTGCGCATCCTGCAGGCCGCCGACCTTGGGCAGCTTGGCGACGGTGCCGGGCCAGCTGGAGTAGCGGTCGGTACCGACCAGCTCGGCGCAGTGGCCGAGGGCGCAGACGGTTTCGGTGAGCGAGGGGGACAGGGTGATGATGCGGTGTTGTTGCTGTTGCGCGTGCGCCAGGGGTGCTGCGAGACCACTGAGCAGGCCGAGCACCGCCAGTGCCGGCACGGTGGGGTGCAGCAGGCGGGTGCGGGTCATGGGCAGGGATATCGGCATGGGTGCGTGCACGGCGTTCGGCATCAAATCAGATCAAATCAGATCAGATCAATGCTTCATCAGTCCTCGATGCCGCGCTGGGCGGGCACGCCGGCCTTGAAGTGGTGCTTGATGAGGGTCATCTCGGTGACGGTGTCGGCCAGCTCGATCAGCTCGGCCGGTGCGTTGCGGCCGGTGAGCACGACGTGCACGTGCGACGGGCGTTCGCGCAGGCAGGTGAGGATGGATTCGAGCGGGATCCAGCCGTAGCGCAGGGGGTACATGATCTCGTCGAGCACGACCATGAAGTGCGCGCCTGCGCGGATGGTGGTTTCGGCCTTGGCCCAGCCGTCGAGCGCGAGTTGTGCGGAGTGGTCGAGGTCGCGGCTCTTCCAGCTGAAGCCGTCGCCCAGGCCTTCGATGGGGACGCCGAGTTGTTCGAACAGGCGGTGTTCGCCGAAGCGGGCGGTGGGGACCTTCATGAACTGGTAGACCTTGATGGTCTTGCCACGGCCGTGGGCGCGCAGGGCGAGGCCGAAGGCGGCTGTGCTTTTGCCTTTGCCGGTGCCGGTGTGGACAAGGATCAGGCCTCGGCGTTCGCCTTGGGGTTTGGGGGTGTCGCGGAGGATGGGGGGGGATTCGATTTGCATGGGGTCTCGTTATTGACCTGGGGCCATGGTTACTTCGGTTGCGGCTTTGAGGCGGAGGCCGGGGTGTGCGCCCGGCGGCGCAGTAACTTTCTCTTGCTTCGCCAAGAGAAAGTCACCAAAGAGAAGGCGACCCCGCTGCCCGTGTCCCCCTCGCCGATGGCGAGGGGGCAACCTGCGATGCTCGGTCCTGGGGTGCGCCGAAGAACTCCCTGCGCTGCCTCTGCGAGGCAGCTCCGGTCAAACAGCTTCGGCGAGCCAGACAACGATGCGCGTGTCCTTCGGCACGCGCTCACCCCAGGCCCTGTGCTTCTCGGCACGGTCAGAAGGGGATGGGAGCGGGCTCCACTCGGGCCATTGCTTCGCTCGGCCCCAACTGCCTCGCTACGCTTCGGCCTGAGCAGAGCGATCGTGCCCAGGCGTCGGCAGCGCGCACCGCGCGCGCACCCGACCTGAGGCGTCACTGCGAAGCAGCAGCCGTTTTGTACCCGTTCCCCACCCCTGCTGGCTGCGCCGAGAAGCGCAGGAGCTGGGGTGGGCGTGTGTGCCGCAGGACACACACGCTTCGTGATCTGACTTGCCGCAGCTGTTTGAGCGGAGTTCGAAGAACGCAGCGAGTTCTGCGGCACCACCCCAGTTCCGAGCATCGCAGGTTGCCCCCATCGCCCACCGGGCGATGGGGGACGCAGACTGGGGGTCGCCTTTTCTTTGGTGACTTTCTTTTGGCGACGCAAAAGAAAGTTACTGCGCCGCCGGGCGCACACCCCGGCCCCCGCCCACAAACCAACCCAAGAAGCGACCATGACCACCAGACTCAAGCCGCTTGATGCAACCGACGCTCAACGAACGCAGAGCCCTCGAAACGACGCAAAGCCTTGGCCCCCGCCAACACACCCAGGTCCACCAGAGGCTCCAACAACACCACAGTCATGTAAGCAGCACCAAAAGTACCAATGCTCTCCAGATTCGCAGACCCAACGCCCGCGCCATAAATAGCCCAGAACGCCACCCAGGCCACGATCCCCCCCTGGTAAGCCACAGACAACTTGAACGTCTGCGCATACGTCATGTCCACATACGCCATGCTCTCCGGCACGATGCGCTTGGCAATCGCAGACGTGGCAAACAACGGCACCAGCAACGTCGTCACATTCATCCCGTACTGCGGCAAATCCTGCTGCGCAAAAAACACGCTCTGGATCAGCAACCCCGCGGCCAACCCGATGCACGCAGGCGCAGCCCCAAACAGCAACAGCAACGTAGTGCCCAAAATCAAATGCACCTCCGACACCCCCACCGGGTGGTGCGGCAGCAGCTCGAAGAACGCAAACACCAGCGCCGTGGTGAACACCGAGCGCAACAGCAAAGCCACCACGCCCTCCTGCTTCACCATGTCCACCGCCAGCTTGCCCGCATACAGCAGTGCCGTGGCCCCCGTCGCGTAGCTCAGGAAGATCTTGGTGGTATCCACCAGCCCGGGTTCGATGTGCATGTCACGACTCCTTGGTTGAAACAAAAACAAAACAAAAGCCAAACAGAAAAAATCATCAGCGCGGCAACGCCACCCACTGCCCCAGCAGCGCGTGCACCGCGATGCGGTCGTCAAACACCGCCTCCAGCGCGCGGTGCGTGGCGGGCTCATCACAGCCACCCTGATGCGTGACGCGGCCCTTGGCCATCACCACCATCTCATCGGCCTGCAGCGCCAGCGACACCTCGTGCAGCACGCTGACCACCGTGGCACCACCGGCCACCAGGGCGCGCACCGTGTGCAGCCAGTCCGTCTGGTGCGGCGGGTCCAGATTGGCCAGGGGTTCGTCCATCAGCAGCACCTGCGCCTGCACTGCCAGCGCACGCGCCAGCAGCACGCGCTGGCGCTCGCCGCCCGACAGCTGCGACAAGGGGCGGTCGCGCCAGTCCCAGGCCTGCGTGGTGCGCAGCGCCTGCTCCACGGCGGCGTGGTCGGCGGGCGATGGTGGGGCCAGCCAGGGCTGGTGCGGCAGGCGGCCCAGCATGGCCACGTCGTAACTCGTGAGGTCGTCGGCCGAGCCTTCGTTCTGGCCCAGCCAGGACAGTGTTCGCGCCCGCTCGCGCGCCGGCACCTGGGTGAGCGGGCGGCCGAGCAGCGCCACCTGGCCGTCCACCTGGCCGCGTGGCAGCAGGCCCGCCAGCACCTTGAGCAGCGTGGACTTGCCCGCGCCGTTGGGCCCGACGATGCTGGTCCAGCGGCCCGCGGGCAGGTGCAGGTCGATGCCGTGCAGCACCTCGGCGCCGCCTACGCGCGCGGTCATGCCGTGGGCGCTCAATGCCGCGCCCGTCACAGGCTGCCTCCGCGTGCGGTGCGCCGGTGCATCAGCCACAGCAGGTAGGTCCCGCCCAGCGCGGCGGTGAGCACACCGACGGGCAGCTCCTGCGGTGCCAGCATCCAGCGCGCGAGGATGTCGGCGGCCAGCAGCAGCACCGCGCCCATGAGGCTGGACAACAGGATGTGCCGCTCGTGCGTCACGCGCACGATGGAGCGCACCAGGTGCGGCGCGGCCAGGCCGACGAAAGCGATCAGCCCGGTCTGCGCCACGGCCGTGCCGGTGGCCAGCGCCATCGCGGCCACCAGGCCGGCGCGCATGGGGCCGAGCGGCAGGCCCAGGCTGGCGGCGGTGGATTCGCCCAAGGTCAGGCCGTCCAGCGCGCGCGCCAGCACCCAGGCCAGCAGTGCGCACAGGGCCCAGGCGGCCAGCATCAGGGTGCAGGCGATCCAGCCGACGAAGGCCGTGCTGCCCAGGATGAAGGCCTGCATGGCCTGCAGGATGTCGGGCGAGGCCAGCTCCACCAGGTCGCGCACGGCGCCCAGCACCACGCCCACGATCACACCGGCCAGCAGCAGCCGCAGCGTGTGCTGCACGCCCTGGGCCAGCACCAGCGTCAGCACCACGGCCCCGGCGGCGCCCAGGAAGGCCATGCCGGTGATGCCGATGCGTGCGATCCACTGCGCGGCCACCGGCGACACGCCGAACATCGCCATGGCCACCGCGCCGCCCAGCGCTGCGCCCGAGGCGCTGCCCAGCAGGTACGGGTCGGCCAGCGGGTTGCGGAACAGGCCCTGCGCCACAGCGCCAGCCAGGCCCAGCAGCGCGCCGGCCAGCCACGCGCCCAGGGTACGCGGCAGGCGGATATCCCACACGATCTGGCGGGCCACGGGGTCGTCGCCCATGTGCACCAGGCTCTCCAGCCCGGTGCTGCCGACGGCGGTGCCCAGCACCAGCAGCAGCGCGCTGGCCAAACCCAACCACAGCGCGCACCACGCTGCACGGCGGGCGCCTGCGGCAGTGGGCATGGTCGGGTGCGGGGAAGGCGTCACCGGGCCTTCTCCACAAGGCACCTGGCCATGATGCGGGCGGCCTCCGCCATGCGCGGGCCAGGACGCACGACCACTTCGGCGTCGCCGGGGCCGAACACGCACACGCGGTTTTCGCGCACGGCGCGCATCGTGGACCAGCCGGGGTACGGCACCATGGTCTGCATGCTGCTGTTGCCGATCATCAGCACGTCGGGGTTGGCGCGCACCACGTATTCGGGGTTCAGGCGCGGAAAGGGGCCGAGCGATGCGGGCACCACATTGCGCACACCCAGGCGTGTGAGCGACTCGCCGATGAAGGACGACTCGCTGGCCGCATACGGGCCGCGGCTCACTTCGAAGTACACGCGCAGGTTGCGTGCCTTCGGCGGCAACGACTGGGCTGCGGCCTGCACGGCGGCGTCGATGGTGCGCCACTGCCGGTCGGAGCCTTGCGCCCGGGGCACGCCCAGCAGGTCGCTGATGGTGCCCAAGACGCGGCGCACGTCCGCATGGGTTTTGGGTTCGAGCTGCACGACGGTGAGGCCCAGCGCCTGCAGCCTGTCGCTGGCGCGGGAGCTGACGGACATGAGCACCACGTCGGGCTTGAGGGCCACGATGGCTTCGATGCTGGGGTCCAGGCCGCCGCCCACCTTGGGCAGCTTGCCGATCACCGCCTCGGGCCAGTTGGAATAGCGGTCCGTACCCACGATGCGGTGGCACTGGTCCAGCTCGCACACGCTTTCGGTCAGCGATGGCAGCAGGCTCACGATGCGCTGGGGCGGCTGAGGCAGCGTGATCTCGCGGCCCCGGTCGTCCTGGATGCGCACCGGCTGTGCTCGCGCCAGCCCGGCCATCAGCAGGCCCAGCGCGATGACGATGGCAATCACCCACAGGATGCGGCGCACGGGGGTCGGCTTCATGCGGCGGGCTCCTTCAAGGTGAGGGGAAGGCCCGCGGCCATGAGCGTGACGCGGGGGCACACCTGGGCCACCTGCTGGTTGAGTGCGCCCAGCGCATCGACAAACGCGCGCACCTCGCGGCCCAGGGGGATGACGCCCAGGCCGATTTCGTTGCCCACCAGGATGACGGGGCCGGGGGAGGCGGCCATTGCTACTAAAAACATAGCTGCTTGCGCTTGCCAGTTGCGCGACAGGGCCTGTTTTTGCTCCAAATTCATGCTCTCGGCGCCCAGGGGCATCGTCCACTGGGTGAGCCACAGCGTGAGGCAGTCCACCACCAGCAGGGTGTGCGCGGTGCTGCGCCGCGCGATGGCGGACGCCACATCGAGCGGCTCCTCCACCGTCACGAGGCCCGGCACGCGCTCCGCGCGGTCGCGCTGGTGGCGTGCGATGCGCTCGCGCATCTCGTCGTCCCAGGGCTGGCCGGTGGCGATCAGTACCGCGCGGTGGTCGGCGGACTGCGCCAGCCAGTCGCGCGCCAGCAGTTCGGCGCGGCGGGACTTGCCGCTTTTTTGGCCACCCAGGATGAGCTCGGTGGTGATGGCTTGCGAAGGGTGCGGTGCGGACATGGCCGTCATGATGCCTGCGCGCCCAGCAGTTGCGCCACGGCCTCGGGGCTGGAGGGGAACCAGGCGTGGAAGTAGCTGGCGTGGATGCTGCCCTGGTAGTAGAGCGCCTCGCCGGCATCCGCCGCCACGACCTCGCCGGATCGGGCCGTGCGCGCCACCACCGGCGCAGTGCTGGCGGCGGTCGAATAGTGAAAGGTGTGCCCGCGCAGCGTGAGCCGCCCGGCGACGGTCAGGTGCTGCGGCCCCAGCGCGGCCAGGCGCTTGTGCATGGTGACGTGGCCGGGCAGCAGGCCCCACAGCGGCGCCGTGCTGCCATCGGCCAGCGTGATGGCGTCGAACAGCGCCATCATGCCGCCGCATTCGGCCCACAGCGGCTTGCCGGCCGCGACGTGCGCGCGCAGGCTGGCCTGCATGGCGGTGTTGGCGGCGATCTGCGCGGTGTGCAGCTCGGGGTAGCCGCCGGGCAGCCACACCGCGTCGCAGTCGGGCACTGCGGCATCGTGCAGCGGCGAGAAATGCACCACGCGCGCGCCCAGTTGCGCCAGCGTGTGCAGGTTGGCCTCGTAGATGAAGCAGAACGCCGCATCGCGCGCCACGGCCACCGTGCGGCCTTGCAGCAGCAGCGGCGGCACGGCAGGCGGCTGCGCGGGGGGCGCAAAGTCCGTCACCCACCGCTGCAGGTCGGATGCCGTCATCTGGCCCAGCGGTGTCGCCGCCAGCGCGTCGGCCGCGGCGTCCAGCCGCGCCAGGCTGTCGGGCAGTTCATGCGCCGCGATCAGGCCCAGGTGGCGCTCGGGCAGCAGCGCGCCGGGCTTGCCGGTGCCCGCGTTGGCTGCCGCTGTGCCGGGCTGCACGCGCATCACCGCGCCCATCCAGTCGGCGTCATCGCGCAGACCCTTGCGCAGCATGTCCGCATGGCGGGCGCTGCCCACGCGGTTGGCCAGCACGCCAGCCCAGCGCAGGCCCGCCCGGTAGTGTTGCAGGCCAAACGCCAGCGCGCCGAAGGTGCCCGCCATGGCCGATGCGTCGATGACGGCCAGCACGGGCAGGCCGAAGCGCTGGGCCAGGTCGGCCGCGCTCGGGTCGCCGTCGAACAGGCCCATCACGCCTTCGATCAGGATCAGGTCGGCCTCTTGCGCCGCGGCATGCAGGCGCTGCGCGCAGTCGTCCGCGCCGTTCATCCACAGGTCCAGCTGGTGCACCGGCGCGCCGCTGGCCAGGCGGTGCCAGTGCGGGTCCAGAAAGTCGGGCCCGCACTTGAAGACCCGCACCCGCCGGCCCTGGCGCGCATGCAGGCGCGCCAGGGCCGCGGTGACGGTGGTCTTGCCCTGGCCTGATGCAGGGGCGGCGATCAATATCGCCGGACAGCGTGCCGGGGTGACCATTCTTCGGGCTTCTCTCTCTGCTCTCTCTCGTTGATGTTTGGGCTTACTGCGGCGCCCACTTCACGCCTACGTACGCGGTGCGTCCGGCTGTGGCGTAGGTGCGAGCCAGCTCGTAGTGCTTGTCACCCACGTTGTCCACGCGCGCCACCAGCGTGAAGTCGCGTGCGATGCGGGTGCTGGCGTACAGGTTGACCAGCGTGTAGCCGCCCAGCACGTTGGTGTTGGCCACCGTGTCGAAGCGGCGGCCCGAGGCCTGCACCTCGGCGCCTACGGTCCAGCCCGCGAGCTGCGTGTCGGCGCCCAGCGTGCCGTGGCGCTTGGCGCGGCGGGCCAGTTGCTTGCCGGTGTCCAGGTCGCGCGGGTCCTGCAGGTCGAGCGAGCCGCGCAGCTGCACGCCGCCGAGCACACCTGCCAGGCGGTACGAGCCTGCAAAGGTCACGCCCTTGTACTCGGCGCGCGCGGTGTTCACGTAGCAGCCGAAGGGCGATGGGCACGGGCCGGGCGCGCCGAAGGAGATCAGGTCCTGCACGCGGTTGCGGTACACGGTGGCCGAGAAGCTGTTGCTGCCCTGCGCCCAGCGCAGGCCCACCTCGGCATTGCGGCTGCTTTCGGGCTTGAGCGAGCCCACGCCGTATTCGCTGAAGCGCTGGTACAGCGTGGGCGCGCGGAACGCCGTGCCCACCGACGCGGTGGCGCGCCACTGCGGCGCAAAGGTGTAGCCATAGGCCAGGCTGCCGGTGCCCTTGCCGCCGAACTCGCTGTCGGAGTCATGGCGCACATTGGCCTGCAGCGTGTGGCCGCCGGCGGTGTAGCCGTAGCCCAGGGCGATGGCGTCCTGCGAGCGCGAGCGGTCGATGGGGGCGTTCTGGAGGTTGTCTTCGCGCCGCTCCAGCGCGGCCGTGACCAGGTGCGCACCCTGGCGCCATTCGTTCTGGAACAGGTAGCCGCGCAGGTGCGTCTCGCTCAGGTACACCGAGGGCGTGGTTTCGTACTGGTCGCGCGAGTCGGTGACCTGCAGGCGCGTCTTGTATGCGGTGGTCCACTGCGCCTGCCAGGTCAGGCCCAGCGCGTGCAGCTGGTGCTGGTTGCGGTCGTCCTTGCCCAGGCCGTTGTCGTAGCCGCTGTCCAGGTCGTTGGCGAGCAGCGTGGCGTCCAGGCGGTGCGCAGCATTGATCTGCAGGCCCAGGCGCGCGTTGGCCGACGTGCTCTCGTAGCCGTCGCGGTCGGGGTTTTGCGTGGCCACCGTGCGGGCGTTGAAGCCCTTGCTTTTCTCGCGCGCAATGCCGAGCGCGTAGTCGATGGTGCCGGTGGCGCCGCTCACGCCGGCTTCAATCTTCGTGGTGCTGTGGCTGCCCACGCCGATGCCCACGTACGGCGCCACACCGTTTTCACCGCGCTTGGTGAAGATCTGGATCACGCCGCCCATGGCGTCCGAGCCGTAGACCGCGCCCGCAGGGCCGCGCAGCACTTCGATGCGGTCGATCTGCGCCAGCGGAATCGCCTCCCACGCGGCGCCGCCGGTGGACTGCGAGTCGATGCGCACGCCGTCGATGTACACCGCGGTGAAGCGGGATTCCGCACCGCGCAAAAACACCCCCGTGGTCGTGCCCGGCCCGCCGTTGCGAGAGAACTCGATGCCCGGCACGCGCGCCAGCACATCGGCCAGGCCCGTGGCGCCGCTGGTCTCGATGGTGTCGCGGTCGATCACCGTCACATCGGCCACCAGGTCGGACAGCGGCTGCGGCGTGCGGGTGGCGGTCACCACCGTCTCGGTGAGCGACGGCGCGCGCAGGTTCTGCGCGATCTGCACCGGGCTGCCGGCCTCGCTGTTCGGCGCTTGCTGCGCCTGGGCCTGCGCAGAACAGGCGGCCACAACGGCCATGGCGGCCAGGGCCGGCTGCAGACACAGCGGCGCTGCAATGCGCGCACGAGGGGTACGGATTTTCATGGGGGTCATCGTCAACAAACAAAACCCGAGCCGGCCTCCCCGCCAGCAGATGGGTGATACGGCTGCGCTTTGCCCAAAAAAGGCGTGGGCGCAGCCACCGTGTTGGCCGGTATCCGGGCTGGCGGAACGCCCTCCAACGCCTTCCCACACGCTTGTTCAAGGCGCACAGTGGCTTGTGATGGAGAGAGAATCGGGTGATTCGTCCGCTGACCGTTGCGGGGGCAGCGCAGGCTCGGCGCACCATGCGTGGCACGCCTCCCTGCTTCCCGTTGAACTGCAGCATGTGAACCACACCGCGAGCACCAACCACGGGATTTTACGGCCGTTTACAAACCGCCACCCTACAATCGGGGGCTCTATGGCCACACCATCGACCACCGACCAGATCGCCGAACGCGTTGAACGCCTGCTGCTGCGCCACGCGGAACTGCAGCGCACCAACGCGCTGCTGGCAGACCAGGTGGCAGCCCTCACGCAGGAGCGCGATTCGCTCAAGTCCCGCCTGTCTGCCGCGCGGGCCCGGGTGGACGCCCTGCTGGAGCGCCTGCCCGCTGCAGCCCCCGCCACGAAAGAATCCGAATGAAGCAAATCGAGGTGCAGATCCTGCAGCAAAGCTACCTGCTGACCTGCCCCGAGGGCCACGAGAGCCGCCTGCTGGACGCCGTGGAACGCGTGGACACGGCCATGACCCGCATCCGCGATGCCGGCAAGGTGCGTGCCCGCGAGCGCATCGCCGTGCTGGCAGCCCTGAACCTCGCATTCGAAATCGCCGACCGCGAAGCAGCCGACCTGGCAGCCGCCACCGCCCGGCCCGCGGTGGACACCGCCCCCGCCCAGCCAGCGGCCACTGCCGCGGCGACGACAGCGGCCTCTTCCTCGGCCCCGCTGCCCGCCGCCGACGACCAGCGGCTGCAGTCGCTGGTGCAGCAGCTGGACCACGTGCTGGGCGAAGACGGCCGGCTTCTCTGAGCGACGTCGAACCCGCAGGCTGGCGCGCAAAGGCGGCGCGCCCGCTCCGCATCCAGGCGTTGCCGAAGCGTCGCCGCAAACCGGCCATCCAGTGCGCCGCGCAATGTGCATCGCCTTACGGTCTTTACAAAACCGTCTTTCAGCGCAGGGCCCTGGCAGCGCCTACAATGGACGTGTCTGCGATGCCGCCGGGCTTTATATTTCCTTGAACCAATGCTCATTGAGCTCGGGCTTGGTACATCGTCCGGTGAGCGTGATCATCTCGCGTCAGATGAACCCAACACTTGGCTGCCCTCGCCCACCTGAACCCCCGGTTCAGGATGAGGGTTCGGTGGCAATCGCAGACACCTTATTCCCCATGCCCCTGTCACCCCGCCGCCCGGCTGCACCGCGGCGGCGACAGGGCGCAGGCTTGGCGGCCGTGCCGCCCTCACGCTTTCCTTTTGCGCCATGCTGGACCCTCTTCTGATCGTTGAACTTGGTGTCCTGGGCCTGGCCACGGGCTTTCTCGCGGGCCTGCTGGGCATTGGCGGCGGGATGCTGCTGGTGCCGTTCCTGACCTACATCCTCGGCGCGCGGCAGGTGTCGCCCGATCTGGCGGTGAAGATGGCGATCGCCACCTCCATGGCGACGATCATGTTCACGTCGATCTCGAGCGTGCGCGCCCACCACAAGCGCGGCGCGGTGCGCTGGGACATCGCCCGGCGCCTGGCGCCCGGCATCGTGCTGGGCGGCTTCATCGCCAGCCTGGGCGTGTTCGCGCTGCTCAAGGGCTCGTTCCTGGCCATCTTCTTCGCGCTGTTCGTGAGCTTCTCGGCCACGCAGATGTTCCTGGACAAAAAGCCCGCTCCCACGCGCCAGATGCCCGGCGGCGCGGGCCAGGTGGCTGCGGGCGGCGTGATCGGCTTCCTGTCGGGCCTGGTGGGTGCCGGCGGCGGCTTTGTGAGCGTGCCCTTCATGACCTGGTGCAACGTGCCCATCCACAACGCCGTGGCCACCAGCGCTGCGCTGGGTTTTCCGATCGCGCTGGCCAACGTGGTGGGCTACGCCATCAGCGGCCAGGCGGTGGAAGGCCTGCCCCCCGCATCGCTGGGCTACATCTGGCTGCCGGCCCTGGCCGTGATCGCCACCTGCAGCGTGCTCACCGCCCCGCTGGGCGCCAAGGCAGCGCACAACCTGCCCGTCAAGCAGCTCAAGCGCGTGTTCGCCACGCTGCTGTTCGGGCTGGCGGCTTACATGCTCTGGAAGGGGCTGGCCGCGTCCTGACCGGGGCTGGGCTGGCCGCCGGGCGGCTGCGGATTACGGCGCAGCAACAGGTTACCCGCGAGAGCAGGACGCTACCATATTGATAGCTGCTTGCGCTGATCCATCAAGCGGTAGCGGCATTTTTTGCATTGAATTCACCTGCCGGACCAGGCCACAGCACCCGCATGCAACGGCGCAGTGGCACGGCGCACGACACAGCCACCCGCACAGGCCACCCCGAGCGCACTCTGCGCTCCCACGCCGATGCTCAGATCTGCAACCCGTCGCGCCGGCCCTGCGCCTTGAGCGGCAGCGGCTTGCCCAGCATGGCGCGAAACTCCGGCGCGGGCAGGCCCGGTGCGCACAGAAACCCCTGGTAGTGGTCGCACTGCATCTGCAGCAGCACGGCCTGCTGGGTTTCGGTCTCCACCCCCTCGGCCACCACCTCGATGTGCAGCGCACGGCCCATGCTGATGATGGCGCTCACGATGGCCCGGTCGCCATCGTCGTCGGGCAGGCCGCGCACGAAGGACTGGTCGATCTTGAGCTTGCTGATCGGCAGCTTCTTGAGGTACGCCAGGCTCGAATACCCCGTGCCGAAGTCATCGATGGCCAGGCCGATGCCCAGGCCCGCCAGCACACGCAGGCGCTGCTCCATCTCCAGCGCGTCCTGCAGCAAGATGGTTTCGGTCAGCTCCAGCTCCAGCAGCGTGGGCGGCAGCTGGTGCACGGCCAGCAGGCGCGTGATGCGGTCCACGAAGTCGGGCTGGCGGAACTCCAGCGCCGACACGTTCACCGAGATCACGATGGGCATGCCGCTGTGCATCCACTGCGCGGCCTCGCGCACCGCCTGCTCCATGACCCAGGCGCCCAGCGTCACGATGTAGCCCGACTCCTCGGCCAGCGGAATGAACTGCCCGGGCGACACCGCGCCGAATTCGGGGTCCGTCCAGCGGATCAGCGCCTCGGCCCCGGTGATGCGGCCGGTGGCCATGTTGACCTGCGGCTGGTAGTGCACTGCCATGCGGTCCTGCCCCAGCGCCTGGCGCATCGCGTGCTCCATCTGCATGCGCGAGAGCAGGTTGGCGTTCATCTGCGGCTGGTAGAAGCCGTAGCTGCCCCGCCCGCGCTCCTTGACGCGGTACATGGCCGTGTCCGCCTGCTTGATGAGCTCGTCGAGCGTGGTGCCGTCCTGCGGGTACAGCGCCATGCCGATGCTGCACTGGATCGAAAAGCCCATGCCGTCGAGCATGAAGGGCTTGAGCATGTCGTCCAGGATGCGGCGGGCCACGCTCTCGGCCACCACCGCGTCGCCGCCGTGCAGGTAGATCACGAACTCGTCGCCGCCCAGCCGGCACAGCATGTCCGTCTGGCGCAGGCAAGCCTGCAGGCGCTCGGCCACCAGTTGCAGCACCCGGTCGCCGAAGGGGTGGCCCAGCGAGTCGTTGATGATCTTGAAACGGTCCAGGTCCAGGAACAGGATGGCAAAGCCGGTGTCGCTCTGGCGCGCGCCCTGGATGGCCGTGTCCACGCGCTGCGACAGCAGCAGGCGGTTGGGCAGCCCGGTCAGCACGTCGCTGTAGGCCAGCTCTTCGATGCGCTTTTGCGCGGCGTGCTGCAGCGTCAAGTCGCGCATGAAGCCGATGCTCTGCACCAGCCGGCCTTCGTCGTCGCGCAGCGCCACCCACGACAGCTGCACCGCGCAGTACGCGCCGCTGTCACGGGGCAGCCACAGCTCGCCCTCCCAGAAGCCGTCGCGCGCCCAGCCCTCCAGCACCTGTTCCATGAAGGCAATATCGGTGCCTCCGCCGAACAGCGACGACGCCATGCAGCCTTCGAAGGACTTGGCCGACGGACCGACCAGGCGCTCGCACCCCGGGTTCATGCGCAGCACGCGGTGCTGGCTGTCGGCGATGAAGATAGCGTCCAGGCTGGACTCGAACACCCGGGCCGCCAGGCGCAGGCTGGCCTGGATCTCGGTCTGGCGGGTGATGTCGCGGTACGAATACACCCGGCCCACCGGACGGCCCTGGCTGAACTGCGGCACCGAGCGCAGCTCCAGCACCACGCCGCTTTTCAGCGTGAGGATGTCGGTGCTCTCCTGCATGGGCTCGCGGGCAATGGCGGCCATGCGGTCGGTGTACGCCGCGGCGTCCTGCACCTGGGCGGCCATGTGCGCGTAGACCGCGGCATCGTCGCGCTCCAGAAGCAACTCCCGCGGAATGCCCCACAGCTGCGCCAGGCGCTGGTTGAACGCACGCACCTGGCCGTGCAGATTGCACACCAGCATGCCGTCGGCGGCCGAGTCGAGCGTGGCCCGCAGCTCGGACAGCAGGGTCTCCAGCTCACGCTCGGTAGCCGCCTGGATGCTGCGGTCCAGCATGGTCACCATGAAGATCGTGCCGCCATCGGGCCCGTTGGGCACACGGCTCACCTGCCGGTTCACGGGCACCAGGCTGCCGTCGGCCCGCAAAAGGCTGGTGTGCGAATGGATGCCATCGGCCACCACCTGGGCGGGCTCGCCCCAGAAAGCGACGTCCTGCGGCGTGGATGCCAGGCCCAGCACCGACGTGCCCACCATCGCGGCCACCGGTGCGCCCGCCAGGCGTTCCGCGGCGGCGTTGGCACGCAGGATCAGCAGGGTGGATTCATCGACCAGCCACACGGCTTCCTGCAAGCCGTCGAGCCAGCCGTGGGATTGCACGACCGTCACGCGCCGGCCTCTTCGGGGCCGGGGTTGACCGCTCGCTCGAAAAAGTAGCAGATGCGCTGCCGCGGCGACAGGTAGTCCAGCGCGTCGCGCGGCAACTGCGCCGGCTTGAGGCTGCGGCGGATGCCCAGCTCCGGCACGGTTTCCAGGTCCAGGATCGGCGCTTCTTCCTTGGGGATGCGCGAGTCGTGCACGATGACCTTGGGCCGCAGCGGGCGCGACGAATTGACCGACGCGACGATGGCATACCGGTCGTTGACCAGCTGCACGATGGACCCCGGCGGGTACACGCCCATCATCCGGATGAAGGCCCCCAGCACGACGGAGTCGAACTTGGACTTGAGCTGCGCGAAGATGACCGACAGCGCCTCGTGCGGCGTGAGTGCATCCACGCCGTTGGCGGGGTTGCACATGCGGTCGTAGCGGTTGACCAGGGCCAGCACCTGGCTGGCGCGCCCGAGGTCCGGGCCCGACAGGCGCAGCGGGAACCCGCTGCCGTCGACCATTTCATGGTGCCGCGCCACGGCGGTGAGCACCGTGTCCGGAAAGCCCATGCGCATGGCGAATGCCACCGACTCCCCCACATGGGTCTCGTAGCGCGAGCGTTCCATCGGGATCATCGACGGCGTGACCTGCCGCAGGTTGGGCGGCAGCTTGAGCTTGCCCATGTCATGGATCAGCGCCGCGACGCCCAGGTCGTGCAGCTCCACGCTCTTCATGCCCAGGGCGCGGCCCAGCAGCAACGAGATGACCATGACGTTGATGGGGTGCAGGGCATTGCGCTCGCCCACGCCCTCGGACAGCAGCCGGATCACCGAGTCGCCGTTTTCCAGCAGCTCGGACACGCAGCCCGACACCAGCGCATCGCCCTTGGTGCGCGCCTGGTCCGGGTGTTCGGACACCACGCGCTCCATGGCCTGGTACTGGCGCGTGGCCTCGCCAAAGCGCTGGTCGCAGGCGGCCAGGGCGCGGTTTTGCGCCTCCAGCAATGCCCGCCTGCGCAGCGCCTCGGGGTCGGCCGCGGGGGTGCCGCCCGCCGCGTCCACCCCGGGGGCGGCGGGCGCGGGCATTTCGGGCACGCGCCAGGCCGCAGGCACCAGCTCGCGCTGGTCGGGGTCGCTCTTCTTGGGAACGTAGCGCACCTCGGTCAGGCCGAGCTCGCGCAAGGTGGCGATCTGCTCGATCGACGCCACGCGAAAACTGCTGACCGGAAACGGATGGTGCATCCAGCCCACATCGAGCTGGATGTACATGCCGACCCGCAGTTGGCTGATGTCGATGAGGATGGAAGAGTTCACTTCAAGGGCGCGAAACATGGAGACGTGAATGCCACCAATGGTTACACAGATTATCGCCCTAAGCCTGCGCGATCAATTCGTTGCTGCCGCGCAGACGCGACACCACAACACTTCATGCCGCACGCCCTGCCGCTACAGTGCAGTGATTACCCGCACGGGCCGCCGTGGGGGCCCGGCTGCCGCATCGCTCCCCCGCGGCACCTGACCCCGCAGCACTTTTCACGACTGGCTACCGGCACCAGAGGGACGGCTTGTAGACCAGATCCATCCAGAGTGCCCAGCCGGCCACCGCGCAGAGCAGGCCGCCGGCCACCCGCGTGCCCCCATCGGCGCGCCAGGTATGGAGCCGCGCCCGGAGCCGGCCCCATGCCCAGGGGCCGGCGGCCAGCCAGAGGCCGCTGCCCACGCCAAAAAGCGCCATGGCCAGCGCCCCTTGCACCGGACCGCCACTGAGCGCGGCCACCAGCAAGGCCGAATACAGCAGCCCGCAGGGCATCAGCGCCCAGAGGAAACCCGCCAGCAGCACGCCCCCCGGGGCCTGGACCAGCGGGCGCACACGCGCCCACACCGCCCGGCCCGCCTGCTCCACCCACAGCGGCTGGCGTGCCTGCACCATGAGCATCAGGCCCCAGGCCATCACCGCCACATGGGCCAGGGTCCAGGCGGGGCGCAGCGCCATGGTGTGCTGGGTCAGCCATGCCAGGCTGTCCATGGCCAGGGCCGCGAGGGCGCCTGCCAGGGCATAGCCCGCCAGCCGGCCCGCGTGAAACGCCGCCGTGCGCTGCACCACGCCGCCGCGCGGCAACCACCGCACCGGCTGCGCCACGGCACCCGCCGCAGGCCCGCCCCCCTGCCCCACCAGCGCCCCACAGGGCGCCGCACACATGGCCAGGCAATGGGACCCGCCGGCAAGGCCCATGAGCAGAGCGGTCGAAGCTACCGTGAGCAGCATGGTGGGCAAGCGCCTGAAGGCACCCCGTGGGCGCGGGCGGTGAGGCCGGGCATCAGATGATGCGCGAGAACCGCGCCCGGTTGCGGTCGGCCTGCAGATAGCGGTCGAACACCATCGCGATGCCGCGCACGAAGAACCAGCCCATGGCGGTCACCGCGATGCCGTCCTGGCGGATCTGCACCAGCCCCTGGTCCGCCATCTCCTCCAACTGTTCGATCTCGGCCGCGAAGTAACGCCGAAAGTCGACGAGCCACGCCTGCTCCAGCGGCTCGAACAGCAGCTCGCCCTGGCACATCAGCGCCATGATCACGGCGCGGCGCACCAGGTCGTCGCGCGTCAGCGCCAGGCCGCGCACCACGGGCAGCCGGCCCTGGTTCAAGAAGTCGTAGTACTCGTCCAGGGTCTTGGCGTTCTGGCTGTAGGTGGCACCCACCCGGCCGATGGCGGATACCCCGAGGCCAATGAGGTCGCAGTCGGGCTGGGTGCTGTAGCCCTGGAAGTTGCGGTGCAGCCGGCCCTGGCGCTTGGCCACGGCCAGCGCGTCGTCGGGCAGCGCAAAGTGGTCCATGCCCACGTACACGTAGCCTGCGGCCATGAAGGCATCGAGCGAGCGCGACAGCATCGACACCTTGGCGCCGCCCATGGGCAGCTCGGCCGGGACGATGCGGCGCTGCGGCTTGAAGCGCTCGGGCAGGTGCGCGTAGGCATACAGCGCAATGCGGTCGGGCCGCAGTTGCACCACCTGGGCCAGCGTGCGGTCGAACGACTCGGGCGTCTGGCGCGGCAGGCCGTAGATGAGGTCGACGTTGATCGACTCGAAGCCCAGCGCGCGCGCCGACTCCACCAGCGAGAACACCTGCTCCGCAGGCTGGATGCGGTGCACGGCCTTCTGCACCTCGGGGTCGAAGTCCTGCACGCCGAAGCTCAGCCGGTTGAAGCCCAGCTCGGCCAGCACCGCCAGGCGACTGGCATCCACCGTGCGCGGGTCCACCTCGATCGAGTACTCGCCGCCCGGCGCGAGCGTGAAGCTGCGCTTGAGCATGGCCATGAGCTCGCGCAGCCCGTCGTCGGACAGGAACGTGGGCGAACCCCCGCCCAGGTGCAGCTGGCTCACCACCTGCCCGGTACCACAGTGGGCGGTGTGCAGGTCGATCTCGCGGCTCAGGTAGCGCAGGTAGACATCGGCGCGGTCATGGTGCTTGGTGATGATCTTGTTGCACGCACAGTAGTAGCACAGCGATTCGCAAAACGGAATGTGCACGTACAGGGACAGCGGCAGCGCCTTGGCCCCGGTGCCCGCGCGGCGCTGCTCCAGCGCAAGCACGTAGTCGTCCTGCCCGAAGGCCTCGACGAAGCGGTCGGCCGTGGGGTAGGAGGTATAGCGGGGCCCTGGCACATCGAAGCGGCGCAGCAGCTCGGGCGAAACAGCAGTCATTGGAAGCATCCTTGCGTACGTTGCCACTGTGCCGTAAGCTGTTCCTCACGTCCTTGATCTACGTCAAGTGATGCCACCAGCCGACCAGCGACAATTTGATGCATGTCAGTCGCCCACCCCCGGTCCGCAGCGAAACCTCGCCACCACGGGGTGAAACGCCCGAACCCCAACCTGCTGTACCTATGAACCCGCTCACCATGAAAGTCGCCTGCTCCAACTGCAATCTGCGGGAGCTGTGCATGCCTGTCGGCCTGAGCGATGAGCAGTTGCAGCGCATCGACGAGGTCGTGGCCACCCGCCGCAAGGTCAAGCGCGGCACCACGCTGTTCCGCAACGGCGAGACCTTCACCTCGCTGTACGCCATCCGCACCGGCTTCTTCAAGACCTGCGTGGCGACCGAAGACGGCCGCGACCAGGTCACCGGTTTCCAGATGGCCGGGGAGATCATCGGCCTCGACGGCATCGTGAACGACCAGCACACCTGCGATGCCGTGGCGCTGGAAGACGCCGAAGTCTGCGTGATGCCGTTCGACCGCATCGAAGAACTCTCGCGCGAGGTCACGGCGCTGCAGCACCACGTGCACAAGATCATGAGCCGCGAGATCGTGCGCGAGCATGGCGTGATGCTGCTGTTGGGCAGCATGCGCGCCGAAGAGCGGCTGGCCGCATTCCTGCTGAACCTGGTGCAGCGCCTGCACGCACGGGGCTTCTCGCAGTCCGAGCTGGTGCTGCGCATGACGCGCGAAGAGATCGGCAGCTACCTGGGCCTCAAGCTCGAGACCGTGAGCCGCACGTTCTCCAAGTTCGTCGAAGAAGGCATCGTCGAGGTCAAGCAGCGCCATGTGCGCATCCTCGATACCGACGCGCTCAAGCGCATCGTGAACAGCCAGCAAGCCTGCCACTGAGCACCACAGGCCAGGACTTCGGCGCCGGCCTCGAGCCGGCGTTGTCGTTTTCAAAACGCCGTTTTCACCGCCCGCAGTCTCCGCACACCTCGGCACATCAGGAGCACGACGTCTTGCGGCAATCGTCAGGGCGCTCCCCCGGCGGCACGGGACAGCGGTTCAGCTCGAACGGCGACATCGCCAGCAGCGTGGTCAGCGCGCTCGACGCCATCGTGACGGCCCAGAACGCGAAGAACGCGAGGGTATAGACCCCCTCGCGCGACAGTGCCAGGGGCTGGCCGAACCAGTGCAGGTCGTGCGGATCGACCAGGGCAAAGACCAGCATCTCCATCACGCCGGCCATCAAAAAAGCGGGCCAGGCAATCCACATCAGGCGTTGCGTCCACATACTTGCAGTCTCCTTCGCGGAGCGAGCGGGCACGGCGGTACCGCAGGGGCCGCCGGTGCTCGCCGGTGTTGTTGTTGTCGTCGTCGCAGCCGGTCAGCCGGTGGGCGACTCAACGCGGCTGGTCCTGCACCGGCGTGGCGGCGTGGTTGCGGCCCTTGACCGCGGGCGCCAGGCTCTTGGCGGGGTTTTCCAGCGTCTTGTTGATCTCGATGCCCTGGCGGTAGTAGTCCTCCGCCACCACCGGGTCGGGGCGCGAGATGGCCAGCCACAGCGTGGCGAAGCCGGCCACGATCACGATGGCGGGCCCGGCGATGACCAGCCAGACGTGGCCGAACTTCCACCACGGGGCGGCGGCGGGCGCGGCGCCCGGACCTGTGGAACTGGCAGAGATGGCTGGGCCGTTGCGGCCGATGGCGGGATTCGATGGCATGTCAGTACTCCTTGCAAATCTTCTCGGGCGGTGCAGCGCCTCAGCGCGGCACCAGGAAAACGGATTTCTCGGTCACATGGGCGGCTCGGTCCACCGCCTGCACGTCGAACTGCACCGCGTGCGAGCCCGGCGCGGCCGATCCGTACGGAATCTGCAGCCGCACCGCCACCCAGCGGGATTCCGCGGCACCGATGTCCACCTCGGCCTCCGAGGCCACTTCGAGCGCGGTCAGCCCGCGGGCGGCGATGCGGTAGCGCTGCGGCCCCTCGGTCGCATTCATGATCTGCAGGCGGTAGATGTTCTCGAGCTTGCCCCCGGCCACGATGCGTGACAGGGCCGCACGGTCGCGCACCACGTCCACCTTCAGCGGTGTGCGCGTGACCAGGCTGGCCAGCATGGCAAGACACAGCGCTGCCAGGATCGCGGTGTAGATCAGCACGCGGGGGCGCAGCACCCGGCGCAGCATCTGCGACTGGCTCCACCGGTTGGCCACGCCGTTCTGCGTGGAGTAGCGGATGAGCCCGCGCGGGTACTGCATCTTGTCCATCACGGTGTTGCAGGCGTCCACGCACAGCCCGCAGCCGATGCACTCGTACTGCAGCCCGTTGCGGATGTCGATGCCCACGGGGCAGACCTGCACGCACAGCGAGCAGTCGATGCAGTCGCCCAGGCCCTGGGCCTTGTAGTCGATGCCCTTCTTGCGCGGGCCGCGCTGCTCGCCCCGCTCGGGGTCGTAGCTCACCACCAGCGTGTCCTTGTCGAACATCGCGCTTTGAAAGCGCGCATAGGGGCACATGTACTTGCAGACCTGCTCGCGCATGTAGCCCGCGTTGCCGTAGGTGGCAAAGCCGTAGAACAGCACCCAGAACATCTGCCACCCGCCCGAGAAGGCCAGCAGCTCGCTGCCCAGCGTGCGGATGGGCACGAAGTAGCCCACGAAGGTAAAACCCGTCCACAGCGCCACCGACATCCACGCCAGCTGCTTGAGCGACTTCTTCACCGCCTTCTCTGCCGTCCACGGCCCCTTGTCCAGCCGCAGCCGCGCGCTGCGGTCCCCCTCGATCCTGTGCTCGATCCACATGAACATCTCGGTGTAGACCGTCTGCGGGCACGCAAAGCCGCACCACAGCCGCCCCGCCACTGCGGTGAACAGGAACAGCGACATCGCCGAGATGATGAGCAGGCCCGTGAGGTAGATGAAGTCTTGCGGGTACAGCACCAGGCCGAAGATGTAAAAGCGCCGCGCCCCCAGGTCGAACAGCACCATCTGGCGCTGCCCCCACTCGAACCATGGCAGCCCGTAGAACACGAGCTGCGTGAGGAACACCATGGCCCAGCGCCAGCGCGCGAACACGCCGCTGATGGAGCGGGGGTAGATCTTCTTTTGCGCCTCGTACAGCGAGACGATCTCGCCCTGGGACGACGACGCATCGGCCGCGACCGGCGCGATGGGGATGACCTTGCGGGCAGGCCCGCTGGGTGGCTTCATGGTGTGGCTCGTGGTGCTGGCTTTTGAAACGGTGAGGCCCTGGCTGGCGGGAGGGATGCGCGGTGCGGACCGCAGGGCGGCGCTGGCTGTCGCGCCGCCCGGCGTGGTCAGGTGCCCGGGCCTACCTGGCCGCCGCCAACTGCTTGCCCGACAGGCTCCACACGTAGGCCGACAGCACGCCGATCTGCGCTTCGGTCAGCTTGTCCGCCTGCGCGGGCATCTGGTTGGTCTTGCCGTTGTTGATCATGGCGGTGATGGCGGCTTCGCCCCAGCCGTGCAGCCAGATGTCATCGGTCAGGTTGGGCGCACCCAGGGCCTGGTTGCCCTTGCCATCCATGCCGTGGCAGGCCGCGCAGGCACCGAACTTGGACTTGCCCAGCGATGCACGCAGCGAGTCGTGCGGGCTGCCCGACAGGCTCAGCACGTAGTGCGACAGGTTGCGCACGTCCTCGGGCGTGCCCACGGCGGCGGCCATCGGGGGCATGGTGCCGATGCGGCCCTGCGTGATGGTCTCGCGGATCTTCTCGGGCGTGCCGCCGTGCAGCCAGTCGGCATCGGCCAGGTTCGGAAAGCCCTTGCTGCCGCGTGCGTCGGAGCCGTGGCACTGGGCGCAGTTGTTCATGAACAGGCGCTCGCCGATGGCCTGGGCCTGCGGGTCCTTGGCCACGTCCTCGGGCTTCATGGATGCAAAGCGGGCGTACAGCGGGTCGAGCGCGGCCTTGGCCTTGGCCATCTCGGCGTCGTACTCGCCCTTCTGCGTCCAGTTCAACTTGCCGTTGAAGCTGCCCAGGCCCGGGTAGGCGGCCAGGTAGGCCAGGCCGAACACGATGGTGATGACGAACAGCCACACCCACCAGCGCGGCAGGGGGTTGTTCATCTCGACCAGGTCCTCGTCCCAGACGTGGCCGGTGGTGTTGTCGGCGGTGGCCACGACCTTCTTGCGGCCCGCCATCCACAGCAGGATGCCGCAGGCAACGATGCCGACCAGGGTCAGCGTGGTCACAAAGACCGACCAGAAATTGCTGGTGAAGTCACTCATGGGGTGTTCTCGTTCTGGTGAAAGTCAATCTTGTTCGAACGGCAGCTGTGCGGCCTCGTCGAACCGGGACTTGTTGCGGCCCATGTACGCCCAGACCCAGATACCGATGAAGCAAACCATCGATGCCAGGGTGGCGACGATGCGCATGGTGGTGATGTCCATGGCGGATCTCCTAAGGTTCTGTGTTGCTTACTTGAGCGCGCGGCCCATGACCTGCAGGTAGGCGATGAGGGCATCCAGCTCGGTCTTGCCCTTGACGTCTTCGGCCGCGGCCTGGATCTGCTCGTCGGTATAGGGCACGCCCACGGTGCGCAGGGCCTTCATGCGGGGCGCCACGCCGGCGGGGTCCACAGCGTTCTTTTCCAGCCAGGGGTAGGCAGGCATGTTCGACTCGGGCACCACGTCGCGCGGGTTGTTCAGGTGGATGCGGTGCCATTCGTCGCTGTACTTGCCGCCCACGCGGTGCAGGTCGGGGCCGGTGCGCTTGCTGCCCCACTGGAAGGGGTGGTCGTACACGAACTCGCCCGCCACCGAATAGTGGCCGTAGCGCAGCGTCTCGGCGCGGAAGGGGCGGATCATCTGCGAGTGGCAGTTGTAGCAACCCTCGCGGATGTAGATGTCGCGCCCCACCAGTTGCGTGGCGGTGTAGGGCTCCACGCCCTTGACGGCCTCGGTGGTGGACTTCTGGAAGAACAGCGGCACAATCTCCACCATGCCGCCAATGGCGATCACGAGCAGGATCAGCACGATCATCAGGAAGTTGTTGGTCTCGATCTTCTCGTGGGAGAAGCCGGTCGAAGGGTTGGTGTTGTTGTTGGACATGAATGGACTCCTTCGGCTCAGGCGTGCGCCGCAGTCACTGCAGGGATGGTCACCTTGACCGAACGGCCGGAGATGGCGGTCATCCAGACGTTCCAGGCCATCACCACCATGCCGCCCAGGTACAGCAGGCCACCGGCCACGCGGATCACGTAGAACGGATAGGTCGCCTTGACGCTCTCGACAAAGGTGTAGGTGAGCGTGCCGTCAGGGTTGATGGCGCGCCACATCAGGCCCTGCATCACGCCGGCGATCCACATTGCGGCGATGTACAGCACGATGCCGATGGTGGCCATCCAGAAGTGCAGCTCGATCGCCTTGATGGAGTGCATCTTGTCGCGGCCGAACAGGCGCGGCACCAGGTAGTACAGCGAGCCCATCGAGATCAGCCCCACCCAGCCCAACGCGCCGGAGTGCACGTGGCCGATGGTCCAGTCGGTGTAGTGGGAGAGCGCGTTGACGGTCTTGATGGACATCATCGGCCCCTCGAACGTGGACATGCCGTAGAACGACAGCGACACGATCAGAAAGCGCAAGATGGGGTCGTCGCGCAGCTTGTGCCAGGCGCCCGACAGCGTCATCACGCCGTTGATCATCCCGCCCCAGCTGGGAGCCAGCAGGATCAGCGAGAACACCATGCCCACCGATTGCGTCCAGTCCGGCAGCGCGGTGTAGTGCAGGTGGTGCGGGCCGGCCCACATGTAGGTGAAGATCAGTGCCCAGAAGTGCACGATGGACAGGCGATAGCTGTACACCGGACGGCCGGCCTGCTTGGGAATGAAGTAATACATCATTCCGAGGAAGCCCGCCGTGAGGAAGAAGCCCACTGCGTTGTGCCCGTACCACCACTGCACCATCGCGTCCTGCACGCCGGCGTAGGCCGAGTAGCTCTTCATGAAGCTGACCGGAATGGCTGCGCTGTTGACCGCGTGCAGCAGTGCCACGGCCAGGATGAACGCGCCGAAGAACCAGTTGGCCACGTAGATGTGCTTGACCTTGCGCACGCCGATGGTGCCGAAGAACACGATGGCATACGACACCCACACCAGCGTGATCAGGATGTCGATGGGCCATTCGAGTTCGGCATATTCCTTGCCGGACGTGTAGCCCATCGGCAGGCTGATGGCCGCAGCCACGATGACCAGCTGCCAGCCCCAGAAGGTGAAGGCCGCCAGCGGCCCGGCGAACAGGCGGACCTGGCTCGTGCGCTGCACGACGTAGTAGCTGGTGGCAAACAGCGCGCAGCCGCCGAACGCGAAGATCACCGCGTTGGTGTGCAGCGGGCGCAGGCGCCCGTAGCTGAGCCAGGGAATGCCGAAG
Source organism: Acidovorax sp. NPDC077693 (assembly GCF_044542805.1). Lineage (NCBI taxonomy): Bacteria > Pseudomonadati > Pseudomonadota > Betaproteobacteria > Burkholderiales > Comamonadaceae > Acidovorax > Acidovorax sp. NPDC077693. Next base: position 29,476 of record NZ_JBITVD010000007.1, on the reverse strand, counting down.
TTGAGCTCGGGCCAGGCCAGCTGGGCGGCGATGACCACGCCCACCAGCATGCCAACCACCCCCCAGACCACGGCCATGATCGAGAACTGCCGCACCACCGTGTCGTTGTAGTGTGCAGCCACTGTTTTTGGAGAATCCATCGGGCACCTCTTTGTATTGCGATCTGAGTTTCTTGCAGTCGGCTGCGGGGCGCATTGACACAAGTCAATCGTCCCGGAGAATCCGCTCGCCTTCTTGTTCGACGCTCTCGAACTGGCCGTGGTGCACGGCCCACCACAGCCCCGCCAGCACCATCAGCACCAGCACGACGGACAACGGGATCAGCAGGTACAGGATGTCCATCAGGCAGGCTCCAGGGGGTGGGTTGGCACGGGCGTTGCGACCGGGCCCTGCGCCAGCGGCGCGGCGTGGTCGGCCCCGCCCAGCGCCGGCAGCTCGCGCGCCAGGCGCGACGCGTTGAGCACCACCAGCAGCGAGCTCAGCGCCATGCCCAGCCCCGCCAGCCACGCGGGCATCCAGCCCGCCACGGCCAGGGGCACGCACAGCGCGTTGTAGAGCGCGGCCCACCACAGGTTCTGGCGCACCACGCGCAGGGTGCGGCGCGCCAACAGCACCGTCTGCGGCACCAGCGCCAGGCTGTCGCCCAGCACCACGAAGTCGGCGCGCGACTGCGCGAGCGGCACGGCGCGGCCAAATGCCAACGAGGCGTGGGCGCCCGCGAGCACCGGGCCGTCGTTGAGCCCGTCGCCCACCATGGCCACGTGGCGGCCCTGCGCCTGCAATGCCTGCAGCGCGGCCAGCTTGCCCTGGGGCGTGCACTCGCCCCGGGCCTGCGCAATGCCGGCCTGCGCGGCCACGCGCTGGACCGCGCCACCGCGGTCGCCCGACAGCAACTGCACAGCCACGCCCGCCTGCTCCAGGGCGCGCACCACCGGTGCGGCCTCGCTGCGCAGGTCCTCGGTCAGATCGAAGCGTGCCAGCTCGCGCAGCGCCCCGTCCGACCCCTGCTGTGACAGCACCACCTGCAGCCCGTTGCCATCGCCCTCGCTCGCCATGCCCGCATGCAGGGCCGAGCCCAGGCGCAGGCGGCGTGTGGCCTGCCCGGCCCCCACGCGCTGCACCGTGGCGGTGAGGCCGAGGCCCGCGTCCTCCTGCAGGTCCGTCACGGCCCACTGCAGGGTGCTTGTCGGCATGCGGGCGGCGGCCGCCACCAGCGCACGCGATGCGGGGTGCACCGACTGCACCGCCAGGGCGGCGGCAAGCGCCAGCGCCTCGCCGGCCGCCATGTCGCCGGACGTGCGCGTGGCCGACAGCGCCATGCCGTCGCGCGTGAGCGTGCCGGTCTTGTCGAACACGATGGTGTCCACCGCCGCGAGCGCTTCCAGCCCCTGCAGGTTGCGCACCAGCACGCCGTGGCGCGCCAGCGTGCCCGCGGCGGTGAGCATGGCGACCGGCGTGGCCAGCGACAGCGCGCAGGGGCAGGTCACGATCAGCACGGCCACGCCCACCATCAGCGCATGGCCGGGGTCGGACGGCCACCACCACGCCACCGCCAGCGCGGCAGCCAATAGCACGGCGACGAGAAACGGCCGGGCGATGCGGTCTGCCAGCTGGGCCAGGCGCGGCTTTTGCAGCGAGGCGCTTTCCATCAGCGCGACGATCTGCGCAAAGCGCGTCTGGGCGCCGGTGCCCTGCACCAGCACTTCCACCGGCGACTGCAGGTTGTAGCTGCCCGCGGTGACCGTGCTGCCCAGCGGGCGCGCCACGGGCGTGGACTCGCCGGTGAGCAGGGCCTCGTCGGCCTGCGTGTTGCCGCGTGTGATGCGGCCATCGGCCGGAAAAGCCTCGCCCGGCAATACGCGGATGGTGTCGCCGGGCACCAGGCGGCGCGTGGCCACGCGGGTGAAATGTCCCTCTGCTCCGCGACGCTCCACGCTGTCGGGCAGCCGGTTCATCACCGCCTCCAGCGCGCCCGCGGTGCGGTCGCGCAGGCGCAGCTCCAGCCAGCGCCCGGTGAGCAAAAAGAACACGAACATGGTGAGCGAGTCGTAGTACACCTCGCGGCCGAAGAGGCCCGTGGGCTCGAACGTGCCCGCCGTGCTGACCACGAAGGTGATGGCCATGCCCAGGGCCACCGGCAGGTCCATGCTCACGCGGCGCAGGCGCACGTCGCGCAGGGCACTGGCAAAGAAGGGCCCGCACGAGAACACCACCATGGGCAGCGTGATCACCCACGACGCCCAGCGCAGCAGCTGCTCCATCTCGAGCGTCAAGTCGCCCGGCTGCGCCACGTACGCGGGCCATGCGTACATCATCACCTGCATCATGCAAAAGCCGGCCACCAGCCAGCGCCACAGCGCGCGGCGGCTCTCGCGCTGGCGCTGCTCGCGGGCCAGGGCGTCCATGGCGGGCATGGCGCGGTAGCCGGCCCGGTGCACCGCCGCCATCCACTGCGAGGGCAGCACCTGCCCGGGGTGCCACACCACACGCGCCCGGCGGGTGGCCGCACTCACGTCGGCCTGCTGCACGCCAGGCACGGCGCGCAGGGCGTCTTCGATGGTCAGGGCGCAGGCCGCGCAGTGCATGCCTTCGAGCACCACCTGCGAGTCCCAGCCGCAGGTGGCGGGGTCCTGCGGAATGCTGCCGGTCGGCGTGAGCGGCCGACCGAAGGCCGACCACTCCTGCGGGTCGTCCAGCAGCAGGGCCTGCGCGGCGGCAGGGGCATCCGCCGGCGGCAGAACCGGGGCGTCGGCTTGAAACATTGACATGGTTCAAGGCTATCGCCCTGCCCCGCACGCCACATTGACCTGGATCAAGTCGCGGAACATGATCGGTCCTAAGCTGATGGCGTCACTTCAAGGAGCACACCATGTACAAGCGTATCCTGATCCCCACAGACGGCTCGCCGCTGTCGGACAAGGCAGTCAACCACGGCCTGGCGCTGGCGGCCCTGTCGGGCGCCACGGTGGTGGCGCTGAAGGTGGTGCCGCGCTACCCGCGCAGCTACTTCGAAGGCGGCATGTCGGTGGACCTGAACGATGCCCAGCGCATCGAGGCGCAGTGGGCGGCCGAAGCCCAGGCCATGGTCGACAAGGTAAAGGCCGAGGGCGGCGCCCAGGGCGTCACGGTGAAGGCCGTGGTCGCCAAGTCAGACCTGGTGGCCGAAGCCGTGATCTCGGCCGCCAAGAAGCACAAGTGCGACCTGATCGTCATGGCGTCGCACGGCCGCAAGGGCCTCAAGCGCCTGCTGCTGGGCAGCGAGACGCAGCACGTGCTGACGCACTCGCACATCCCGGTGCTGGTGCTGCGCTAAGGCCCCAAAGTGCTGCTACCGCTTGATGGAAAAGCGCTAGCAGCTATCAAATCAGTAGCAAAGCTCCACTGGCCGACATCCGGTCAGTGGTTGCCCAGGTAGAGCTGCGCCATGCGCTGGTCCTCCAGCAGGCCCTGCGCGGGGCCGTCCAGCACGCAGCGGCCCTGGTCCAGGATGTAGCCCTGCTGGCTGATGGTGAGCGCCTGGCGCGCGCGCTGCTCCACCATCAGCACCGCCACGCCCGCGGCGGGGAGCTTTCGCACCATGTCGAACACTTTGCCGACCAGCGATGGCGCGAGCGCCGCAGTGGGCTCGTCCAGCACCATGATGCGCGGCGAAGGCATCAGCGCGCGGGCGAAGGCCAGTTGCTGGCGCTCGCCGCCCGACAGGTCGCTGGCCGGTTGCGACAGGCGCTCCACCAGCGCCGGGAAGTCGGCCAGCACCTCGTCCATGCGGCGCTTGACGTGCGGCACGCGGCGCACCACCAGCAGGTTGTCGCGCACGGTGAGCGACGGGAACACGTTGGCCACCTGCGGCACGTAGGCCAGGCCCGCGTCGAACCGGTCTTCGGCCGACAGCGTCGTGATGTCGCGGCCATCCAGATGGATGCTGCCCGTGACCCGCGGCAACAGGCCCAGCAGCGCCTTGACCAGCGTGGACTTGCCGGCCCCGTTGGTGCCCGCGATGGTGACGATCTGCCCCGGCGCCACGGCCAGGTCGATGCCGTGGATGATGTCCACGTCCGAGTAGCCGCCGCGCAGCTGCTCGATCTGCAGCAGATTGGTCTTATTGGTTTTGTTGTTCGCCTCGCTCATACCACCCCTCCCATGTAGGCTTCCTGCACGCGGGGATCGTCCAGTACCGTGTGCGGATCGCCCTCGGCCAGGATGCGCCCGCGGTCCATCACGATCATGCGGTTGGACAGCGCCTTGAGCGCCTGCAGGTGGTGCTCGATCACGATGAATGCGATGCCCTGGGCATGCAGCTCGCGCACGCGGTCGCAGATTTCTTCGATCAGCACCGGGTTCACCCCGGCGAAGGGCTCGTCCAGCAGGATGCAGCGCGGGTCCAGCATGAGCACGCGGCCCAGCTCCACCAGCTTCTTCTGCCCGCCCGACAAGCCGCCCGCCTGCACGTCGCGCACGCGGGCCAGGTTCAAAAATTTCAGGATGCCGTCGGCCTTGGCGGCCAGTTGCTGCTCGTGTTCGCGCAGGCGGCGCGTCTGAAAGAAGGCGTTGACCAGCCGCTCGCCCTGCGGGTTGGCGGCCGCGGCCAGCAGGTTCTCGTGCACGGTGAGGCTCTTGAACTCGCGCGGGATCTGGAAGGTGCGCACCAGGCCCAGGCGGGCGCGGCGGTACGGCGGCACGCGGGTGATGTCCTGCCCGTCGAAGGTGATGCGGCCGACGTCGGCCGGCTGCTGGCCCGCGATGGCGGCGAACAAGGTGCTCTTGCCCGCGCCGTTGGTGCCGGCAATGCCCAGAATCTCGCGGTCGGCCAGTTGCAGCGAGACATCGTCCACCGCCTTGAAGCCACCGAACAGCCGCGTCACGGCCTCTACGTTGAGGAGTGTCATTTCGAAGGCCCTCCAAAAAGACCGTTCGGCCGGTACAGCGTCACCAGGATCAGCGCCAGGCCCACTGCGGCCAGGCGCAGGCTGGCCATGCCCACTTCGGACACGCCCGGCACCCAGTCCTTGGCAAAGCGCGAGCCTTCCAGGAACACCATCAGCAGCAGCGAGCCGAACATGGCGCCGCGCACCGAGCCCGAGCCGCCCATGACCAGCCCCATCCACACATAGAAGGTGATGAGCGGAATGAACTGCTCCGGCGTGATGAAGGTGATGAAGTGCGCGTAGAACGCGCCCGCCACGCCGGCCAGCGCCGCGCCCACCATGAACACCTGCACCTTGAACCAGGCCGGGTCCTTGCCCAGGGCCGACAGCGCCGCCTCGTCGTCGCCGATGGCTTTGAGCAGCCGGCCGAACGGGCTGCGCGTGAGCCGCACCGTGCCCCAGCACACCAGGCCCACGATCACGGCCAGCACGGTGAAGATCGCCACGTCGGACATGCCGCCGGCCAGATGGGCAAACAGCTTGGGCAGGCCCGGCAGACCCTGCACGCCGTTCGTGAGCCAGCTTTCCTGCTGGATGGTGATGCGCACGGCTTCCGAAAAACCCAGCGTCACGATGGCCAGGTAGTCGTCGCGCAGCCTGAGCGACAGCAGGCCGATGGGCAGCGCGAGCAGCCCCGACAGCACACCCGCCGCGATGAAGCACACCACCAGCGGCACGCCCTGCAGCGACAGCAGCCCCGACGTGTAGGCGCCCACGGCGAAGAACGCCACGACGCCGAAGTTGACCAGCCGCGTAAGGCCGAACTGCAGGTTCAGCCCCAGCGCGAGCAGGCAGTAGATGAGGGCGATGATGCCGATGGCACAGAGATAAGCGATCATGGTCCGTCCCCTTAGCGCACCAGTTGCACGCGGCCCATGATGCCGGCCGGGCGCAGCAGCAGCACCAGCGCCAGCACCACGAACGACAGCACCAGCTTGTACGACGGCCCCAGCAGCGGCACCGACAGCTCTTGCACCATGCACAGCAGCAGCGCGCCCAGCACCGCACCCAGCGGGCTGCCGATGCCGCCCAGCACCATGGCGGCGAAGGCGGGGATCAGGCTCTCCCAGCCCATCTCGGGCGTGACCACGGCCTTCATGCCCAGCAGCACCCCGCCGATGGACGACAGCGCGCCCACCAGCAGCCACAGGCTCAGCATGAGGCCACCCGCGCGGATGCCGCTGGCGCGCGCCAGGTCGGCACTGTCGGACACGGCGCGCAGCTGGCGGCCGAAGCTGGTGCGGTAGATGAGCACGAACACCACCAGCAGGCACACCGCGGCGATGGCGGCGATGAGCAGGTCGGTGGGCAGGATGCGGATGCCGCCGAAGTTCCACGCGCGCACCAGCGGCATGTCGAAGGTGCGCTGGTCGTGCCCGGCAAAGAACGAGATCAGGCTGCGCAGCAAAAACCCGAGCCCGATGGCCGCGAGCATCGACGCGACCATGGGCCGCCCCACCAGCTTGCGAAAGATCAGCTGGTACGACCCGGCCGACACCACCGCGGTGATGGCCACGCTGGCAATGGCCGCCAGCCACAGCGGCACGCCGCCCAGCATCTGCACGGCCACCGCGGCGTACGCGCCGGTCGTCAGGAAGTCGCCGGTGGCGGCATTGGGAAAGCGGTTGACGCCCATCACCAGGGTCATGGCCAGCGCGGGCAGCGCCACCACCAGGCCTTCGATCAATCCGTTGATCAAGAGGTTTGTGAAATCGATCCAGGTCATTGCGTCATCTCGTTCTTGCTCTCGTTCTTACCCTTGCGTTGCCAGAAAGCCCCCTGTGCCGCGACGACCGCAGCCGCCGGGGACGAACAGGGGGATGATGGCCGTCACGCGGCGATGGACACCACGTCGCGGCGCACCAGCTGGCCCTTTTCGATGATGAACACACCGAAGTCGGGGGTGGCGTCGCCGAACTTGTCGAAGTCGAGCTTGCTGGACGCGCCTTCGTAGTTGACCTTCGCCTTCTTGCCCAGCTGGACCTTGCCTTCGGCGAAGGAGTACACGGCGGTGCCGGGGGCGTTGGACACCTCGCGCAGCTTGGCGTTGACCTGCTCCACCGTGGCCTTGGGGCCCGCGGCTTCCATGGCCAGGGCCAGCGAGATCACCATGTCGTACGCCATGGCGGCATAGATGTTGGTGGACGCGGCCTTGCCCGTGGCCTTGGTGAAGGCGGCATCGAACTGCGCGTACGAAGTGCTCTTTTCGTTGGAGACCGTCTCCACCGAAATGATGCCTTCGCACACTTCGGGGCCCAGGGCCTTGACCAGGTCGGGGTTGGCCGCCCAGCCGGGGATGATCCACTTGTTGTCGGCACCGGACTGGAACCATTCGCGCAGGATGATGGTGGTGTCGGGCAGGTACGAGCCCATCACGATCACATCGGGCTTGGCCGCCAGGATCTTCTGCAGCTCGCTGCGGTAGCTGGGGCGGCTGGGCTCGTAGGTGACGTGTGCGGCCACCTTGCCGCCGCGCTTTTCCCACACCTTGGTGAAGCCTTCGACATTGCCCAGGCCCGAGGCGTTGTTGAATGCCATGGTGGCCGGGCGCTTGAAGCCGCGCTTGGCGCAGATCTCGGCAAAGGCCGCGCCGAAGCGGTCGTTGGTGGCCTGAAAGCGCCACACCAGGTCCTTGGTGTCCTGCGTGGAGATGGCGGGCGCACCCGAGACGTTCATTTGGATGATGCCGGCCGCGTCGGTCAGCGGCATCACCGCCAGCGTCACGCCCGAAGCCCAGGTGCCCAGCACGGCCTGCACCTTGTTCACTTCGATCAACTTCTTGGCGGCCAGCACGGCGGCGTCGGGCTTGGTCTGGTCGTCTTCGGTGAAGAGTTCGAGCTTGCGGCCGCCCGCGCCACCGGCGGCATTGACCTCGTCCACCGCGAGGCGGATGGCCTGCTGCATGCCCGGGCCGTACGGGCTGCCCGCGCCGGTGATGGGCGTGAGCGAGCCGATGCGGAAGACCTCGCCCTGCTGGCTGAAGCCGATGGAGGGAAGGCACTGCAGGGCGGCTGCTGCGCCGCCGAGCTTGACGAAATTTCTACGTTGCATGGTGTTCTCCGGTCAGGTCAGATCAAGTCAGGTCAGGGGGAATGGAGGGGTCGGGGTCACAGGGTGTTCTTGGCGAACGCGCCGTCCTTGACGATCGCGCGGATGTGCTCGCCCTGGTTCAACAAGCAGGTGATGTCGGTGAGCGGGTTGCCATCGACCAGCAGCAGGTCGGCGATGGCGCCCGCCGTGACTTCCCCCAGCTGGCCTTGCTGGCCCAGGATCTCGGCGCCGATCAGCGTGGCCTGCTGCAGCACCGGGCCGTTGCCCAGCACGTCGGCACGCAGGCGCAACTCGTCGGCCTGCAGGTAGTGCGTTTCGGCCAGCAGGTCGCTGCCCAGGCCCATTTTCACGCCGGCCTTGGCCAGGATCTCGATGGCCGCCTTGCCCTGGCCACGCACCGAGTCGATCTTGGCGATGGACACGGCCGGCAGGCCGTAGCGCTCGCCCTCGTTGGCCAGGCCTTCGTAGGTGATGAGCGTGGGCACCATGAAGGCACCCAGTTCGGCCATCAGCTCGGCCGTGGGGGCATCGACCAGGTTGCCGTGTTCGATGGTGCGCACGCCGCAGCGCACGGCGCGGGCGATGGCGCGGGGCGTGTAGGCGTGGGCCATCACGTAGGTGTTGGCGTTGGTGGCCTCTTCGACGATGGCGCGCAGCTCGGCCTCGGAATAGCCCAGGTTGTTGATCGGATCGTTGGGCGAGGCCACGCCGCCCGAGGCCATGACCTTGATCTGCGTAGCGCCCTTCAGGATCTCTTCGCGCACCGCCAGGCGGCAGGCGTCCACGCCATCGACCACGCGGCCGATGTTGCCCAGCTTGTACGCGCACGAGCACACGTCCAGGTTGTCGTTGCGCTCACGAAAGTCCGCATGCCCGCCGGTTTGCGACAGGGCCTTGCCCGAGGGGAAGATGCGCGGGCCCTGCACCAGGCCCGTGCGCACCGCTTCGGCCAGCGACCAGTCGCCGCCGCCCGCGTCGCGCACCGAGGTGAAGCCGCGCGCGAGCATGCCCTTCATGATGGGCAGCGAGCGCAGCATGGTGAACACATTGGGCATCCGCGCCACGCTGCCCAGGTTGAACGAGGAGGCCACGACGTGCACGTGGCAGTCGATCAGGCCGGGCATGAGCGTCATGCCGCGCGCGTCGATGCGGTGCGTGCCCTCGGGCGCCTGCACGTCGGCACCGACGGCGGCAATGCGCCCGTCCTGCACCAGCACCGAGAGACCGTCGCGCAAGCTCAGGCCATGGACATCCAGCACGCGGCTGTTTTCTATCAACAAGGTGTTCATGAAATCGATGAAGAGGTCAAAACGGGGGGTTCTCAAATACTCATGCCCAGCAGGCCGTCTGCATGGGCGGGCCGAACATCCCAAAATGGTGCATCGCATCACTTCCCGAAGGAGGAATCTGTCACGCTGCCGTCACGGGTTGCATTTAACGGGCCAACCGGGTGCCACTGCAACACCTAAAATCTCACCATCCCATGACCTGTACTCATACCCCCACATGCGCCGCCTGTGCCCGACCATCTCTGAGCTGAACGCCTTTCACTCCGCGGCCAAGCACCAGGCCTTCACCATGGCCGCCAAGGAGCTGTGCGTGACGCAAAGCGCCATCAGCCGCCACATCGCCGCGCTGGAGGACTACCTGGGCCAGAAGCTGTTCATCCGCAAGGCGAGCGGGCTGGAGCTGACCGATGCGGGCGCCACCTATCTCAACGCCACGCGGCCGGCGATGGCCGCGCTGGAATCGGCCACCTCGCAGCTCATGTCGTACGGTGGCAGCGGCGGCGCGCTGAACCTGTCGGTGCCGCCCACGTTCGCGGCGCAATGGCTCTTTCCGCGGCTGGGCCACTTCAAGCGCACGCTGCCCCAGGTGTCGCTGAACTTCGTGCGCTACCAGCACGCGCACGACTTTGCGGTGCCGTACGAGTTCGACGCGGCGATCCAGTATGGCTACGGCAACTGGCCCAGCGCCAATGCGCGCTACCTGATCGGCAAGGAGACGAGCATCGTCTGCAGCCCTCAACTGCGCGACGCCCTGCCCCTGCGCACGCCCGCCGATTTGCAGCAGGCCACGCTCTTGCAGCACATCGAGGTGCCCCTGGCATGGCATGACTGGATGGAGGCGAACCAGTGCGACACCAGCGGCAGCCGCTTCGGGCCCGGGTTCAACCTGTACTCGCTGATCATCCGCGCCGCGGTGTCAGGGTTCGGCGTGGGCATCGTGCCGACCTGCCTGGTGGAAGACGAGCTGCAGGCGGGGTCACTGGTGGAGCCGCTGGGCGAGCGTTTTCAAAGCCCGCTGGGCTACTACCTGTGCGCCCCCACCGCACGCACCAATCTGTCGGTCTACAAACTGGTGGCCGCGTGGCTGGAGCATTGCTGCAGCCATGGGGCGGTGGAGAGCGGCGGCATTGCAGCGCCCGCCGCAGCTTGCATTTTTTGCGCCGACGAACCCAAGGCGGCGTGAGGGCACAGGGGGTTGATAGCGACCGCGACAGCAGGCGCTGCGCAACCCCGCCGAAGTAGCCGTTGTGGCCCTCACGCCCGGTGGAGGCCGGTGTGAGTTCGACCGGTGCAGGTCGTCCGTGTGTCCGGTGTCCGGTGTCAATCCTCACCGTTGTCCTGAGGGGGCGCTGTCTTTTCCGGCTGCAGCTGAGCAGCAGGCGCCCGTGCCGAAGGCGCCGGTGCAGGAAAGCCGTTGCGGTCCAGAAAGTCAGCCACGCGCGGCTGCCACAGTTGCGGTGCGCGGGAGAAGACCATATGCCCATCCTCGCCGTGCGGAGGGAATTGGATGAACTCGCCCGTTCCCCCCGCTGCGCGAAAGGCGGCGAACCACTCCCGGGGGTGCGTGGCGCCCATGTAGAGATCGTTTTCCGTGTAGACCCAGAGCGAAGGGATGCGCAGCGTGGCGCCGTACCGCGCGAACATCTGCTCCAGCTGCTGCGGTGCACAAGGCCTGCCGGGCTGCGTCTCCGGGTTGCCGCCGCCACCGCCTGCAAAGTTGATCACGGCCTGCACCCCGGCGGGTTGCAGGGCGCCCACCGCAATGGCGGTAGCCCCACCGTAGGACTGGCCCATCACCACCGCTTTGTCCTTGGCGGCGTCCGGCCTCTGGCGCACCACCTGCAGCACTTGCAGTGTCTGCTGCGCGGCAGCGGCGTACCCGGGTGAGTAGCGTTTGCTCTGGCACGGGCCGCTGTTTTCGATGTCTTCACCGCCGCTGACGCCATAGCCCACGCGGGTGGGCACAGCCACGATGAAGCCGCGGCGTACGAAAAATGCCGATTCCTTGGACAAGCGTGCGCGGCCCAGGCCGGCGCGCTTTTCGGGCTGGGCCGATCGGCCATGGCCCAGCACCATCACGGGTGCCGGGGTCGGGTTGGCGTCGTCCGACCACACGGTGACGCGGATCGGTTGCGCGATGCGCTTGCCGTAGCCATCGACCACCTCGACGGGCACGTCGATCTGCGACTCCTGCAGCCGCGCGTGCACCGGCTGTGCAGTCAGCACCACCGTGAGCAGTGCCACCGCGGCCAGGCTAAGGGGCGGGGACGGGTCTGGGCTGGGCATGGTGGCGGCTCGATCAAATGGTGGTGCGGTGCGCGCCACTGTAGAGCACCGTCAGCGAAACGCCGATGCAAAAAACGGCGCCGTGCGAGTCATTCGCAGCGACGCCGTTCCTTCTTCAGCACACCACGCTGCCCGCAGCGTGGTAGGCCAGGCCGCCTGGTGCGGCGTCAGCGGGCTGCCTGGCGGATCAGCCGATCAGGCGAACAGCCCCTTGTGCTGATCGCGCAGCAAGTTCTTCTGCACCTTGCCCATGGTGTTGCGCGGCAGCTCGGTGGCGACGAAGCAGCGCTTGGGGATCTTGAAGTTGGCCAGTTGGGTCTTGAGCTTGGCCACGATGGCGTCGCCATCGAGCTGCGCGCCGGGCTTGGCGATCACCACCGCCACGCCCACCTCGCCGAAGTCCGGGTGGGGCACGCCGACCAGGGCGCTTTCGGCCACGCCGGGCATGTCGTTGATGTAGCCCTCGATCTCGGCGGGGTAGACGTTGTAGCCGCCGCTGATGATCAGGTCCTTGCTGCGGCCGACGATGCTGATGTAGCCTCGTTCGTCCACCTTGCCCACGTCGCCGGTCTTGAACCACTTGCCGCCCTGTTCATCGGCGGTGAATTCCTCGGCCGTCTTCTCGGGCATGCGCCAGTAGCCCTTGAACACGTTGGGCCCCTGCACCTGAATGGCGCCGATCTCGCCCACGGGCAACGGCTGGTTGGCGTCGTCCACCACGCGCAGGCCCACGCCGGGCAGCGCAAAGCCCACGGTGGCTCCGCGCCGCTCGCTCTGGCCGCCGTGGCGGGCGTCGGCCGCATACGGGTTGGAGGTGAGCATGATGGTCTCGCTCATGCCGTAGCGCTCCAGGATGGTGTGGCCGGTGCGCTGCTGCCATTCGTTGAAGGTCTCGATGAGCAGCGGCGCGGAGCCCGCGACGAACAGGCGCATGTTCTTGGCCGCCTCTTTCGTCAGGCCCGGCTCGGCCAACAGGCGCACGTACAGCGTGGGCACGCCCATGAAGACGGTGGCGCGGCGCATGGCGGCCAGCACCGCCTTGGGGTCGAACTTGGCGAACCAGATCATCTTGCTGCCGTTGATGAGCGCGCCGTGGATGGCCACGAACAGGCCGTGCACGTGGAAGATGGGCAGCGCGTGGATGAGCACGTCACCAGACTTCCAGCCCCAGTACTCCTTGAGCACCTGCGCGTTGGACAGCAGGTTGCCGTGCGTGAGCATCGCGCCCTTGCTGCGGCCGGTGGTGCCGCTGGTGTACAGGATGGCGGCCAGGTCGTCGGCCGACCGGGTCACCGGCGTGTGAACGTCGCTGTGGTGCGCGGCGCGCTCCAGCAGGCTGCCCGTGCGGTCATCGCCCAGCGTGAACACATGGCCCGTGCCCTGGGTGAACGCGATCTTGCTGACCCAGCCGAAGTTGCCGGGCGTGCAGACCACCACGGCGGGCTCGGCGTTGCCGATGAAGTATTCGATCTCGGCGCTTTGGTAGGCAGTGTTGAGCGGCAGGAACACGTAGCCCGCGCGCAGCGTGGCGAGGTACAGCAGCATGGCCTCGACCGATTTTTCGACCTGCACGGCCACGCGGCTGCCCTCGGGCAGCTTCAGCGATGCGAGCAGGTTGGCGATGCGGGCGCTGGCGCGCTCCAGGTCGTCCCAGCTGTAGACCAGCTCGGTGCCGTCCGGCGCCGTGGTTTCCACGGCGGCGCTGGCCAGGTCGGAGGGAAAGGCGGCGCGCAGCGCGCTGAAAAGGTTGTGTTGGCTCATGGCAGTCAGGCGAGGTTGTTGGATTGAATCGGTCGAGTTGTCAAATCGTAAATTCAGGCAGTTCAGGCAGTTCAGGCAGTTCAGGCAAGTCTGGTCTGGTCAGAAAAACTTGTGGGACGCATGCGGGCCGACAGTGCTGCCTTCAGAACGCGGGCGGGCGTTTTTCAAGAAAGGCGGTGATGCCCTCGCGGTGCTCGGCACTGTCGGCATAGGCATACGGTCCAGGCAGGGAATTCACTATATTTTCGATAGCTGGTGGCGCTTGTCCATCCAGCGGTAGCGGCGTTTTCAATGCCCGAAACGTCTGCTTGTTCATGCGCGCGGCGCGTGGCGCCAGGGCGGCGACGCGCACCGCACTGGCCAGGGCCTCGGTGGCTACCGCGTCATCGGCCACCACGCGGCTCAGAAAGCCGCGCGCGAGCATGTCGCTGGCGTTGAAGGTGGCGGCCTCCAGCAGCATCTGGCGTGCCGTCACATCGCCCACCGCGCCGGCCACCAGCTGCGCCTCGCGCGGGGCCATCGGAAACCCCAGCTTGGCAATCGGCGCCCCGAAGCGCGCGGCCTGGCCGGCAATGCGGATGTCGCAGCAGGCGGCAATCTCCACCCCCGCCCCCATGCACGCCCCGTCGATGCGCGCCACGATGGGCACGTCGCACGCCAGCATGGCGGCCAGACCGCCCCATACATCGTTCTCGTGAAAGTCGCGCAAGGCAGCGGCATCAAAACGGAACGCGGGGTACTCGGAGATATCGCCCCCCGCACAGAACGCCCCGCCCTCCCCCGCCACGATCACGCAGCGCACGCTGTCGTCACCCCCGTCGGACCGCTGCTGGATGCCTGTGAATACCTCGCGCAACTGCCGCCACATCGCGCGCGACATCGCATTCAGGCGCCCGGTGTGCCGCAGCGTGACCTGTACCACGCCGCGCTCATCCGCATCCGCTACTACCACTTCACCCGACATAGTGCCCATCCATCACTTTATGCACGTCCGCTGAACGTCGAAGCACGTCCGCTGAACGTCGAAACCGGCGCGTGCCATCGCGAGCGCCGCCGTGGAAACCGGCGCGGCGCCATCGCCAGGGCCACCGTGGAACCGGCTTCGCCGGGCCACGGGTGGCGTCCCCCTTCAGGGGATGAGGCCTGCGGCTCCAAGCCTGCCTGCGCAGGCTTGGACAGGCCGAAGAGGCTGTGCCTCTGGCACTGCCGCCGAGGCGCGCAGCGCCACCGGGGGTCAATCTAGTTTCGCGCCGGAGGCCTTCACCACCGCCGCCCAGCGCTTGACCTCGCTGCTGACCATCGCCGCGAACTGCTGCTGCGACAGCCCGCCGTAGTCGGCACCGTTGTTCGCCCAGATGGTTTTCAGCTCGTCGGCCATGCCCAGTTTGCGCACCTCGTCCACGATGCGGGCCTGCAGGTCGGCGGGCGTGCCCTTGGGGGCCCACAGGCCGTACCAGGTGGTCACGGTGTAGTCGGGCAGGCCGACCTCAGCGGCGCAGGGCACGTCGGGGAAGGCGGGGTTGCGCTTGGTGCCGGACACCATCAGCGCCTTCACCCGGCCGCCCTTGATGTGGTTGGCCGAGGAACCCAGGCCGTCGAACATCATGTCCACCTGGCCGCCGATCAGGTCCTGCAGCGCAGGGCCGGCACCGCGGTAGGGGATGTGCGTGATGAAGGTGTTGGTCTGCTGCTTGAACAGCTCGCCCGCCAGGTGGTGCGAGGTGCCCGCGCCGGCCGAGCCGTAGTTGAGCTTGGCGGGGTTGCGCTTGACGTATTCCATGAACTGCTGGAAGTTGCTCACCGGCACGTTCTTGGGGTTGACCACCAGCACCTGGGGCACGTTGGCCAGCAGGAACAGCGGGACGAAGTCTTTCTCGATGTCGTAGTCGAGCTTGGGGTACATCGACGGCGCGATGGCATGGTGCACGGCGCCCATGAAGAGCGTGTAGCCATCGGGCGCGCCCTTGGCGGCAAAGCTGGCGCCCACGGTGCCGCCCGCGCCGCCGCGGTTGTCGATCACCAGCGTCTTGCCGGTGGCCTTGGCGAACTGGGCCGCCAGCGGCCGTGCAAACGCGTCGGTGCCCCCGCCGGCCGGAAACGGCACCACCAGGTTGACGGGCTTGGTGGGCCAGGCCGATGCCTGGGCCCAGCTGCCGCCACTGGCCAGGCCCAGCCCTGCGGCGGCGGCGCCCACCAGCAGGCTGCGGCGTTGCACCGCTCGGTCGTGGAATTGCGTTGTCTGAGTCATGTCTTGTCTCCTGTCGTCGTTGTTGAAATGGAAAGCCGGCACCGCGCACGCCGTGGGTGTCGCCGCCGTCCGCAGCCTGCACTTCTACCAGAACCGTGCCTTGCGGCGCGGGCCATCGGGTCGATGTGCAGGCGGTGGGCGGCAGTTGGGCCCCACGTTGTCCAGCGTGGTGTCAGCCGCGGCACAAGGTGTCGATGTCCCCCGACACCGGCACCTTGCCCTGCGCCAGCAAGCTGCGATGCTTGTCGATGCGCTTCAAGTCGTACAGGTAGTTGACCATCAACCCGTACGATTGTTTGACGCCCTTGGTGGACGGATCGCCCGCCCAGTTCAGCCGCTCCACGCGGGCGCCGTTGCCCAGGTGAAAACGTGCCACCGGGTCCACGGGCTTGCCCTCCAGCAGCTCGCGTCCCAGGTAGTGCGCGGCGCATTCGAGCAGCATCTGGCGCACGGGCGACTTGGCGTCCAGCTCCAGTGCCTTGTCGATGGCGGCCAGCAGGTGGGTGGGCTGCGGCGGCTCGAAGCCCACCGCGCGGCCCAGCTCGGCGCGGCGCTTGTCGTCCAGGCGCTCCAGCATCGCACCGGCGTGCTTGCCCAGCCAGGCGCGAAAGCCGGGGATGGGCGACAGCGTGGCAAAGGTGCGCAGGCGCGGGAACTCGGCGTTCAGCGTCTCCACCACGTGCTTGATGAGCGAGTCGCCAAAGCTCACACCTCGCAGGCCCGTCTGGGTGTTGCTGATGGAGTAGAAGATGGCGGTGGTGGCGCGGGTGATGTCCGCAGGCGCCGCCGCTTCGTCCAGCAGCGGCGTGATGCTGGACGAGATCTTGTCCAGCAGCGCCACCTCGACAAAGATCAGCGGTTCGTCGGGCAGGCGCGGGTGGAAGAAGCCGTAGCAGCGGCGGTCGCTGTCCAGCCGGTTCTTCAAGTCAGCCCAGCTGCGGATGTCGTGCACGGCTTCGTACTTGATGAGCTTTTCGAGCAGCGAGGCGGGCGAGTCCCACGACAGGCGGCGCAGCTGCAAAAACGCCACGTCGAACCAGGTGGAGAACAAATGCTCCATCTCGGCATCGAGCGCCAGCAGGCGCTTGTCGGCCTTGAGCAGCGGCAGCAGCTCGGCCCGCATGTCCACCAGGAAGCGCATGCCTTCGGGAAACACCGCAAAGCGCTGCAGCAGCCGTGTGCGCGGCGTGACCATGGCGCGGCGCAGGCTGATCTCGGCCTGGCCCTCTTCGGCGGTGCCGGCCGCGGCCTCGTAGCGCTGGCGGGCCGACTTGAAGCGCGTGGCGTCGGGCGCGAACTGCTCGCACATCAGCAGCCACATGTCGCGGCGCTCTTCGGGCTCGGCCTTGGCATACCACTCGGCCACGGCCTGGGCGCGGCGCCCGCCTTCGATCTCGCTCACCTGCGGGGCGATGACCTCCTGCAGGTCGGCCAGCAGGCGGCGCAGCGCGCGCGGCGACAGGGACTCCTGCCCGCGCCGCAGCGTGGCCTGCAGCCGCTCGTGCGTGGACCGCGGCGGCGCAACCTTGGCGACCACGTCGGTCACGGTCTTGTCGATCGCGGCCTTGGATGTGGTCTTGTCGGCAGCCTTGTCGGCGGCCTTGTCAGTGGGCTTGTCGGCCGCAGGTGCTGCGGTGCGCAGGCGCGAGACGCTGCGGGCAATCCATTCAGGGGTGGTGTTCATCATGGTGTCAGCCTCGATTGCTGGTTGCGGGCTACGTCGCGCAGCGCATCGCGCTGGCGCAACAGATGGGTGCGCATGGCCTCTTCGGCGGCGTCGCAGTCGCGGGCCTTGAGTGCAGCGAATACGGCCAGGTGCTCGGCCAGGCTTTGCTGCAGGCGGCCGGGCGCGTGCAGCGTCTGCAGCCGTGCCAGGCGCAGGATCTTGCGCAGGTCGCCGATCACCTGGGCCAGCCAGCGGTTGTCCGCGAGCGTGATGAAGGCCTCGTGGATGGCGTAGTTGGCTTCGTAGTAGTCGGTGATGAGGCCGTCGGCTGCGCACTGCTGCAGGCGCTGGTGCAGCGCCTCGAGCGCCGCCACGTCGGCGGCGCCGGCCTTACGCGTGGCCTCGTGGGCGGCACGGCCTTCGAGCAGCGCGATGACGGGGAACAGGTCGTCCAGGTCGCGCTCGGTGATCTGGGCCACAAAGCAGCCCCGGCGCGGCTCGTGGCGCAGCAGCCCTTCGGCCACCAGCACCTTGAGCGCCTCGCGCAGCGGGGTGCGCGAGATCTCGAGCCGCTCGCACAGCGCAGCTTCGTCCAGAAAGCTGCCGGGAGGCAACGCACCCGCAAAAATCTGCTCCCGCAGCCGCGCCGCGGCTTCGTCGTGCAGGGAATTGGGAATGGGGCGCATGGTGAAAACACCTAAATGGTGGGAGCAAGCGGTTGAACCGTGGGTTTCTACCTAGTGGCGCTGTCGGCATCTGGAAGCCATCGTTGTTTAAAAAACAGCCAACCGGATGGTTCCTTCGACAACTCGCATAATTTTCCATAATTATGAGAACGGTTGCGAAAAAACACCAGCACAGAATGCTGTGCACCGTCAAAAACCTGTTTTGGGGTGAAAACGCGACATCCGCAGTCCCCATTCGCACTGCAGTGACGCCCGCCTATATGGCCGGCTGCTGTCGGGCTGTCTGCCCGCTGGACTCCCACTGCATAGGTCCCGCGCCAGCTGACACCTTGCTCTCTTGCCAGGTGCGCACGGGCCCACGTCACACAACGTCTTCGAAGCCTTGCACCAGGTGGTCGATCCACACCCGCAGCTTGGCCGGCAAGAAGCGGTTGGGTGGGTACAGCAGCCAGGCCATGCCGGCATACGCTGTCTTGTGATCCCAATCGTGCAGTACCTGCACCAGGGCGCCGCAGTCCAGCGCCGCGCGCGCTGCAAAGCCCGGCAGGCTGGCAATGCCCAGGTGGTGCAGCGCGGCCTCCAGCCGCACTTCGCTGTGGTTGGCCACATAGCGCCCGCGCACGGCCACCGTGGCCGCTTCGGTGCCGCGCTCAAAGCGCCAGTGCCGGTCGCGCTCGTCTTCGCCCAGGTAGATGCACGCATGCTGTTCCAGGTCGCGCGGGTGCACTGGGTGGCCGTGCGCCGCCAGGTACTGGGGGCTGGCGCACACGATGTGCGGCAGCGGGGCCAGGGGCCGGCCCGCCAGGCCGGGGGGCGGTGTGTCGGTCACGCGCAGGGCCAGGTCGATGGGGTCTTGGAACAGATCCACCACCCGGTCGGTGATGAGCAGTTGCACATCCACCTGCGGATACTTCTGCAGAAACGACAGCACCAGCGGGTGTACCAGTTGCCGCCCCACGGCCTTGGGCATGCTCATGCGCACCATGCCGGCGGGCTCGCCGGTGTGGGTGTCGCTCAGCGCCCACACCTCGCGGGCGGCGGCCACCATCGACTGGCAGCGGCTGTAGGCTGCCGCGCCTCCGTCGGTGAGCTTGAGCTTGCGGGTGGTGCGCTCCAGCAGCCGCACGCGCAGCGCGCCCTCCAGCCGGGCCACCTGGCGGCTGACGGCCGATGGTGTGATGCCCAGTTGCCGGGCCGCGGCGGAGAAGCTTCCGGCCTCGACCACTCGCGCGAACACGGCCATGTCGGCGAGGCTGTCGAGGGGTTGATTGATGCTCATGGCGCACAAGTGATGTTCCGTAGCAGCAATTATCAATGTGCAGGCGCAAATGAATAATCGCCCGAGCGTCTTATTGATCTGCCCCGCCTGCGTAGGCACCCAGCCCCATGACCACCGTGACCACCCTTGCCGCCCCCACCCGTTCCTCCCTCGCGCCCCGGCTGGCCGATGCCGCACTGCTGCTGGTCGCCGTGGTCTGGGGCACCAGCTACGGCGTGGCCAAGGGGGCCCTGGTGTTCTACCCGGTGCTGGGCTTTCTGGCGGTGCGGTTCGGGCTGACCTTTGTGCTGCTGCTGCCGGCGCTGCTGCGCGCCAGCCGCGCGGAGCAGCGGGACGCGCTGGCGGCGGGGCTGCCACTGGGCGGTTTGCTGATGGGCATCTTTGTGTGCGAGACCTTTGGCTTGGCGCTCACGCAGGCCAGCAACGCGGCGTTCCTCATCAGCCTGTGCGTGGTGTTCACGCCGTTTGCCGAATGGGCCCTGCTGGGCCAGCGGCCCGCGCGGGCGATGTTCGTATTTGCCGGGGTGTCGCTGGTGGGCGCTGCGCTGCTCAGCGGCGGCCTCAGCGGCCACTGGGGCTGGGGCGACGCCCTGATGCTGGCCGCCGCCGTGCTGCGCGCCATCACCGTGTGCCAGACCAGCCGCCTTACCCGCCGCCGCAACGCACCGGTGCTGGCCCTGACAGCCGTGCAGGCCGGCGTCATTGCGCTGGGCAGCGTGGCGCTGGCCTTGGCCCTGCCCGGCGGCCTGCCACCGCTGCCTGGCGACGCAGGGTTCTGGCTCGCCTGCGTCTATCTGGTGCTGGGCTGCACGGTGTTCGCCTTCGTGGTGCAGAACTGGGCCCTGCGCCACAGCTCGCCGTCGCGCGTCGGCCTGCTGATGGGCAGCGAGCCTGCGTTCGGTGCGCTGTTCGCCGTGCTGTGGCTGGGCGAGAGCCTCAGCATCGCAGGCTGGGCCGGGGGGGCGTTGATTGTGGCGGCGGCGTTGTGGACGATGCTGCGGCGCGCGGCGACTGCACCGAACTGATCACCTACCGCGCGCATACTCGCGCCGATGCTCTCCCACCTGACCTTTGCACCGCCGACCGACGACGATCTGCGCGACGGCACACTGGGCCGCCAACTGCGCCAGTACAACTATCGCTTCGTCGGCGAATACCCTGCCCAGCAGCCCGTGCGCCTGGATGCACGCGATGCGCAAGGGCGACTGGTGGGCGGCATCCGTGGCTTCGTGTTCGTGTATTGGCTGAACATCGACGTGCTGTGGGTCGCCGACGACCACCGCGGTCAAGGCCTGGGCACTCACCTGCTGGGCTGGGCAGAGGCGCAAGGGCGCACGCTCGGTGCGCACCACGCCAGGCTCGACTCCTTCGAATGGCAGGCGCGGGGCTTCTACATCCAGCAGGGGTACACAGAGTTCGCCCGCATCGAGGACTACCTTCCGGGGCAGTACCTGGCCTTCATGAAAAAGCCGCTGGCCTGATGAGGGCCCAGCGGCTTTGTTTTCGAATTTGCTATTTAATTGATAGCTTCTGGCGCTTTACCATCAATCGGTAGAGGCCATTTTTACCTTGCACCCAGCGCCCCCACAGGCTGGCGCTGCGCCCACAGCCACAGCGCAATACCGCCCACGATCATCGGCACGCACAGCCACTGGCCCATGCTCATGCCCAGCGACAGCACGCCCAGGAAGGCGTCCGGCTCGCGGAAGTACTCGGCGATGAAGCGGAAGACCCCGTAGCCGAACAGGAAGGCGGCGGCCACCTGGCCTTGGCGGCGTTCCTTGCGGGCATACAGCCACAGCAGCACGAACAGCAGCAAGCCTTCCAGCAAGAACTGGTAGACCTGTGACGGGTGGCGCGGCTGCATCGATCCGCTGTGCGCGAAGACCATGCCCCAGGGCAGGTCGGGGCTGGAAAAGCGCCCCCAGAGTTCGCCGTTGATGAAATTGCCCACCCGCCCGGCCGCCAGGCCCGTGGGCACGCAGGGCGCCACGAAGTCGGCGACCTGCAGCCAGGGGCGCTTGCGCGAGTGTGCGAACCAGATCATCGCCACGATGACGCCCAGCAGCCCGCCGTGAAAGGCCATGCCGCCCTGCCACACGGCAAAGATCTCCAGCGGGTGGGTGAGGTAGTAGCCCGGCTTGTAGAACAGGCAGTAGCCGAGCCGGCCGCCCACCACCACGCCCGCCACACCGAGGAAGAGGATGTCCTCGACATCCTTGCGCGTCCAGGCGCCCGGGCCGGTGATGGAGGCAAAGGGCTCGTGGCGCAGGCGCCGGATGCCCAGGAACATGAACAGGCCGAAAGCCGCCAGGTAAGTCAGCCCATACCAGTGAATGGCCAGCGGGCCGAGCTGCAGGGCGACGGGGTCGATGTGGGGGTAGGTCAGCATGGTGGCCGGTATTGTGCCCGCCCGCGCAGGGGCTCCGCGCGAATGGCAACCCCGTGGGGCGTGGGGACAGGCATAATTGATACTGATAGTAGTTCTCATTACCATCCCGCAATGCCAACGGCCCCGTGCCGGCTGGTATTGCCGCCCTGTTTCGACCCTCCCCTGTCCCACGCGCCCGTACCTTGCAGAGCCTTTACCTGGACCACCACACCTGGCTGCAGAGCCTGCTGAGAAAGCGGCTGGGCAACCGTGACGATGCCGCAGACCTGGCGCACGATACCTTCGTGCGCGTGCTGCGGTCCGACACGCCGGTGGAGGAGATCCGCGAGCCGCAGCGCTACCTGGCCACGGTGGCGCGCGGGCTGGTGGCCGACTTTTTTCGGCGCCGCTCGCTGGAGCAGGCCTACCTGGACTACCTGGCCGTGCTGCCCGAAGACATGGCGCCCTCGCCCGAGGAGCAGGCCATCATGCAGCAGACCCTGATCAACGTGGACCGCATGCTCGGCAGCCTGCCGCCCAAGGTGCGCGAGGCCTTTGTGCTGGCGCAATTCGAGGAGCTGACCTACCCCGAGATCGCCCAGCGCCTGGGCATATCGCTGCGCAGCGTGAGCAACTACCTCACGCGGGCCATGGAGCACTGCGCCCTGGTGTTGGAAGATTGAGTGCCCCCGCGACCGAAAGATCGAAGGGTGCCAGCGCCGTGAGCCGCCAGCCCACCAACACCGAGCGCCGCGCGCTGCGAGAGGCCGCCGCCTGGCACACACGCCTGCGCGACCACACCGCGGCTGCCGCCGACGACGACCACCGTGCCTGGCAGGACTGGCACGCGGCCGACCCTGCCCACCAGCGCGCCTGGCAAAGGGTGCAGGCCGTGGGCGCGCAGCTGGGCCGCATCCCCGCGCCGCTGGCGCGGCAGGCGCTGGGCGAGCGCAGCCGGCCGCCCCGGCGCGCCGTGCTGCGCAGCTTGGCCGCGGGGGTGGGCGTGGGCTCGGCGGCGCTGCTGTCGTGGCGCACCCTGCCCTGGCAGGAATGGCAGGCCACACACCGCACCGCCGTGGGCGAGCGGCGCGACATCACCCTACCCGATGGGTCGCTGCTGGCGCTGGACACCGGCACGGCGGTGGATGTGGACTTCAACGACCGCGAACGCCTGCTGCGCCTGCACACCGGGCGCATCCTGGTGGCCACGCAGCCCGATGCACAGGGCCGCCGCTTCAGCGTGGTGACGAACCAAGGCCGCGTCGTGGCGCTGGGCACGCGCTTTTCCGTGCAGCTGCAGGGCGACGGCCTGTGCCAGGTGAGCGTTCAGGAAAAAGCCGTGCGTGTGCTGCCGGCAGAGGGCAGGCCGCGCGAGCTGCACGCCGGCGAGCAGACACGCTTCACCCCGCTGGCGGCAGAGCCCCCTGTGGCCGCCGACCCGTTCGACGCCAGCTGGCGCGACGGCGGGCTGATCGCGGTGGACATGCCGCTGGGCACCCTGATCGCGGCGCTGGCCCGCTACCGCCCCGGCCACCTGGGCTGCGCGCCGGAGGTGGCGGCCCTGCGGGTGTCGGGCGCCTTCCCGGTGAACGACACCGACCGCGCACTGGCGGCATTGGTCAGCCGGTTTCCGCTGCAGTTACGCAGCCACACGCGCTACTGGGTGCGGGTGGAGGCGCTGGAACGGCTTTGACCGCCTGGCGCCTACGAACGGAACCGCTACAAAAATAGTAGCAAAAAAGCATTGCCAGTCCAGCGGCAGGCACCCCAAACGCCATTGACTGCATCCATCGCGAACTTTTTTTGACCCCGGGTTTGCAGGTTTGGCGTGCCTTGAGCGGCATACCAATGAACCCGCTGAGCGCCCAGAAGAATCCATGCCATCCGCCACCCCTGCCTGCCTGGCCCGTGCCGCGCTGCTGAGCGCTGCGCTGTGCGTGGCCGTGGCCGGCCCGGTGGCACAGGCCCAGCCTGCCCAGGCCGCAACCGCAGCCCAGGCGTCGGGTGATGACACGGCGCGCGCTTATGCCATTGCCCCCGGCCCGCTGGCCGTGGTGGTGAGCCAGTTTGCCAATGCTGCTGGGGTGGCGCTGTCGTTCGACGCCGCCCAGCTGGGGCCACAGCGATCGCCCGGGCTGCAGGGCCAGTACACGGTGCAGGCCGGCTTTGCCCGGCTGCTGGAGGGCAGCGCCCTGCAGGCCGTGCGCGCATCGAGCGGCGTCTACACCCTGCGCGCCATCCCCAGAGCAGTTGCGCCCGAGGCCAGCGGCGCGCAAGTGCTGGCCCCGGTCACGGTGACGGCCACCGCGCCCACCGCCCGCACCGAGCAGTCGGGCTCGTACACCGCCAGCTTGGCCACAGTCTTTGCGGGCCCGCAACCGGTGCGCGGCATAGCGCAGCCAGTCACCGTGCTAACGCGCCAGTGGCTGGACGACCGCGCCCTGGTGGACCTGCACGCGGTGATGCAGCACACCCCTGGCATCACGGTGGACTACACCGACAGCGAACGGGTGAACTACTACGCCCGGGGCCACCAGATCGACGCGCTGCAGGTGGACGGCATGGCGCTGAGCCAGAACACCTCGGCCTCGATCTTCATCCAGCCCGACACCGCAGTGCTCGACCGGGTGGAAGTGCTGCGCGGTGCGGCGGGCTTGCTGCGCGGCGCGGGCAACCCTTCGGCCACCGTCAACATGGTGCGCAAGCGCCCCGCGCGCGGATTCGAGTCCTCTGCAGGTGTGACGCTGGGCACATGGAGCCGCCGCCGTATCGACGCCGACATTTCCACCCCGCTCAACGAGGCGGGCAGCGTACGCGGCCGGCTGGTGGCCGTGGCCGATAGCAAGAAGTTCTTCCAGCAGGCCCGTGCCGAGGACCGCAAGCTGCTCTACGGCGTGGTCGAGGCAGACCTGGCCCCAGGCACCACGCTCACGGCCAGCCTGCAGCACACCGAACTGGATGCGACCGGCGCCTGGGGCGGCCTGCCCGCAGGCATCGACGGCACGCAGCTGCACCTGCCGCGCAACACTTACCTGGGCACCGACTGGAACCGGTGGGACCGGCACAACGATCAGGCCTTCGTCGAGCTGGCACACCGCGCCAGCAACGGCTGGAGCACGCGCCTGAGCGCTGCCCACAACCGCCTGCGCAGCGACGGTTTCAAGCAAACCTCGTTCACCAGCGCGAGCAGCACCGACCCGTACCTGGTCGACGTGAGCACCTCCATCTACGGCGCAGAAGCCAGCGACCAGAGCGCCCTGGCCCTGTCGGCCACCGGCCCGTTCGAGCTGCTGGGCCGCACCCACACCTTGAGCCTGGGCGCCGACACCCTGCACATCCGCACCATCGGCACCAGCGGCCACTGGGGCGTGAGCCCGCTGCAGAGCGTGGACCTGCGCACCTGGAACCCCGCCACCAGCTACCCTGAGCCCTTCTACAGCCCCGGCAACGGCACGGCCTACACCGCGCCGTCGTCGCGCACAGGGCAGCAGGGCGCATACGCCATGGCCCGCCTGTCGCTGGCCGACCCGCTCACCGCCATCGCCGGCGCGCGCATCAGCGGCTGGCGCTACCGCGTGCCTGCCGCCCCCGCCAGCGACTACAGCGTGGCGCACGAAGTCACGCCCTACGCAGGCCTGGTCTACGACCTGGGCGATCACTTCAGCCTGTACGGCAGCTACGCCGAAACCTTCACGCCGCAGGACGCCAAGGGCGCGGACGGACGGCTGCTGGCGCCCATACGGGGCCAGGATGTCGAGGCGGGCGTGAAGGGCGAGTTCATGGACGGCCGGCTCGCGGCGTCGCTGTCGCTGTTTCGCATCCACCAGGTGGGCCGGGCCATGGACGACCTGGGCAGCCCGCAAGGCTGCCCCAGCAACCCCGCCGGCCACTGCCAAGTGGCGGGCGGCAAAACACGCAGCCAGGGCCTGGAGCTGGAGGTGTCCGGCGAGCCACGGCCCGGCTGGCAGGTGCTGGCGGGCTACACCCACACCCGCGCCCGGTACCTGCGCGATGCGGACCCTGCCAATGCCGGCCAGCCACTGCGCAGCATCGACCCGCGCCACGCGCTGCGGCTGTTCGCCAAGCACCGGCTGGACGGCGCACTGCGGGGCTGGAGCATCGGCGCCGGCGCGCGGGTGCAGAGCGATGGCTATGTGACCGCTGGCGACGTCACGTCGCGCCAGGGCGGGTATGCGGTGATCGACGCCATGCTGGGCTACCGCATCGACGCCAGGTACTCGGTGCAGGTCAACGTGAACAACCTGCTGGACAAGGCGTACTACGCCAAGTTCGCGCCCAACGCCCGCTACTTCAACAACTACTACGGCGACCCGCGCAACGTGGTGGTGTCGCTGCGCGCCAACTTCTGACATGGGGACTGTAGACCACCACCCTCCCCCTCCCCCCGCATCCGTCATCCCGGTTGCCGCTCTGACACCTCTGACCGCGGCCGTCCCCATTCCGTTTTCTTCAACCCAACCATGACTGTCATGAACCACCCTTCACACGTCCGCCACGCCCGCCGTGCCGACTTGCACTTCGCGCCCACCCGCCTTACCCGCCTGGTCCGGCAATGCCTGGGCGCGGGCTTTGCCATCGCCGCGGTCGGCGTGGGCGCGCAGACCGCCAGCAAGACGGCGCTGGACGAGGTGGTCGTCTCCGACCAGGCCGAGGCCATCGGCGGCCTGCAAAAGACCTACTCCGGCGGCCAGCTCGCGCGCGGCGGCGACCTGGGCCTGCTGGGCAAAGTCGATCTGATGAACGTGCCCTTCAGCACCACCAACTACACGTCCGAACTGATCCAGAACCAGCAGGCACAAAGCGTCTCCGACGTGGTGATGAACGATGCCTCGGTGCGCCCCATGGCGTCGCGCGGCGGCTTCGGCGACGATTTTCAAGTGCGCGGCTTCACCGTGGGCAATGGCGACCTCGCCATCAACGGCCTGTACGGCCTGGCCCCGTCCACGCGCATTCCTCTCGAAATGATCGAGCGCGTGGAAGTGCTGAAGGGCCCCGGCGCGCTGACGAGCGGGGTCGGCCCCAATGGCAGCGTGGGCGGGAGCATCAACACCGTGCTCAAACGCGCGGGCGACGCGCCGCTCACGCGCCTGACCAGCACCTACATGAGCAAGTCCAACTTTGCAGCCCACCTGGACGTGGGCCGCCGCTTCGGCGAAGACAACGAATGGGGCGTGCGCCTCAACGGCCTGGTGCGCGGTGGTGAAGGCACCACCGACAACGGCAAGCAGAACCTCAACCTCGGCTCCATCGCGCTGGACTACGCGGGCGCACGCACCCGCTGGTCGCTCGACGCCACCGCCACGCGCGGAGAGACCGACAACTTCCGCAACCACATCACGCTGCCCACCGCCGGCGGCATCCCTGCCGTGCCCGACACGCGCTCGGTCTGGTACCCAGGCACCGAACTCAAGGACAACTTCAAGCTCGTGACCTCACGCCTGGAGCACGACCTCAACGACAGCACCACGGTCTACGGCAGCGTGGGCTGGTCCAAGCTGGATTACATGCAGGACTTCCCCGGCGGATCAGGGCTGGCCGCCAACGGCAACTTCAGTGTGCGCAACGCGTGGTACGACCAGTACACCGACTCCAAGGCCGCCGATGTGGGCCTGCGCAAGCGCTTCAACACCGGCGCCGTCAAGCACACCGTGGCCATAGGCATGAACTACATGGCGCAGGAGACCGGGTATTTCTATGCCACCTCGGCCGGCACCAATCCGTCCAACCTGTACAACCCCGTTCCCGCCCCGGCCATGACGGGCGTGCGCGGCGCACCGGCCAAGAGCGTTGACAACCACCAGCACAGCTTCGCCATCGCCGACACCATGGGCTTCTTCAACGACAGCCTGCTCGTGACCGTGGGCCTGCGCCGGCAGACGATGGACTACGAAGGTTTCAACGTGGCAACGGGCGCATCGACCAGCCAATACAAGGCCAGCAGCACCACGCCGTTGGCAGGCGTGGTGTTCAAACCCGCCAAGAACATCTCTGTCTACGCCAACTACACGGCCGGCCTCTCGCGCGGCAGCAAGGTGTCCGAGACAGCCACCCCCGCCTACGACAACGCAGGACAGACCATTCCCCCCTTCAAGTCCAAGCAGATCGAAATGGGCGTGAAGGCGGACTGGGGCCGCATCACCACGCAGGCCGCGGTCTACGAAATCAAGCGACCCAGCGCCTACACCACGACGTCGGCCATCGACCCGAGCCTGAACCACTACGGCTTTGACGGCGAGCAGCGCAACCGCGGCCTGGAACTGACGGCTTATGGTGAAGTGCAGCGCGGCCTGCGCCTGATGGCCAGCGTCGCCTTCACCGACGCCAAGCTCACCCGCACGCAAGGCGGCGTCAACCAGGGCAAGAAGGTCTCGGGTGTGCCTGAGCACAACTTCAACCTGGGCCTGGACTGGGACACGCCCTGGATGCAGGGCCTGAGCCTCAATGGCCGTGTCGTCAGTTCCTCGTCCGTATACCGCAACGCCGACAACACGCTCAGCACGCCGTCCTGGACGCGGCTGGACATCGGCGCACGCTACACCACCAAGCTGTCGGGCAAGCCGCTCGTGCTGCGCGCCAATCTGGAAAACGTGAGTGAAAAGGCGTACTGGATCACCGGCATCAACGGTTACTCGACCACCGGCCTGCCGCGCACGCTGACACTGTCGGCCCAGATGGACTTCTGATCTGCGAGCATCGACAAAAGGCGGCGGCCCCGCTGGGTGAGACTGCAGCCTGACTTGGCGATCGGTCGCCGCCGCCAGACCGGAGCCAAGCCCGCAGTCCAATGCGAACACTTCTGATCCCCGTACGCATGCAATGCGCAGGTACGGGGACATTGCGTGCGAAGAGGGTCTGCAGCCGCGATACTCCCTGCCTTAACAGAAAGACAACAACATGCAGGGCCACCCTCAAGTCATCAACTATTTCAAGGATCTGCTGCGCGGCGAACTGGCCGCGCGCGACCAGTACTTCGCGCATTCGCGCATCTACGAAGACCAGGGCTTCACCAAGCTCTTCACCCGCCTCGACCACGAGATGCAGGAAGAAACCCAGCACGCAGACGCCCTGCTGCGCCGCATCCTGATGCTGGGCGGCCGCCCCGACATGCGCCCCAAGGAATTCACGCCCGGCGAAACGGTGCCCGAGATGCTGCGCAAGGACCTGGCCACCGAATACGAAGTCCGCGCCGCCCTGCAGCAGGGCATTGCACTGTGCGAAAGCGTGCGTGACTACGTGAGCCGTGATTTGCTGCTGGTGCAACTGCGTGACACGGAAGAGGACCACGCCTACTGGCTGGAGAAGCAGATTGGCCTGATCGAGAAGGTGGGCTTGCAGAACTATCTGCAATCGCAAACGGGTTGATCTGCCGCCGGGCGCATGCACCTTCCGATGATGGACCCAGGGGAGCGATGACATCGATTTTTTGGGAAATTCATCAACACCCAAACTGAGGAAGCGCCCGAGCTTCCGACATTGAAAGTTCGATTCGCGCGCCATTGCAGATGCGTTTGTGCAGATTGCTCCACTGATCTTCAGGCCCTGTTGGAGGTTGGGCGTGGGTCTTGAACAAACAGCAATGCCGACGCCGATGCGATGACTCAGATCGGCAAGCGCACACAGCAAAAGACTGTCCAAATTGGACGCCAAGGGCGATCCTCTCTCCACCACCGAGCGAGTACCATTTGCCCTCAAGCAGTCATTGACTGGATAGGTCTCGCATGTCGGTCGCCTGGTCTTCGCTCACATTTACTCCTCCGCTCGAGGCCCTCCAAGAACTCGCAGCGTCGTGGGGCTGGCTCTGAATCGCCCCGGCTGAACTAGACACCTTCGAGCCTCAAACCTGAGGCCCAATAGGAGGTGCCATGACAAAGCAGCCATATCCCGAAGAGTTCA